>CAYUZY010000097.1:0-7239 GCA_964448645.1 uncultured Flavobacteriaceae bacterium
AAGATAGTTTGTTTTAAATTTTAATTTGTAGTATAAGCAGAATAACTAGCTCCTCCATGAGCCTTTTTCTTCTTATAACTATAATTAATTTTTCTTTTTTTTGAATTATTTTCTTCTATCTTTTTTTCTTTTCTAATAGTTTTTTTTCCAACTGAACCATATCCATTATAAACCTTATTTTTATTTAAATCAGATTTTTTAGTATTTATAGATGATTTATAAGCAGAAACTCTTTCATTAGTGGTAAAAATATTTTCGTTTTTTGAATCAATTTTCTCAAAAGAATTAACAGAGTTATTAATAGATTTTGTGCTTGCATCTACAGATTCACATGAATAGAAAACGAGAAAAAACAATGAAAAAGAAAAAAATATTTTAAACATAATAACTAATCTAATTTATTTTTTTATAAACCAATCCTCTACCAGCCAATCCTTGGCCCAAAGTATCTTTAGTAATTTGAAGAAACATGTTGTCATTATAAAAAGAAATTGAAACATAATGAGGATCAGTTTTTGGATCTTGTATTTCACCATACTGCATTCCTGAACCATACTCATGATACTCAATCAAATTACCTTTTCCATCATATTGAAACTGTCCATAACCTCCAAAACCTCCATGCTCTTGTTTGTCTGGATCAAACAATTTAGTTTGATCAACTTGATATAAATATCGTCCATCAAACATTACTTTAACATCCAAGACTACATCAGAAGGAACTGAAGTTGTATCTACTGCAACACCTTTTACATATTGAATTTCATAAACTCTTTTCCAAACACCATCTAACTTAGACTTTACACCAACTTCTGGAAACTTTTCAAAATATTCTGCAAAAGTTTCAGCACCTTCGGTAGTTTCGTCTAAATCATTATTTCCAAGCATAATTTGTGAATATGAATTTTTAGTCAAATTGGTGTCAAAATTCCATGATTGATTACTTACTTTTAAAGAATCTTTATAATTTCTCAAATGAGCTCCAAACCAACCTGTCCCATGAGACATATGTTCTGAAAGAGAATCATTAGAATGTACAGTATATTTTCCATAACCTCCCATTCCTCCTTTCCATGGATTATTAATGCTATCGGAAAAATTATTTAACCATAAAACATGACCTCCTTTTGAATAAGATTTTACCTGTCTATAATTCCTTGTTTCTTCAGAGTCAACATACATAATAGTGTCAACGGGAATGCCCTTAACAATCTGAATAGTACCTTTTCTTTCCCAAAACCCTTGAATATCATTTTCATGAGAATTCTCAACTTCTTTTTTTGGGGATCCACAAGAAACAATAAAAATAGCTATTAGAAAAAATAAAAATTTTATAAAATAAAGAGAATAATTCTTCATGATTAAATGGTTTATGTTTTATTTCAAAATTAAAAAAAATTTTTTATAAATTTGAAATCATAAGCCAATTTAATTAATCATTAAAAAAATGAAAAAAAATCCAAGTGTTGAGCTTAAACTTCCAATTCTTAAAGACATGGAATTAGTTGCAACTCAATCCTCAGAAGTCATTGCAAAGCATATGAATCTTTCAGAAGAAAAGTCAGCTGAAATATCTATGGCTTTAATCGAAGCTTGTATAAATGCTTTTGAACATTCTGAAACAAAAACTGAAATATTTATAAATTTTATTATTTCAGATGATAGTTTGACTATAAAAGTTATTGATAAAGGAAAAGGGTTTGATGCTTCTTTAATACCTCTCCCCGATATAGATGATAAGTTGGTTTCTGAGAAAAAAAGAGGTTGGGGATTGATGCTTATTAAAGAACTGATGGATAATGTCGATTACGAATCAGATCATACTGGAACTACATTAACAATGGTGAAAAACAAGAACAAAGATGAGTAAGGTAATAAATACAGAAAGTAAAAACGGATTAAATATAATCTACACTGATGGATATCTTAATAAAGATTTAGGTGAAGAAATTCAAAAAATCGCATATGAACATATTGAAAAAGGTGAATTAAATTTTTTATTAGACCTCAAACAATCTAACATTGTTAATAGTATTGGTGCTTCAATTTTAATAGAGATTATAGAAAAGCTTCAAGATGTAAATGGAAATTTATATCTATGCAATCTAGCTCCTATAATTGAAAAAACATTTAACATTATGGGATTGACTAAATATTGCAAAACTTTTAAAACTCAATCAGAAGCCATTGAAGAATTAACTTAAGATGTCTTCTTCATTTAATAGATTTCAAAAGAAAATATCTTCAATAAAATCGTCTGTTGAAATTATTTCAGAACAGCTTAAATGGCTTGAAGATAATGATTCGATATGCTATATTTTTCTTGATAAATCTCTAAGCTCTTTTAGTTTCATAAATAAAAAAATTGAGTTTACAGAAATTGATTTTAATTTAATTTTAAAAGAAAAAAAACTTTGGTCTAAAAAATATTTTTCAAATAAATTTGAATTAATCCAATCAGAAAATAAATTTAAAGACATCGTTGTAAATCCTATTTCAATTAAAAATAAAATAAAAGGATTATCATATATCTGCTATAATTCTAAAGGCAACCAGGAAGTGTTATTAAATCAGATAAACTCACAAATTTCTAATTTAATAGAGAAAGAAAATCTTAGAAAAAAAATTAATGCTAAAAACAATCTTCTTAAAAATAAAACTTTAGAAATAGAATCATTATTTGACATCACAGAAATGTTAAATTCTGATGAAAATTTAAAACCTTTATTTGATAAAATTTTATATTTTCTAATTTCTTTGTTTAATGCCTCTAAAGGAATAATTTTTTTAAAAGATGCTAACTCTAAAAACTTTAACATTCAATCTTCATTCAACTATAGTTTAAATAAAATAGAAAATAGAATAATCAGAGATACTAGAGGTGTTCATAAAGAACTTAAGGAAAACTTTAAATCAATAGTGATAAATAACCCTAAAAAGTACCCTCTTTTAGAAGAAGCAGAAATAAATTGTATCTCTGGACCGATAATTAGTGATAATAAATTAGATGGTAGTATTTTTTTGTTTGACAAGGAATCAAGAAAAGGGTTGACAACCTTTAATAATTATGACTTAAAACTTTTTGACTCGATAATCAAAAAAATTAGCCTTACTTATAATAATTTATTTTTAGTTCACTCACTAAAAGATTCAAAAAAAATGATAGACAGTATAATGTCTTCTATTTCAACTGGGATTATTAAAATAAACATGTTAGGTGAAATAGAATATATTAATGAATCAGCCTGTTCAATTTTTAAAGTAGAATCAGAACTTATTATTAACAATCACTACGCAATACTGTTTAATAATAATCAAGAAATATTAGATATACTTGAAAGAGCAGAAAATAGCTCCCATATATTTTATGAAGAAAACTTAAAAATCAACATAAATGAAAATACTAGTGGAGCTGTAAATCTAACTATTTCTCCAGTTTTTGATGATGGGGTTAATTCAGGCATGGTTGTAACTTTGGAAGATTTATCTAATATAAATAAAGTAAAATCAACTTTTAAAAAATATGTTTCAGAGAGTATAGTTGACGAACTTTTACTAAATGAAGATTCTCTAGAATTAGGAGGTGTAGAAAAAGATGTTTGTGTTTTATTTTGTGACATAAGAGGATTTACATCAATGTCAGAGAAGTTAGACCCCGATAAAGTGGTTTCTCTTTTAAATAATTATTTCCAAAAAATGATAAATGTTGTATTTGAAAATAATGGAACCTTAGATAAAATAATAGGAGATGAGCTAATGGTTCTATATGGTGTGCCAATAAGTTATGAAAATGATAATCAAAATGCAGTAAATACTGCAATAAAAATGTTTAATGAACTAAAAGAGTTTAACAATAAAATTAAAAATGAAGGTTTACCTGAAATATCTATTGGTATTGGAGTAAACTTTGGAAAGGTAATTTCAGGGAATATCGGTTCCGACCAACAAATGAATTATACTGTTATAGGAGATAATGTTAATATTGCTGCAAGACTTTGTTCAGTTGCAAAACCAGGTGAAATAATAATTTCAGATTCTGTTTACAATAAGTTAACTAATTCTCAAGGTTTTAATTTAAATAAACCTTTAAGTTTAAAAGGAAAATCTAAACCAATTAAGAATTGGCTAATGAAAGTATCTTAGAAATAAGAAAAAACTCCAAATAAAACAAAAAAAGCTATTGATCTTATAAGTGAGATTATCCCCTTATTAACAAAAAAGAATTTTTTAGCAGCAATATGTCCGGTTGCAAAAACAATTTGAGATAAATGTCTTCTGTATTCTGGTTCATTATCAATAATTTCATTTATAGTTTTTTCAAAAGAATTAAAATCTCTATAATGAGCAGGATAATCACCAAAAAAAAATGGTGATTTTTCAGTAGTAAAATTTAATCTAGGAAGATAACATTGCACACATCTTCTAAGAGATATAACTGAAAAAACAATAGCTGGAATAAGAAAAAAATACTTTATAGATTCTTGAATAGAATTTACCGAAAGATTATAAACATTGTCATTATCTAAAATATCTAAAGTATAACCAACAGTTAACAAAAGACTATAAAAAGATATAATTACACTTGCCTTAATCTCTGCAAATCTAATTTGTTCATAATTATAATCTATTATTGGCCAAAATTCCTCAGAAATTGACTCAATCTTTGTATTCTTCTTTATCATACTTTTTTAAAACAATACTGCAAATATATTGATATAATTAAAACTGTTTTGTTATATATGCTCAATTTTATTTTAAATTAATTTACATAAATTCGCCAAAAAGACAATGGTTAACTATTTATCTCAAAATTTAAAAAATTCATTTGTAATAATTTTACTTTTATCAAGTAGTTTAATTTTTTCTCAAGATATAATAACAGATCGTCCAGATCAAACTGAAAGTCCAAATACTATAAATAAAGGTGCTTTACAAATAGAAAGTGGATATCTTTCACTTAAAGATAAAGAAAACAAAAAATCAATAACTCAGAATTTAGCTCCAACTAACTTAGTTCGTTATGGATTAACTAATAATATTGAACTTCGTTTATTAGCCCAATTTGAAAATCAAGAATCAGATCAAACAAAAATCTCAGGTATTAGTGATATTGAATTAGGAGTAAAATTAAAAATTTTAAAAAAAGAAAATATTAATAATGAAATTTCTTTTCTATCAACTCTTATAATACCATCAGCTTCAAATGATCTATCATTAAATTCATTTGGAATCTCAAATAGAATGATCTTTTCTCATACTCTATCTGATAAAACAGGTTTAGGTTATAATTTAGGCTATGATTATTTTGGAAGTGGTAAAGGTAATTTAACTTATACTCTAGCAATAGGCACTTCCTTAACTGAAAAAATCGGTTTTTTTATGGAACCCTTTGGAGAAGTAGTTGAGTTTGATAATCTATTTCTTAATTTCGATTCAGGATTCACTTATTTAATAAAAAAAAATCTTCAACTTGATTGTTCTTATGGCACAGGGATTAATAATAAAATGAATTTCTTTTCTTTTGGAATAAGTTGGTTAATTAAAAAAACCAAAGAAAATCAATAAATATTTAGATCTTTAAAACAAAAAAACCAATTCTATATGGGCTATAGAATAAATGAAATATTTATTTTAATTTATAGAATCTTTTTAATCTATATAAACTATAGTATTTGTCGTTTACTTTTTATTTATTTTAATAATGACCTTCTTCAAATAAATGATTTTTGGCAGTTACTAAAACTTCTTTACTATGGAATTAGATTTGATAGCATGTCAATAGTTTATTTTAATTCTATCTTTATTTTCCTTTCAATAATTCCTTTAAAAATTAATACTTCAAAAATTTATCAAGATCTATTGATTTGGATATACTTTATTTTTAATGGAATTGGAATGTTGTTAAATTTTATTGATTTTGAATATTACAGATTTAATCTAAATCGATTAATGAGTTCTTTTCTAGAAGCTATTGAATCTGAACCTAATAAAACAGAATTAATCTTCCACTATATGTCTGAATACTATCATCTATTGATTATCTTTTTCCTCTTTCTTTTTATCTGGATCTTTTTTTATAAAGTGATAAAGCATAAAGATCAAAACTCTTTTATAAGCAAAAATTACTACATAAGTTCTCTCTTTATATTTTTAATAACTATGGCTTTATGTATTATGGGGGCAAGAGGTGGCGATTTCAAAAAAAGCACAAGGCCAATTACAATTATTGATGCTATGGATAATGTAAATAACCCACAACATGCCGATATAATTCTCAATACTCCTTTTACTATCCTTAAAACTTTATTTAAAAAGCCGTTCGAACTAATTAATAAATTTAATCAAGAAGAAATTTTAAATGAGTTAAATTCAATTAAACAATATGATAGAGAGTTAAACGATAATTCTCCAAATTTTATAATTTTTATTCTTGAAAGTATGGGGAGAGAATATTGGGGATCTATGAATAAAAAAAATAATATTAAAGATTTTAGAGGATATACTCCTTTTTTAGATTCTTTAGCAGAGCACAGTCTAGTTTTTTCAAATGCATTTGCTACTAGCAGGAAATCAATTCATGGTATGCCTTCTATTCTAGCAGGAATACCTTCTTTTGAAATTTCATATACTTCTACACCATATTCAAAACAAAAAATTGAATCAATTGTTTCTGTTGCCAATTCTATGGATTACGACACATCATTTTTTCATGGAGCTTCCAATGGATCTATGGGTTTTCTTGGTTTTTCAAATACTTTAGGATTTGATAATTATTATGGTAGAAATGAATTTAACAATGATAAAGAATATGATGGTTACTGGGGAATATGGGATGAACCCTTTTTGCAATACACAAAAAAAACTCTTGATAAAAAAGAGCAACCATTTCTAGCAACTGTTTTTACAATAACTTCTCACGAGCCTTATGTAATCCCAAAAAAATATGATAAAAAATTTAATCAAGGATTAATTCCTATGCATAAATGTGTTAGATATACTGATTTTTCAATAAGAAGGTTTTTTGAAAAATCAAAAAAATCTAATTGGTTTAAAAACACCATATTTATTTTTACAGCTGATCATAGTAACCAATCATATTATTCATATTATCAGAAAACTATAAATCGTTTTGCAAACCCTATAATGATATATATGCCAAATAGTGAATTTAAAGGTGAAATAAATTCCTTGGCGTCTCATATGGATATATATCCAACTATTGTTGATTTGATTGGATAT
>CAYUZY010000098.1:0-7226 GCA_964448645.1 uncultured Flavobacteriaceae bacterium
TTTTCTAAAAAGAGTCTTACCAAATATGATATATAACTTCCTAAGAAATTTGAAAAAGCAGAGATTAAATCAGATATAAATAAAAATGACGTTAATTTGATATCTATTCAATTTTCTTGTGCATACAAATAAATTGTCATTTTCTTTATTAATATGTTTTTTAATTGTTGCTCTAGCCCAATCAATTGGAATTATTGGGTCTATAACTCCGTGAGAAGAGAAAGCTTTAAAAGTAATATTATAATTATTAATTAATTCCTCATTAATATAACCACTTAATGCTATAACTCTTCTTATAAAGTTTGGATAATTAAAGCCAATTGCCCAACTTAAAATAGCTCCTTGGCTAAAACCTAAAAGGCTTATATCATTTTCATTTAAATTATATTTTTTTAATAGAATATTTATAGTTTGATAGATTTGTTTTATTGAAGATATAGCTTCTTCATTATTTGACCATTTTTCAAAATCTTGATTGTAATTTATAGAATACCAAGCAAAACCTCCCATTTCTATTTGAATTGGTGCTTCTAATGAAATAATTGAAAGGTTCTTAGGTAAATAAGTTTTAAAAGAAAAAAGATCGTCAGAATTACTGCCATAGCCATGAATTAAAAAAATAACACCACTTTTATCGGGGTATTGAGATGATTTTTGAATCTTGTAATTTAAAATCTCACTCACTATTTAAGACTATTTTTTCTCCATTTATTATTCCAAAAACCTTTCCTTTTAATTCAGAATTAATAAAAGCACAATTTTTTGATTTAGAAAGAATATGTTCTTCTTTAAATTCATAGATTGTATCAGGACAAAACATAGTTAAAGAAGCTTTTTCTCCGATTTCTAGTTTCGAAGTTTTAATGTTGAATAAATCTCTACCATTTGTTAAAAATGAAATAGTTTTTTCAAGAGTGAATATACTGTTAAGCATACCAAAAAAAGATTCTAAACTAATTGAGCCATCTAATGCTTCAGAGAATTCAACTTTTTTATGCTCAATATTTACGGGTTCATGCATACTAGAAACTAAATCAATACTTCCATCTAATAGACCTTTTCTTAAAGCTTCTCTATCCTTTTTACTTCTTAATGGTGGATATAATTTGAAATTAGGATTGTACGAAAAAAGAGAGTCATCAGTAAAAATAAGATTAGCTATAGATACACCACAAGTTACTTTTAGTCCATTTTTTTTTGCCATTCTAATTATATTTAAGCTTTTTTCACAAGAAATAAATGGAAAATGAATTCTTCCATTAGTATATTCTAAAATTTCTAAGTCTCTTGACAAAATTGAAGTTTCTGCAATTTCAGGAATTCCTTTAATCCCTAGATTTAAATTAACACTTCCTTCATGCATAAGACCTTCTTTACTAAGATTGAAATCAGAGGGATAAGACAATATTAAACCATTAAAACTTTGAACATAATCAAGAGCTATTCTTATTATATTAGGATTATTTAATGATTTTTTATAGTCTCCAAAAGCTACAGCTCCAGAAAGATGCATGTCATAAAGTTCAGCCATGTCATCACCCATAGACTCTTTAGTTAGAGATCCTAAAACATGAATTTTGGTAGGTGAATTATTTGTTTTTTTATAAATATGACTAACAGATGAATGAGAATCAATTACTGGATTTGTATTAGGATTTAATATAATATCGGTAAATCCTGATTTACTAGATGTATTAAGACCATTTTCTAAAGTTTCTCTTTCTTCATATCCTGGTTCACCAAATGAAACGGAACTATCAAACCATCCATTAGAAATATGAAGGTTTTTAAAAGAAATGATTTTTTCATTTTTGACTTTGATATTATTATCGATCTTTTTAATAACTCCAGATTCAATTAAAATATCTTTTTTTTGGAAATGGTACTTGCTCTTAGAATCTACTATAATTGCATTTTTAAGGATCAGATTCATGCTAATGCTAAGAGTCTTTCAGTATAATTTTTGTAAAAGTAATAAACAATTCTTTATCCAATCTTTATTTCGAGATAAAGATTTAAATAATTTTTAATTTTACAACATCATTTGTTTTTTTTTGAGCAATAAGATTTATAGATTCTTCTTTTAATTGAAAAACTCTGGGATAACCTCCAGTTATTTGGCAATCTTTCATCAGAATAATAACTTCTCCTCCAGGAGTTAACTGAATTGTTCCCGGCAATACTGGAGAAGTAATTATTGATTTCAAATTGTTTTTTAGCTTTTCATTAAGTTTATAAGCCATTCTATTATTTTCGTTTGAAATTGTAAAGTAATTGTTGTGAAAAAATTTTTTTTCTTTTATAGATAGATTATTAAACTCTGGTCCTTTAAAAACTAGCAGTGATTTGTTGTTATAATTATCTTTCAAATTAATTTTTGAGAGTGTGTTAAATTTTCTATTAACTGAAGTTATATTAAATTGATCTCCTTTCTCTAATTTAATTTTTGGACTAATTCCATTATAAAAACTTCTACTTCCTAATACTAAGTCAGATTTTATTCCATCTTTAATAGCTATATATGATCTTAATCCATTATTTGAATTTCCTAATTTTAAAATATCCCCTTTATTAATATTTATAGCCTTATTCATTGAAATTTTTTTATTATTAATTAATGGCCCCATATCAGCTCCGGTTATAGAAATATAGGTTGGTAAATTAAATAATATTTTTGGACCAAACTGTGTTGCTTCAATAAGAGCAGCATTTTTAGGATTGTTTAATAAAAAGTTGGCAAAATTAGATGATTTTGAATCCATACACCCAGATACAGGAACTCCATATTTTTTAAAATTTTCTCTGCCTTGATCTTGAATTGAGGAGTATAATCCTGGTTCTATAATTTTAATCATTTAATTTTTTTATAAAATTCAAATTATTTATTGATTTTTGTTTTATATGATTGAATTCTTTTTCATTTATAGAATAAAACTCTACAGTATCACCACTTATGGCAAAACAAGGGGGGATAGTTGATGGGTCAAAAAAATTGATGGGGCTATTTCCTATAATATTCCAACCTCCAGGGCTAACATTTGGATAAATTCCTGTTTGGTTTTCAGCTATTCCAACTGATCCAGCTGTATAGTTTTTTGAAGGGATTTTTTTTCTAGGAATTTTCAATTTGTTATCTAATTTTCCCAAGTATAGAAAACCAGGTAAAAAACCAATAAAAAATAATTTGTACTTTTTTAAGCTATGGAGTTTTATGATTTCTTTTAATGATAAACTCAGCTTTTTAGATACATAAGAAATATCTGGAGCATATTTTTTTTCATAACACACTGGAATTCTCCAATGTTTATTATTTAGTTGCACATTATTTGATTTATTTTTATACAAAGTTTTTAAGTTAAAAATTTCATTTTCAAATGATTTAATATTTGATTTATATTTAATTAATAATGAGTTGTATCCGTTAATTGTAGAATGAATAGTTTTTAATTTGGAAAGTTTATTTGAAAAGTTTAAGATTTCTTCTAGAATATTTTCACTAATAATTTTTGGCCATTCAATTAGAATAGAATTTTCATTATATAGAAAAAAAGATAACTCAATTTTTTTTATTTTCATTTTAAATTAATGTTATGATAATTTAAATAAGATATTAAAGACTTCATAATAATTAATGCATTAGGATTATCACCATGAATGCAATATGTATCTGCTTTAATATTCATTTTAACCTTATTTACACTTATTATCTCTTTTTTTTTAATAATATTTAAAACTTTTTTATTAATTATGTTTTGATCATGTGTTATAGCATTTTTATTTTCTCTACTAACAAGAGATAAATCATCATTATATTCTCTGTCAATAAAGACTTCATTATAAATTTTGATTCCATTCTCTTTAGCAAAACTAGAGAGTAATGATTTGTGTTGAGAAAACAAAGAAACTTTATAAGGTAATTTTTTTATACAATTGATAATTATTTCACAAGTTTTAAAATCAGAAAAAGCTAAATTGTATAATGCTCCATGAGGTTTTATATGATGAATCCTTTTATTATAATTTCTTGCGATTTTAATTACTAAATTTATCTGATAGGTTAAACTTTTTTCTAAATCACTACTAGAAATTTTTATTAATTTTCTTCCAAAGTTTAGTTTATCAGGAAATGATGGGTGTGCGCCAATTTTAACACCATGATTAATAGCTAATTTAATTGAATTATTTATTGATTCTTTATCTCCAATATGCCCTCCACAGGCAATATTGCATGAAGAAATTAAAGGAAACAAGTTTTTATCATTAATACAACCTTCTCCTATGTCTGCATTTATATCAATTTTCATATTATAACTAAATTAAAGTATATATGGTTTTTATACTTAAGAAAACAATTAAAATTATTATTAAAAAACCAATTATATTTTGAAAAAGGGAATTGGAGTAAGAACCGAAAATTTTATTATTATTCATTATATAATATAATATAAAGACAATTATTGGAAGGAGTATTGCATTTGTTACTTGGGCAAATTGAATTATAATTATAAGTTTAATTCCTGTACTAGAAATAATTGTACCTATAAACAAAATTATAATCCAAATAGACCTGAATTTAAAGGATTTTAGATCGGGTTTCCACCCAAAGCACCCACAAGCGACAAATGATGCAGCTAAAGGGGCTGTGATAGCACTGGTTAAACCGGCTGAAATTAATCCTAATGACATCAAAAATTTAGAAGAACTTCCATAAACGGGTTCAAGGCCTAAGGCTAAATCAGCTGCACTTGAAATAGATGATATTGAGATACTTGCTGCCGTTATAATAATGCTTATAGAAATTAAACCTCCTAGAATAATTGCGATTAAAAGGTCTATTTTAGCAATTTTAAGATCATCGGGTTTTTTCCATTTTTCTTTTACTAGTGATGAATGTAAAAAAATATTATATGGAACAACAGTTGTTCCAAGTAAACCTAGAATTATTAAAAAACTATTTTGTGGAGTTTTAAACTTAAAAAGTCCTTCAATTATTTTATTAAGTTCGGGTTTAGTAATAATTGCCGATATTACAAATGAAAAACTCATTATAATTACAATAGAAATTAATATTCTTTCTAAAGATTTATAATTTCCATTATATAGAGTTATAAATGCAAAAAACCCAATTATAGGACTTGCCAGGTTTATATTTAAATCATAAAATCTATATGAAAAATTTCCAAATAATGATTCAAGTCCAAGAATTGCACCTCCGATATTACCAGCTTCATATGCTGTGTTTCCAATAATAATTGCAGTAAAAATTAATATTATTAAAATTTTTTTAAAAACAGAGTTTCTAAATTCAGTTTTAATTAGCTCTGTTAGTCCTTTTTTAGAAATTATTCCAACACGTATTGACATTTCTTGAAGTATTAGAGCAATAATTAGGGATAGAAATATTGCCCATAAAAGAGTATATCCAAAACTATTTCCAGCAATAGAACAAACAGTAACTGTTCCAGGACCTATAAATGCAGCTGCTATTAAAGCGCCTGGGCCAATTTTGGATATTTTCCCAAGTATTTTTATCATTATATTAACAGAATTTCTCGTAAATACTTAATCCAAACAATGCAAAATCATATTTAACAGGATCTTTATAGTCAAATTTACGAAGGATTGAATCTAATTCCATCAAAGTTAAATTGTCATTTTGTTTTCTTTTTATAAGTGATAAAGATCTTGCAATCCTTCCTGTGTGAATATCTAAAGGACAAGAAAGTTGTCCAGGGTTAATATTTTTCCATAAACCAAAATCTACACCTTTTTTAGAAGATCTGACCATCCATCTTAAAAACATATTTATTCTTTTTGCTGCAGATCCTTTTAATGGATCTGAAATATGCTTTTCGGTTCTTTTTTGATGAGGAATAGAAAAGAAAATTTTTTTAAATTCATGAATAACTTGATTTAAGTTTGTAGCATTTTTATTTGTGTTAAAGACATTTTCTAGACCTCCTTTAAATTTATATATATTGTAAAGAGATTCAATAAAAAAAGACAAGTCATTACTATTAAAGGTTCTATGAACGAATTGATCAAGACTTTTTAAATCATTTTTATTATGATTAATAATAAAATCAAAAGGAGAATAATCCATTAGATTCATAAGTGATTTGGCATTTTTTATAATCATTTTCCTATTACCCCAAGAAATAATAGCTGTTAAAAAACCTGAAATTTCAATATCTTCTTTTTTTGAAAAGTTATGAGGAATTTGAATAGGATCATCATATATAAAAGAAGGAGATTCATACTTAAAAGCCTTTTCATCTAGAAAAGATTTAATTTCAAACCTTTTCATTTTATAATTTTCCCATCTTTTAGAGAAATTATTTGATCCGATTTTTTTGTTAAAAGCTTGTTATGTGTTACAATTACAAAACTACATCCAATTCTGTCTCTTAAAGTAAAAAATGATTGATGTAATATTTCTGCATTTTCAGAATCTAAATTCCCGGTAGGTTCATCAGCAAATATAATTTTAGGATTATTTATTAAAGCTCTAGCTACGGCAACCCTTTGTTGTTCACCCCCAGACAATTGGGAAGGTTTGTGATCTATTCTATTTTTTAAGCCTAAATCATTTAAAAGTTTTACTCCCTTTATTTTAGATTCTTTTAAACTTTCTCCAGCTATCCATTTAGGAATACAGACATTTTCTATAGCAGAAAATTCAGGGAGTAATTCATGAAACTGAAAAATAAAACCAATTTTTTTATTTCTAAATTTTGAAAGATCATTATTTCTTAATTTAAAAACGTCAATATTATCAATTTCAAGAGAAGATTGTTTCAAATTATCAGGTTTCTTAAGAGTGCCTAAAATTTGCAACAATGTAGTTTTACCAGCTCCCGAAGGGCCAACTATTGTAGTTATTTGATTGTATTTTATTTCTAAATTAATGTTATTAAGTACACTAATTTCATTATAACTTTTAGATAAGTTTTTTGCTTTTAAAATATTTGACATAATCAAAGCCCAATTTAGTTATTATAATGATTAATAATAAAAAATATTTAAATATAATTTTAGGTATATTTAGAAAATATGATAAATTATTATGAATTCGAAAATTTTTTTTGCTGGAGGATGTTTTTGGTGTACTGAAGCAATATTTAGACGAGTAGAAGGAGTAGCAAAAGTTCTACCAGGCTATATTGGAGGTCATATAAAAAACCCTTCTTACAAAGAGGTTTGTTCAGGAAAAACTGGCCATGCTG
>CAYUZY010000099.1:0-7106 GCA_964448645.1 uncultured Flavobacteriaceae bacterium
GTACTCTTGGGTAGTCATCATATTGATGAAATAGTGAAGTATGGGCTCTGGTTAAGTTAAATAATGTGGCTAATGGACTAAAAATTGTAAGTATTAAGCACAATAATAAAAGCCAACCTTTCACACCATTAAGTTTTTCAAATTGTTTAGTAATAGATTCGGAATCTGAATTTGAGCTTGATATATCTGAAATTGTATTATTAATATCATTTACCTCTTTATCTTCACTCATTAAAAACCCCTTCCAGTCAATTACAGAATTCCCTGCTTTAATAACATCATAATCATCTAATTTATGAGGTTCTGAAATTCTATTACCATTAACATAGGTTCCATTGGTTGATCCCATATCTTTCAAGAATTTATTCCCTTCATCGTCCATAAAAATTTGACAATGAATTCTAGAAACTGTAGGGTCATTAATAAGTTCCTTAAAAATATCATTAGATTTATCTTTACCAATTTTAATTATTCTCATATTAAATCTTTTCTAATTCTTTAATGGATAATAATAATTCTTGACATGACTGATATCTATCTTTTGGTTTTTTTTCTGTTGCTTTATCAATAATCTCTTGAAATCTAAGATCAACACCACTATATAGTTCTTGTGTTCTTGTTAGTGGATGGTTTAAAATATTTTCAATTAATTCTTTTTGACTATTACAGTTTTTGAATGGCATATCAGCTGTTAGCATAACATGTATCAATATTCCAAGAGCATATACGTCTGTTCTTCTATCAAGTTTTTTTTTAACATTAAATTGTTCTGGAGCCATGAAAATAGGAGTCCCCATTATTTGATCCACTCTTTTTTCATTATTTCCTTGAGAAATACCATAATCAATAATCTTTATATCTCCGTTTTTAGAAATTAATATATTAGCTGGTTTTATATCTAAATGTAATATGCCCTGATACCCTGAAATAGGAATGCTTTTATTATGCGCATAATCTATAGCTTTTATAATATCTTTAATCATTGCAATCGTTACTTCTGAAGGTATTGGCCCTGTAACATTTTGAATGTATTCTTGTAAGTTTTGACCGTCAACATATTCTTGAATTAAATAAAAAGAGTCATTTTTTATAACAAAATCTTTTAAGGAAACTATATTAGGATGATTTAACATTAAATAGATGTTGGCCTCGGTCTTAAACTTTATTAAAAAATCTTCATTTTCTGAGTGTTCATCTAATAACTTTTTAACGCAAACTAAAAATCCAGAATAACGATCCAGGGCTAAATAGACAATACCACTCCCTCCTCTACCTATTTCTTTTATAAATTTATATTGTGAGCCTAAATCTGGGAACATGAATCATTTTTTATTTCTATCCATTTGATTTATTATCGTCTGAGGAAATCAAGCTTTTAAAATTTTTTATATTTTGTTCTATTATTTCGATTTTTTTATCCGTAACACTATCATTTTTTAAGAATTTTTCATCTTTTTCAAGTGCTTTATATTCCTTAGAATATTTAAGATCTTTATTATCTTTATTATCTTTAATTATATCAGTTATTCTTTTTAAAAGTTTCTTACCTCTTTCGACAAGGTTTTCACTTTTTTCTTTCCCTTCATTTTTTTCCTTTTCTTTTCTCTCTTTTTCTTTTTCTATTCTTTCTTTCCTTTGCTTTTCCTTTTTAGCTTCGGCTTGTTGTTTTCTCTCTCTTTCTTTTTTTGCTAATCTCTCTTTTTCTTTTTTAGCTGCCGCTTCTTTTGCTAATCTCAATTCTTCTTCTAATAACCTCTCTTTTTCTTTCTCTCTTGCTTTTCTCTCTCTTTCTTTTTTTGCTAATCTCTGTCTTCTCTCTTTTTCTTCTAATTCTTTAATATTTTCCTCATCTTCCGGGCTTGATATTTTTGTTGTTTCACTTACTATAGTTGAATTTGTAGATTCTATATCCTTTTCTAAATCTAAATTATTCTCCATCTTATCAGGACTTTTCTTTATTAAAAATGTATATCCAAGAAATAAAAACCCCATTAGAATAAGTGTTAAAATATATTTTCCATAAATTCTAAAAATAGTTTTTACTTTAGTTTCTCTTTTAATTAATGAAGCATCTAATATTTGAGTTGCCATTAAATGATTAGACTTATTTGTTTGATCCTTGAATTTTGTGATTCTATGAGGACTATCAATTACATGTATAACACATACAGAAATATTATCATTTCCTCCTGCATTTTCTGCAAGTTTTATAAGATCATTAACCGTTTCATCTCCAACTGTAGTTTCTAATGTATTAGCAATTGTTGCATCATTTACTAATCCGCAAAGACCATCTGAACACAACAAAAACTTATCTCCGCTTTTACTAAAAATAGGGGTTTCTGCTACATCAACCTCAACATTTTGTGAGATTCCAAGAGCTCTTGTAAGTTCATTTTTTTTAGGATGAGTTTCCATCTCTGAATCCTTCAATTGACCAGCATCAACTAAACTTTGTACAAATGAATGATCCTTTGTTAGTCGGTATAATTTATCATCAGTATAAATATAAATCCTACTGTCTCCTACATGGCCAATATATATATTGTCCCCTTTATGCAATAAAACGGTACATGTTGTACCCATACCTTTCAAACTTTTATCATGTATAGACTTAGCATAAATCTGCATGTTAGCGAAAGAGATGGCTTTTTCAAGGGCAATACTGGGGTTAGAATTGGGGCTGTCTTTAAAGTATTGTAAAATACAATCTACAGCAGTTTTTGAAGCTACTGCACCTCCAACATGACCCCCCATTCCATCACAAACAACAAAAATTTCACCATAACCATTTGTCTGTTCATTTGTTAAGGAGCCAATACTGTCTTCATTAGCTTTTCTAACTAATCCTATTACAGTCTTTTTAAAATGTCTTAATTTCATTTAAAATTTTTATTCATAAAATGTAAAGCTTAAATCAGCTATTTCAATAATATCCCCATTTTTTAATACAGATTCTTTTACAATATTTCCGTTAAGAATTATACCGTTAGTACTATTATTGTCCTTGATTCTATATTCATTATTTAAATATATAATTGAGAAATGATTTCTAGAGACATTATTGTTAGGGATACAAATTCTATTTGAAGCATTATCTCGACCAATAGTCATAATAGGATTATTTATTTCGAATTGTTTAGAACCTTTAGTGTCAGAAAATTTTAAAATGGGAAAGCTTCCCTTTGACTGCATTTGAGTTATCAGTTTTTTTTCAATTTGTTTTCTGTTTTCTTCTTCCTCAATTTTTATTCTTTGATTTTCCTGATTTTTTATGTTTAACAGTTCTTCTTGTTGTTGCTTTATAAAGCTTTCTTGTTGTGCTTCTTTTTCTTTCTGTTCAACGAGTCTATTTTTATTTTCTATTTCTTTTAATTTATTTTTTTTAAAAAAATAACGAATAGTATAACCGAAAATTAGAAGTAAAATAAATAAAACTGTACTGGCTAAATAAAAATTTAATTCAAACTGAGCAATAATCCAATTTCCAGGAGCTTTATAATTAATTTTTTGAATTTCATTTGTGTCATCAACCTTAATATCAATAATATAATTTTTTCCGTTTCGAATTTTATTCTTTAAAGTCAATGAAACACTGTAATTTATTCCGTAAGACCTTTTGACAATATTATTTAGTATAGACTTTAAAAAGGCTTTAACTTCTTCTTTTTTGTTTTGATTAACAATTTTCAATTTACCTGAACTCTTAGAAAGAACAAAATTGTTACCATAAGTATTTTGAGCAATCGTTGGATCGGCAAATTGATGATAAAGGAACCTATTATATTTAATGGTGTTAATAATTATTCCTTTTTCCTTTGCTAGATTGATTGCATTAGTTCCTGAATTAATAATTTTAGAATTGTTTCTTTCTTCAGATAGAAGTAAAATTGATTTTGATAAATTTGATTCGAAATCATCTAATTCCTTTACACCTTCTATAATTGCGCCATAAATATCTGACACTACTTTGTTTGTGAAATCATTTTCCTCTTGTTCGTATAATTCTAGAGCTTTTTTTATTAATGAAACATTATCAGTAAAGTTATTATTTATGTTTTTTAAAATTTTGGTTTCATCATCCTTTAAAGAAAATGCAACAATTTTAAATTTATCTCCTTTATTTACAATACTGTCTAAAGATTCCAAAAGGGCTTTTTTAAATGTGAGATTTTGTTCTTTTCTCTCAGGATGAGAAAGGATTTCAAGCAAAATCAAAACACATTTGTTTTTATCTGAATAATCTATAGAATCATTTAGTTGTTTGATTTTAAAATCATCATTTTTAACTTTTTTACCATCAATTAATTCATTAAAACTAAAAGCGCTAGAAGGTAAAATATTTGGATTACGATTATTAATCGTAAACTCAATTAAAGGAAAATTAGAAATATCTTTGTTTTGAGAAACATTAATCTGAGAAAATAAGATATTTGAAACTCCAATTAATAATATTAAAAATAAAGATCTCATCAAATTATTTCTTAAAGGCAGTCTTAAAAAGTAAAGTTGTATCTCCAACTTTAATTTCATCTCCGTCATTAAGCTCATAAGTATCCCTAGGGATAAGTTCTTCGCCATTTAAAAAAGTTCCATTTGTAGAAAGTTCATCAGTTAAAATAAACTTCTTTTTCTTATAAAGAATTAATCCGTGATTAGAAGAAACTTGGTTATCTTGAATAGTTATGTCATTTGAGGATTTACTCCCTATTGAATTTCTTCCTTCATTAATTTTAAAATCTACTCCAAAAGGTTCAATATCAAAAGTCACCAGCCACCCTCTTAATTTTCTCTTTTGAATTGCTTGATTATCCTGACCCTCTTCAACGGTTCTCCCTCCAATTGTAGTTTTGTTTGGATCAAAAGTATTGGGTTTTTTTTCAGCTTCTGGATTTAAATCTGTTAGATTCGTATTCGCTGAAAAAACTTGAGTTTTTTCGGTTGAAATTTCTGATATAGCCTCTGTGGGATTTGATTCTTGATCATTAACTGTATTTTTTGGACAGTAATTACATTCCTCTAATGTTTCTTTATAAAAATGTCCTTTTTCACATTGTTTAAAGCCTTTCATAATGATATATTTTATTTGGTTAATATTTTTCTAGTTTGTAATTTACTACTATAATTTATCTGTTTCGAACTACAACTAAACTTCAATATACAATGATTTATCTTAATTTATTTTTAAATTGTGTTTGTTTTTAGTTTTAGAAAGTTTAATTAATATAAATGAATCATTTTTTTTACCTTTTTTTATTTCTAATTTCAGCACTTTTTTTTGGACAAAAAAAAGAAAATAGTATAATTATCAAAGGGCCTATATTTAAGGTTTCTTATAATGAAACTTTTGAACAACCCAATTGGATAGAATATGAAGTAAGAAATATTAAAAAAAAAATTGATAGAAAAGGATATAATTTTTATAAAGTGGATAGTGTATACACTTCAAACAATGCGGACTACAATGATAATATTTGGGATAAAGGACATTTAGCTCCAGCAGCAGCATTTTCAGATACTAAATCAAATTTATATGCTACATTTTCTTTTTTAAATTGTGTGTTACAACATGAGAATCTTAACAGGAATGAATGGGCTCAATTGGAAAGAAAAGTAAGATATTGGGCTAATTTATATCAATCAAATATTAATGTTCGAGTTGATGTTCTTTTTAAGAATGATCATCAAATACTAGCCAGTGGAGCACATGTGCCATCTGCCTTTAAAAAAAGCATAACTTTTCCCGATGGCACTTCAAAATGTTATTATTTCCTTAATCAACCCACAAATGGAAAAGATTGGACTAAATTTGAAATAGATTGTTTTTAATATGATTAAGCTATCAAATTATAAAATAATAAAAAAGATAGGCTCCGGAGGGATGGGTGATGTTTATCTAGGAGAGCATACTGTTTTAGAGAATAAGGTTGCTATAAAATCTTTACACTCTCCTCTTGTTAAAGATGAAGATTTTAGAAAAAGGTTTCGAAAAGAAGCCAAGACCCAATGGAAGTTATCTCACCCCAATATTGTTAAATTAATTGACTTTCAAGAGCAAAAGGATGGTTTGTTTTTAATAATGGAATATGTTGAAGGCAAACAGCTTAATGATTATATCCGTGATGATTCTGGGCCGATTCCAGAGGATAAATTAATCCCCTTGTTTATCCAGATAATCTCAGCCATTAATCATGCACATAATAAAGGTTTAGTTCACAGAGATATTAAACCTGCAAATGTTCTTATAACCCCCAGTGGAGATGCCAAGGTGTTAGATTTTGGGATAGCCAAACAAAGTACGGAAGATAGTGGGTTAACTAAAACAGGAGTTCAAGTAGGTACCGTCTCTTATATGAGTCCTGAACAGGTCAGGGCAGAAAAAGTGGATAAGCTCTCAGATATTTATTCCCTAGGGGTTACTCTTTTTCAAATGGCTGTTGGAAAGGCTCCTTATGCGGGACAAACCAACCAGTTTAATATTCAGCTGGATATTGTTAGCAATCCTTTTCCAAAGGCAAGGTCTCATTATCCATCGGTATCAGATAAGATAGAAGCAATAATAGAGAAAGCAACTCAGAAGAAAAAATCAGATCGATTTCAGAGCTGTGAAGAGTTTATTAAAAGTTTAGAGGCTTCTTCAAAAGTAGTTAAAAAGACCCTTGCGGTTCCTCCACCTCTACCTGTGATTAATAAGGAGAGTAAAACAAAAAAGAAGGATACTTCTAAATCAAAAACAGAAAAGAAACCTATAAAGGTAAAGGATCCTACAGAAAAGCTAAAGGTTGATGAAAAAATAGAAGAAAAATCTGGAAGTTGGAATACAGCCCTCTTCATTGGGTTATCCTTATTATTAATTGTGGGAATATTTTACGTTAATATTGAAAATGATAAAAAGTATCGATTAGAACAAGACAAAGAAAAAACAGAAAGTTTAAAAAAACAAGCCAGAGATGAAAGATTGAGGAAAGAGAGGCAAGCACAATCGGATTCATTACATAAGATTTTTTTAGCAACAAAAAAAGCTGAAAAGGAAAAGGAAGAGAGATTAGACAAAGAAAGAGAGAGAAAACAGAGATTAGCAAGACAAGCCGCAGCTAAAAAAGAAA
>CAYUZY010000100.1:0-7033 GCA_964448645.1 uncultured Flavobacteriaceae bacterium
AATTTTATTTGAACATCCAATTAATAAAAAAGTTATAAGAAGGATTATAATTTGTCTCATTGATCTAATTTAACAAAAAATAGATGATAGAATAAATAAAATTTGGGGAGAATAAACTACTTTAAATTATGATTGTTCGTGCGAACAATCATTACAAAATAAATCTTTTAGATTTTTCATCGGTTTTGTTAAAAATTTTCCCCTCTAATCTTAACAAAACTTGAAATCATTTCTTTTAATTTTTCAGGTTCTTTTTTTGATAGATTAGTTTTTTGAGAAGGGTCTTCTTTTAGATTATAAAGTTTAAAATCAGTTGAGTTTCCTAATTCAATTTTAACATTTGGACCAATTTCTGGCCCATTGTATGGAGGAATCATTACCCAATCTCCATTTCTATAGGCAGTTCTAGTAGTCGCTTCAAGAATAAGTTCCTGTCTTCCTTTTCCTTGATTATTTATAATTAAGTTAGAAAAATCTATACCGTCTTTTGATCTATAATCGGTTCCAACTATACTAGAAATGGAATTAAATAGATCTATTTGAGATATTATTTTATTTGAAACATCGGGTTTTATCTTTCCTTTCCAATAGGCAATAAAAGGAACCTTTGTCCCTGCTTCAAATAGACTATATTTTCCACCTCTTAATCCACCAGAAGGAGTATGGTCTCCAAGTTTTTCTACAGCATCATCATAGTATCCATCATTTAGAACAGGTCCATTATCACTAGAAAAAATTATTAATGTATTATCTAAAATTCCTTCTGATTCTAATGTTTTATAGAATTCTCCAACACACCAATCTGCTTCAATAATAGCATCTCCTCTAGGCCCCATTCCAGATTTACCTTCAAATCTTGGGTGGGGTGTTCTTGGTACATGAGGTTGTTGAAGTGTATAATAAAGAAAGAAAGGTTTTTCTTTATTTTCTTTGATATAATCCTGAGCTTTTTTTAAAAAATGATCTGCCATATCAATATCACTCCATCTAGCTTTTTCTCCTCCTTTCATATACCCAATTCTAGGAACACCATTTACAATAGACCCATTATGGCCATGATGCCATTTCATAGTGGTTAGTTCAGGATTTTTTAATCCTGTAGGAAGACCATAGTCATTATTTTCTTTTTGGTGAAAAAAGTTAACTTCTATAGGATCATTCTGATTTAGGTTAATTACATCTCCATTTTCAATATATACACATGGAACTCGATCTTGCGTGTCTGCCATTATATGAGAATAGTCAAAACCTATTTGATTTGGTCCAGGAGATATATTAGAATTATAATTTATTTTACCTGAGCCTAAGCCAAGATGCCATTTACCAACAATACCAGTATGATAACCTTGGGTTTTTAAAATTTTAGGTATAGTCATTTCTGTTGTATCAATAATTAAAGAACCTCCTGTTATAATTTTTGCTCTAGGATTTCTCCATGGATATGTTCCTGTCAATAAGGCATATCTACTAGGACTACATGTTGCTGAAGAGGAATAACCATTGTTGAACCTTATACCTTCATTAGCCAGCTTATCAATATTTGGAGTATTTAAGGTTCCTTTTTTATATGCACTTACATCACCATATCCTAGGTCATCAGTATAAATGATTACAATATTAGGCTGGATTATTTTTTTGTTGAGAATCGAATTACAAGAGATTATAAAAAACCCTGAAAATAAAATTAATACAATACCAAATAGATTTTTTTTCATGCTTTACTGTTTAATAAAATTTGATTTAAATACATTTACTCATCTAAAACAGGTATATTAAATTTTTTAGTACTTGCTTTTGTATGAGCTTTTTTCATTGATCTTTCCATTTTTTTTACAATTTCAGGATAATTAGAAGCTAAGTTATTAAGTTCTTTTGGATCATCATTTAAATTGTAAAGTTGCAGTTTTGAGGGACCTTTAAATAGATTCTTCTTAATTCCTTTCCAGTTATTAATCCTAATAGCTTGTTGACCTCCATAAGCTGGAAACTCCCAATAAAGGTAATCGTGTTTTTTTTGTTCTTTACCAATCAAAGTAGGATAATAACTTATTCCATCAGTTGCAGAAGAAGATTCACCAAGAATATCACTAACTGTGGCAAAATAATCATAGAAAGTACTGAGGTGATTTGATTTTGATCCTGGTTTGATTCTTTTTGGCCAGGTTGCAATGGAAGGCACTCTAATCCCCCCTTCATTTACATTTCCTTTAACAGTGTTTTCAGAATTCATAAAGATTCCTGTACTATTAAAAAAATTAATATCTACTTGTTTTACATGGGTTGGCCCATTGTCACTTGAAAAGATAATAAGAGTATTTTCATATTGTCCAATTTCTTTTAGTTTGGAAATGATTTCACCTACTTGTTGATCCAAATAAGAAATCATTGCAGCATAGGTAGCTTTAGGATAAAGATTTGGATAATAACCCTTATCACCTAGATAAGGTTTTTCTTTACCAAATTTTTTACGATAGTAATTCACCCAATCTTCAGGAGCTTGAAGTGGTAAATGTGGAATAGGGCTGGCATAATAAAGAAAAAACTTATTGCCTTTATTTCTCTCTAAAAACCCAAGTGCTTCACTATGCATTAGAGTTGGGCTATAATCATTTTGATTATAAATCTCATAACTTTCTTCATTATAAGGATCAAGATCTTCTTTGAGGGGTCCTTTATTCACAATCTTATTGTTAAGAATATGCCTTTTTTTATTCTTCCATAAATGAGTTGGATAAAGAGTATGAGCCTGTCTTTGACAGTTATAACCATAGAAAAAATCGAATCCTTTATTATTTGGAATACTATTTGTATTAGGTGCACCAAGACCCCATTTGCCAACCATTCCCGTTTTATATCCTTTGGATTGTAAAAAATTTGCAACAGTTATAGTTGAATCAGGTAAAGGACGCTGTCCTTCAAGTTTAGGATCTTCAAACATCGCTTTAAAACTCCAAACATCACCTCTTTCTCTCCATTCATCATTTCCTCTAACTGGGTTATTCCCTGTGTGAAGTCCTGTCATTAAAACAGCACGCGCTGGTGCACATACTGGAGATCCCGTATAATGATTCGTTAGTATCATTCCCTCTTTTGCTAATTGATCAATATTTGGGGTTTCAATTAAACTTTGACCAAAAATTCCTAACTCACCATATCCTAGATCATCAGCCAGAATAAAAATAAAATTAGGTTTATCAATTATTTTTTCTTTTTCTGAACACGATCCTAAAAAAACCAGAATTGTAAGAATAATTATTGATTTTTTTATCATATCTATTTTTTATTTAAGTCTTTAATTTATAAAAAATTTTAAAAGGGATTTTTGTCCTCAGGCTTTTGTCATATTTTAAGCCTTCCACTAATTTTTTTATTTTTAATTAATAATAGTAAGCTATCAACAAATTTCTTATTATAATGAGAATTTAGTTGATCAGGAATAGGTGCATTTCTTTTATTTCTCCATTTATTTAATTGATTGAATAGTTCCATTGTTTTTTTTTGATTTTTTTTACTTAAATCATTTGATTCAGAAGTATCTTCTTTTATATTATAAAGTTCTAAACTATTATCTTCAAAATAATGATGTAATTTCCAATGACCCTTTATTATAACTGATCCAGGTTTTGTTCTAAACAAAGGATCAGTTCCATTATCTTTTTGAACATTATATGGTTCCAAATAGATTGGAAAATGAAAAAATAAGGCTCTTTTATCTAAATTTTTACCTTCAAAAACTGGGCTAAGGTCTATCCCATCTAATTTTAGGTTATCATTATCATAATTAACTATTTTTTTTATAGTTGGGAAAAAATCAATATTACTTACTCTTTCAAAAGATTTACTTTTCTCTTTGATTTTACCCTTCCAGGAAAAAATTAATGGCACCTTAATGCCTCCCTCATAATAAGATCCCTTTCCTGCTCTTAATGGAAATTGATTTGATATAGCTCCAATTCCACCATTATCTGATGTAAAAATAATCAATGTTTTTTCTGATAGATTCAATTCTTCGATCTTATTTATAATTTTACCTACATTTTCATCAAGAGATTCTATCATTCCAGCATAATCTGGACGATTATGATTTTGATCTCCATTTTTATTAGAATATTTTTTTTGATATTCTTTTTTTGATTGAATTGGTGTATGAACAGAATAAAACGGGACATAGGCAAAAAACGATTGGTTTTTATTATCTGCAATAAATTTAATTACTTCATTACCTATTCTGTCTGTTAAATATTCTCCTATAGGTCCGTCATTTAATTTAGGATTGTTATAAGGTGAAAAATAACCTCCTTTGCCCGGACCTCCTTTTTCATACCCACCAATATTTACATCAAAACCACTTTGTTCTGGATAAAATCCTTTTGGACCCATATGCCATTTTCCAAAATGACCATTAAAATATCCTTTACTTTTAAGCATTTCAGAAATTAAAAAAAAATCTAAATCAAGAATTGTAGTATTCTTTGTTGGTATTAATTTTCTGGTTTTCCTATTTCCTCTTTCTGAATTTCCTACAGTATATATTTTATGTTCTGTTGGATATTTTCCTGTAAGCATAGTCGCTCTACTTGGCGCACAGTTTGCAGCTGATGCATATGCATTATAAAATGTTATTCCACTTTTAGAAAGTTTATCAATGTTGGGTGTCTGATAATAAATTGAACCCATAAATGACAAATCAGTCCAGCCCAGATCATCTGCCATAATTAAAAGGATATTGGGTGACTCAATTTTTTTTTCTATTGATGAACATGAACCAAAATAAAATATGACTATAATTATAAAAATATTTCTCATGGAAATTCTTTAAATTAATCCTTTAAAATTAAAATTTTATCTTTTTTAAAATTAGGGTTTATTGAAACTGAATTTGCATTTGTTTGATCCTTCAATTTATTTAATTTTTTTAATAGAGTTTGTTTTTTTTCATCAAATGACAATGATAAATCATTTAATTCCCCAGGATCATCTTTAAGATTAAATAATTCAGCATGATTTGACTCATAATGAAAAACTAATTTCCAATCACCTGATCGAATAGATGAACCTGGTTTCCACAGACTACCATGATAATGTGGGAAATGCCAAAAAATATCTTCTCTATCAATTTTATATCCTCCTTTTAATCTAGGCATTAAGCTAACCCCATCAATATCTATTTCGTGTTTAATTCCAGCAAAGTCTAAAATAGTTGGAAATAAGTCATGAGAAACAGTTAAATCTTTAATCTTCACATTTTTAGTTTTTCTAGGTATTTTAATTAATTGGGGGATTTTTATTCCTCCTTCATAAAGCCACCCTTTACCTGCCCTTAAGGGATAAACTGAAGTTGGAGAAATTCTCTTTTGAGTTGATAAACCACCATTATCTGATGTAAAAATTATAAGTGAATTATCATACAAACCATTATCTTTTAAACTTTTAATAAGTTTCCCGACATTTTGATCAACAGCATAAACCATAGAAGCATATTTTGAATTAGTTTGATTTAGTCTAGTAATTGCTTGTCCTTCTTTTTTTGTTCTAACTAAATTGTCATTCATTTTAGACAATTTTTCATTAAAATAATCTATGTGTTTCAAATTTGCTTGAATAGGAGTATGCACATTGTAAAAAGAAAGAAAGAGTACAAATGGCTTTTTCTTATCATGATTTTTAATTAAAGTTATTGACTCATTTGTTAATCTATCTGTTAGATATTCCCCTTCTGGGCCATCACTTAATTTTGGGTTTTTATATGGGGAATAATATCCTCCCATTGGACTTCCCTTTTCAAAACCTCCAACATTAACATCAAATCCATTATCTTCTGGATAAAACTCTTGAGCCCCTAAATGCCATTTACCTGCATAAAAAGTTTTGTATCCATTTTCTTTTAATTTTTCAGCAATAGTTATTTCTTCCAATGGAAGTTCATGTAAGTCTTGTGGTCCAAGAAGAGGCTTATCTTTTGGGTCCCTTCCTGGAATCCAATCTGTTATATTTACCCTAGCAGGATGTTTTCCTGTCATAATAGAAGCTCTAGTTGGAGAACAAACTGGACTTGAAGAATATGCATTTATAAATTCAAAACTTTCATTAGATAATCTATCAATATTTGGACTTTCATAAAATTTGCTTCCAGAATATCCTAAATCATTCCATCCTAAATCATCAACTAAAATAAAAATTACATTGGGCTTTATGTTTTCTGAATTACAACTTAAACTATTAAAAACAAAAATTCCAGAAAATATAATTGCAAATATCTTTCTCATAGAAATTGTTTAAATTAATCCATTAAAATTAGAATTTTAAAATGAAAAAAATTATTTCTGTAATAATCTTCTTTTTTTTTGTTTCATATAATCAACTCAATCAAGACAAGGACCCTAATTTTATAGTTGTTTTTGTTGACGATATGGGTTATGGCGATTTAGGATCATATGGGCATCCTACGATCAAAACTCCAAACCTAGATAGAATGGCTTTTGAGGGACAAAAATGGACTCAATTTTATTCAGCATCAAGTGTTTGTACTCCGAGTCGTGCAGCATTATTAACTGGAAGACTCCCTATTAGAAATGGAATGATTGGTAGTAAAGAAAGAGTACTTTTTCCTAACTCTGAATATGGTCTTCCGGATTCTGAAATAACTATTGCTGAAAAATTAAAAGAAAATGGGTATAAGACCGCTGCAATAGGTAAATGGCATTTAGGACATAAAAAACAATATTTACCCCTTCAACATGGATTTGATTATTACTATGGAATACCTTATTCTAATGATATGGATAGAATTAATGGAGAGTCATGTTGTCCAGGATCACAATATTGGCAGAAATATGAAAATAAAAAACCTGAATCTTCAATGTATAATGTACCCTTAATTGAAAACAATGAAATTATAGAAAGACCTGCTGATCAAACAACTATAACTAAAAGGTTTTCAGATAAAGCAGTAGAATTTATAAGAGAAAATAGGGAAAATAAGTTTTTTATATACCTAGCACATAGTTTGCCCCATACACCACTTTATGCATCA
>CAYUZY010000101.1:0-6943 GCA_964448645.1 uncultured Flavobacteriaceae bacterium
GTAGATGATGACAGTCCTAATCTTATATAACCAAGACCAACATCGCTAATAGGTTTAAGTTTTTGATTAAATTTAATTTCTTTAAAAGATTTAAAAAAAGCAATTGAATCATCTACAGTCATATTTAAAACGTCATTTATTGATTTTTCATAATATTGAACTTCACAAATTTCATTTTTAAATCGAGAACCTTTACATTCATTACATTCAATAATTACATCTGCCATAAATTGCATTTCAATTGTTAAAGAACCTTCTCCTTTGCAATTTTCACATCTTCCTCCATCAACATTAAAAGAAAAATGCTTTGGTTTGTAATTTCTAATTTTAGATAATTCTAAAGAAGAGAATAAGTTTCTAATATCATCATATACTTTAATATATGTAACCGGATTAGACCTAGAAGATTTTCCTATAGGGTTTTGGTCAACATACTCAACTCCTTTAAGTTCGTCAAAATTTCCATCTAAAGAAGAAAAATCACCTGGTTTTTTTGTGTAGATATTAAATTTTCGTAATAATGCAGGATAAAGAATGTTTTTAACTAATGTAGTTTTGCCACTTCCTGAAATACCTGTTATTACGCTAAGACATTTTAAAGGAAAATTTACATTAATATTTTTTAAATTATTTTCTCTTGCTCCTTTTAAAGAAATAAAATTATTGTGTCTGTTTTTTTGACTTTTCTTTAATATTTGAAGATTTCCAGACAGATATTTTGATGTTAATGTTTCTTTTTTTAAAAAATCTTTTAATGATCCATAAGCAATAATTTCCCCTCCCAAACTTCCTGCATAAGGACCTATATCAATTATATGATCTGAAGATTTAATTATTGACTCATCATGCTCAACAACAATAATTGTGTTTCCTAGATCTCTTAGCCTTTTTAAAACTTTAATTAGATTTTCTGTATCCTTAGAATGGAGCCCTACAGAAGGCTCATCAAGAACATAAATAGACCCTACTAAATTACTACCAAGTGATGCGGCTAATTGAATTCTTTGAGATTCTCCTCCAGAAAGAGAGTTTGATTTTCTATTTAGAGTTAAATAACCTAAACCAACATCTTTTAAATATTGAAGTCTATTTTTAATCTCAATTAATAATATTTTTGAAATTTCTTTTTCATTTATAGAAAGAGTAATAGAATTAAAGTGATTTAAAAGATTACTTATTGATATTTTTAGTAAATCAGACAATGTTTTATTTGAAATTTTAACATAATTACTTTCTTTTCTTAACCTAGAACCTTTACATTCATTACATTTTGTTTTCCCTCTATATCTTGAAAGGAGGACTCTGTTTTGAATTTTATAACTTTTTGCTTCAATTTTTTTAAAAAAACCTTTTATTCCAATAAAATGATTATTTCCTTCCCACAAAGTTTCAATTTCATCATTTTTTAATTTATGAATAGGTTTGTGAATAGGAAAATTAAACTTATGAGAATTATTAATTAATTTTTTGTAATATTTATTAAAAGAATTTCCTCTCCAGGGAACTATTGCATGATCAAAGATTGATAATGTTTTATTAGGAATTACAAGATCAAAATCTATATCAATAATATCTCCATAACCTCCACACTTTTTACATGCACCATAAGGATTATTAAAATTAAAAAAGTGAATATTTGGATTTAAAAAATTTATACCATCTAATTCAAACTTATTTGAAAAATTTATTCTTTTATTATTGTTTAGATTGAATAGTGAACAATTACCTTTTCCTTCATAAAAGGCAATTTCAACTGAATCTGATAATTCCTTGTAAAAATCAGAGTCTCTTCTATGAATAAACCTGTCAATCACAATCTCTATTTGATCAATTTTTTGATTAATAACATTATCTATATCAATGATTTTATTTTTAATAAAAACCCTTACGAATCCTTGTTGTTTTAATGTTTTTATTTGATTTAATACTTTTTTATCATTAACAAAATGAAAAGGTGCTAAAAGCAAATATTTGTCTTTAGACTTATTTAATTTTATATGATTTATAACTGATTCAGCAGTATCTTTTTTAACTTCTTTTCCAGAAATTGGAGAAAAGGTTTTTCCAATTCTTGAATAAAATAATTTTAAATAATCATAAATTTCTGTTTTTGTTCCAACTGTTGATCGCGGGTTAGTATTATTTATTTTTTGTTGTATAGCTATAGAAGGAGATAATCCTTTTATGTAATCTACTTTTGGTTTATTTAGTCTTCCCATAAATTGTCTAACATATGAAGACAAGCTTTCCACGTATCTTCTTTGACCTTCAGCATAAATAGTATCAAAAGCTAATGTAGATTTTCCAGATCCAGATAAACCTGTAAAAACAGTTAATTTATTTCTAGGAATTACTATGTCTATATTTTTAAGATTATTCAGTTTGGCTCCTTTGACAATTATATATTCTTTAGGATCATAATCTTGAATTCTCTTCATTTTGTTTTGAAAAAAGTCAAAAATACAACTATTTAATAGTATTTATTTCATAGTGTTAATTAAAGTCTATTTTCACTTATATTAAAAAAAAACTATATTTGTTAAAAATTTTGCCTATAAAATAAAACTACTTTTTAAATAAATATCGAAAACAAACTCCTTTTTAAAGGAACTAAAGTAGTTATTATGGAAAACAAAATCACCCCTGAAACATCTGATTCTTTATTAATTGAGCATTATTTAAAAGGTAATGAAATTGCTTTAGAGTATATTATTAATAAACATCAACAAAAAATCTTCAATTTTATTTATTCAAAAGTACATGACAGAGATATTTCTGAAGATATTTTTCAAGAAACATTCATTAAGGTAATTAAAACTTTAAAAAATGGTGTTTACAATGAAGAAGGGAAATTTTTACCTTGGGTAATGAGAATTTCTCATAATTTAGTGATTGATTTTTTTAGAAAAAATAATAGAATTAAGACTATAAAAAGTAAAGAAGATATTGATATTTTTCAGTTTATTAGTGATGGTTCTCCAAATGCAGAAAGTATCCTTATAAATGATCAAATAATTAAAGATATTCAAAAGTTAATTCAAGAACTTCCTGAGGATCAAAAAGAAGTTTTAATTATGAGGTTGTACAGAGATATGAGTTTTAAAGAAATTGCAGAAAATACAAAAGTAAGCATAAATACTGCTCTAGGAAGAATGAGATATGCTGTAATTAACCTTAGAAAATTAATTAAGGAGAATAATATTTTTTTGACGACTAAATAGTACAATTATTTTAAGTTTTTTTCGTTATATATGTAAAACATTTATATGACAAAAAATTACAATCTAAAAGAAGATATAGAAAAACTTCCAAGAAGTATTGTTTTAAAAAGAATATTGGCTTTTTCAAAATCTTATAAGAATTCTAAAAAAGACTTAAAAGTAGATTCTTTAGAGAATTAAAAAAGAATTATAAAATAGCTTTTCTTCCTATTTTTTTTGTGATAAAATCTTTTTGTTTATCCCATCCTCTAGCAGGAGAGTATTGTCTCCCATACCATATTATTTGAAGGTGTAAGTCTTTCCATTTATTTTTTGGAAACAATCTTTTTGCATCTTTTTCGGTTTGAACAACATTTTTTCCATTTGAAAGACCCCATCTATACATTAATCTGTGAATATGAGTGTCTACTGGGAATGATGGAATCCCAAATGCTTGAGTCATTACAACACTTGCAGTTTTATGTCCGATGCCAGGAAGAGATTCTAGATCATGAAAATTTTTAGGAATTTTTCCATTAAAATCATTGATTATTATTTTGGAAAGATTAAATATAGCTTTTGATTTTTTTGGAGATAATCCTACAGGTTTTATTATTTGACGAATTCGATCAACACCTAACTTTATCATTTCTTTCGGACTCTTTGCTTTTTCAAATAAAACAGATGTTATTTTATTAACTCTAACATCTGTGGATTGGGCAGAAAGTAAAACAGCAATTAATAATGTATAAGGATCTTTATGATTTAAAGGAATTGGAATTTTTGGATATAATTTATCTAAATCTTTTATTATAAAATTAATTTTATCTTTCTTTAACATCTTATTATTTTTATAATTCTAATTTAATAAAATCAAAAATCATGAACATGTTAAAAATTGGTGATGTTGTTCCTAAAAATAAATTTATCGATAATTTAGGCAATACTCATTCTTTTCAAGATTATAAAGGATCAAAAATTATTCTATTTTTTTACCCAAGAGCAAATACTCCTGGTTGTACAGCTCAAGCATGTAATTTAAGAGATAATTACAAAAGATTAATTGAAAAAGGATATATTGTTTTTGGTATTAGTGCAGATAATGTATCTCAGCAAAATAAATTTTCTAAGAAATACTCATTTCAATATTTGTTGATAGCAGATAAAGAGAAAGATTTAATTAATGCTTTTGGTGTATGGGGTTCTAAAAAATTTCAAGGAAGGGAGTATGAAGGAATTTATAGAACTACATTTTTAATCGATGAAAAAGGAATGGTATCTAAAGTAATTAATAAAGTAAAAACTAAAGATCATGCAGCTCAAATTTTAAATGAAATTTAAATGTTTTTTTATTCTTTGGTCTTTTTATTTGTATAACCAAACATTTCTTGTTTAGTAATTAAATCAGAAATTCCTTCAGGAAGTTTGTTTTCCCAACCTTTTTTTCCTTTTTTAATTTCTTTTAAAATATCTCTAGAAAAAATAGTTAAATATTTGGCCTCATAATCAAAAATATCAACAATTTTACCATTGTATTTGAAAAATTTATAAAACTCTTTCATTCTTGGATGCAAAATTAGATTATTACTATTTATGATTTCATCATTATCATCACTTTTCATAGGATAGAGATAAACTTTTAGATTATTATGAAACATTTTGCCAAATGCCTCAAGTATTCCCCCATCTAAATCATTATAATAGTTTTCGTCAAAAATATCTACAAAGTTGTTTACACCTATAGTAAGACCTACCTGTTCAGATGTATAGTTAGAAAAGTAATCAACTAATTTATAATATTCTTTAAACTTAGAAATCATAACTGTATGACCTAATGAACATAAAAGCTTTGCCCTGTCCATAAAATCACTTTCATCAATCTCTCCACTTGCGCTTAGATTTGAAAGAGTTATTTCAAAAATAACTTCAGTGTTTTTAAAATCAACATTATTTTCTTTATTAAAAATCTCAAAAGACTTTTCAAACATATCGATATTAACTTTTGTAACAGGTCGAAAACTTCCTCTTAGAGCTAAAATGCTTTTTTTATAAAGTATCCTGGCAGGTAAAATATTGTTTCCATTAGAATCAAACATAACAGCATCTGTCATTCCATTTCTAATTAACTCAAGACTCATAAGTCTATTATCTACTTCTTTAAAAACTGGACCTGAAAAGTTTATAGTATCAATTTCTATAGGAAGAAATCCAGTATTTAGACCATCCGTGTCTATGTGGTCATAAAGATATCTTAGTAATCGTTTTGGGTCATTATGCTTATAAAAAGCTCCATAAACTAGATTAACACCCATAAAACCTAAAACTTCTTGTTGAAGTCTAGCTTCTTGATGATGAAATCTTATGTGAAGACTTATTTCACTATAATGTTCATCTGGATTTGTTTGAAAACGAATTCCCATCCAACCATGCCCTTTGTATTTTTTTGCAAAATCAATTGTTGTAACAGTATTTGCAAGAGTGAAAAATAATTTATTAGGATGATCTTTTTTAGGTATTCTATCTTCTAGAAGGGCCATCTCATGATCTAACATCTTTTTTAATCTTGTTTCAGTAACATACCTTTTATCATCTTCTTCACCATAAATTGTATCACTGAAATTTTTATCATATGCGCTAATAGTTTTAGCTATTGTCCCAGAAGCTCCTCCAACTCTAAAAAAATGTCTAGCAACTTCTTGTCCAGCACCTATTTCTGCAAACGTTCCGTATATAAATTGGTTTAAATTAATTCTTAGTGCTTTAGCATCAATTGAGGGTTTGTTATCAAACCCTACATCACCAGGAATTTCAGCAACCATACTTTAAATTTTAAATCTTTATTTAAAATTACAAACTTCCTCTTATTAGTTAACATTTATTTAAATTTGTTTTAAATGTTAAAAATTACTTTTTTAGGAACTGGAACCTCTCAAGGCGTTCCAATTATAGGCAGTAACCATCCAGTTTGTTTAAGTTTAGATAAAAAGGATAAAAGGCTTAGAGTTTCGGTTTTAATTCAATGGAAAGACTTTAATATAGTAATAGACTGCGGCCCAGATTTTAGACAACAAATGCTTTCTTCTAATATAAATAAGTTGGATGCTATTTTTTTTACTCATGAACATGCAGATCATACTGCAGGCTTAGACGACATAAGACCTTTTTATTTTAATCAAGGAGATATTCCAATATTTGCAACTAATAAAGTAATTGATGATTTATCGAAAAGATTTAGTTATATTTTTTTAGATAAGGATAAATATCCTGGAGCACCATCAGTTAAAATTAATTTAATTAAACCTAATAAATCGATTAACTTTTTTGATGAAAAAATTATTCCTATAAATCTAATGCATAATAAAATTCCAGTTATGGGTTATCGGATAAGGGATTTAGCATATTTAACGGATATTAAAACAATTAATGAAAAAGAATTATATAAATTAACAAATCTTGACACTTTAGTTATTAGTTCTTTAAGAATTAAAGAACATCCTAATCATTTGAATTTAGAAGAATCAATATCTTTAATAAATAGAATAAAGCCAAAAAAGGCTTATTTGACCCATATAAGTCATTTAATGGGCTTTCATAAGGAGGTTTCGAAAACACTACCTAAAAACATTTTCTTAGCATATGATGGTCTGAAAATAACTTCTAGATAAAAGAGGTTTTATTTATCCAATTTAAAAAATCTAATAAATTGTTTTCTGTGACAGTGTGACCATCATTATATTCATTAT
>CAYUZY010000102.1:0-1494 GCA_964448645.1 uncultured Flavobacteriaceae bacterium
AAAAGTAAAAAAAAAACCAAAGATTGCAATTGCTGGCCTTGCAATAGAGTCTAGCACTTTTTCGCCGGCAATAACAGAAGAAAAAGCCTTTCACGCAAAAACTGATAACGATGTTTTTTTATATTATCCGTTTTTATCAAAAGATTCCATTCTAAGGGAAAGAATAAACTGGATTCCAACTTTAAGAGGACATGCCTTACCAGGTGGTATTGTAACTAAGGAAGCCTATGAAAGTCTTGTCTCTAAAACACTAGATAAGTTAAAAAAAAACATGCCATATGATGGTCTTTTTTTTGATATACATGGAGCCATGAGTGTTCAAGGATTAGATGATCCAGAAGGAAATTTTATTACTAGAATTAGAAAAGTTATTGGAAATAAAACTTTTATTTCTACTTCAATGGATTTACATGGGAATGTTTCAAAAATATTAGCAGAAAAAACAGATTTAATTACATGTTATAGAATGGCGCCACATGAAGATGCTATAGAGTCAAAAAGAAGAGCAGTTGAAAATTTAATTAAAAGAATTGAAAGCGGAAAAGGTAAACCTAAATATAAAGCCTGGATTCCCATTCCTATTTTACTTCCAGGAGAAAAAACTAGTACAAGAGTTGAACCTGCCAAAAGTCTTTATTCAAAAATTAAACCATTAACAAAACAAGAAGGAGTAATTGACGCTGCAATTTGGGTTGGTTATCCTTGGGCTGATGAACCAAGGAATCATGGTGTTGTTATGGCTACTGGAGATAATCAAAAACAAGTAAAAAATACTGCTGAAACACTTGCGGAAAATTTTTGGTCTGTAAGAAATCAATTTGAATTTGTAGCTCCAACTGCAAGTCTTAAAGAAAGTTTAGATATGGCAGTTAATAGTTCTGAAAAACCATTTATTATTAGTGATATGGGAGATAATCCAACTGCTGGTGGAGCAGGAGATGTTACATGGACTTTAGATAAAATTTTAAAAAGAGCTGAGTTCAAGTCAAAAAATGGCCCATCCCTAATATATGCTTCAATACCTGGACCTAAATTAGTCGAAAAAGTCATAAAAATTGGAATTGGCGGCAAAATAAAAGAATTTGTTGGAGCAGAAGTTGATAACAGATATTCTCCTCCAATTTTATTAGAAGGAGAAATAATTTCAATTTTTCATGGAGATGTTCATGCTGAAACAGAAGTGGTTGTTCGTATAGGAAGCGTTTATGTTATTGTTACAAAAAAAAGAAAACCATATCATAGAGAATTAGATTTTGTTCAATTAGATTTAAATCCAAAAAAAACAGATATAATTGTTGTCAAAATTGGATATCTTGTTCCTGAGCTTTTTAATTTGAAAAAAGGTTGGATTATGGCTTTAACTCCTGGGGGAGTTGATCAAAATTTAGAAAGATTAAATTACAAAAGAATTAAAAGACCTATGTATCCATTTGATAAAGACTTTGATAATCCAAACTTAAAAGTTAGGTGGATAAAATCCTCTAATGAATTATG
>CAYUZY010000102.1:1504-6853 GCA_964448645.1 uncultured Flavobacteriaceae bacterium
AAAAAATAACCTTTTTAAATATTTTATTGTTTTCCATTTTATTTTTCTATAGTTGTTCCAAAAGGGAAAAATATGAAAATATTCTTGGAGAACAAGAAGAAGAGCCGCAACTAGAAAGCTGTGTTGATTATACATCTGTAAACCCAGACAGTTTAGAATCCTATTGGGAATTATTTGTTGAAGATGTTAAGTGTTCAAGAGGCGGTCCAAATTATGGTGAGATAAATAAAACCGTAACTCTATATTTTATTGTTCCTACTGCTGAAACCATAGCTTCGGGAGTTACAGTCGATCATGCAGGCTATTCTACATATGCTGGTTACTGTAATAGTGAAGCAGTAAATATTGGAGTAATTGAAGATTATTGGATTGATTATACAGAAGTGCAAAAACTTTGGTTAATGTACCATGAATTTGGCCATGATGTTTATAGATATCGTCATAGCTCTGACCCGAAAGATATAATGTATCCATCAGTTGCTAGAAGTGATGTGAAAATAAATGATTTTATTAGAGCTAAAGAAAAGTTTCTTAAAAGAGATTTTGAAGGAATAGAATATATTAGTTGTGATCAAGATTAACTTAAAAAAAATTTATTAAAAATGCGTTTAATATTTATTATTTCATTTTTCCTTTTAATCACAAATGACCTTATATCTCAAAATAATCCTAAAAAAATAATTTTGGACTATTATAGTGATATTCCTTTTCAGTATGTAAGTTCTAATGATGAACTTAAACAGTTAGAAATTGGACTTTTTATTAGAGAAATTTCAATTGAACTATTAAATAAGTTTTTGGAAGATTTTTCTAAAAATTTTGAAGAAAATAATGGATATTTAATTGTTATAAATTTAATTAACTCAAAACAGGCTATTATTGAAATTCCCTTTGCAATCAATCAAAACAAACTTAAATCCCTAAAAAATTCAAAAGAAAGTTTTGAAAAAACATGTAATGTCATTTTGAATGAAAGTTATGAATGGATTATAAGATACATTTAAAAAAGCCTCTGAGTAAAACTCAAAGGCTCGTAACCATAAACCAATTCATTAGTGAAGAATTGATAAGCTAAATTAATAATTTTAAAACAAATATTTTATTTTTTTCTAAAAACTTATTAAAAGAATATTTTTCAAATTATTTAACTATAATTTAACCTTTTTTAAACATTTTTTAACAAAAACAAACTTTAAATTTATTACGTTTAACCTTTTTTAGTTTTAATTAGTTAATAAAACCCTGTCTAACTTATGTTTTTCAGGGTTTTAATTTATTGTGTAATTTCAAAATCTCTTTCCCAATTTGGATTTTTTAATTTATTAATAATATATTTTATTGTTAATTCATCTCCTTTTTTAATTTTATTAATTGTAACTATTCTTATGTGCTTAAGAATTCCCGTTTCTAAATCCTTTTCTGAAATAATTGCTTTACAATTTGGCATTTCATGATGATTAATGAATGCTCCTAGAGATAACCTAATATAACCATCTTGAAATTTTGTATTATAAATATGTGAAATTCCTAAATCAATTCCTTTATCTAAATCCTTCAAGGTAAATAATCCTAACCCTTCTATTTGACTTTTTGAAATTGTAAGAAAGTCAGGTAATGGTTTCCATTCGGTTTTTTCTATCATAAAATATTATTTGATATAAAAATTACAACTTTATTTTACAATAATAAATAAATTTATTATTTATACGTTCTTATAAGTCCTTCTTGGGATACTGATGCAACCATCTCTCCTTCTTGATTAAATATACTTCCAAGAGTAAAACCTCTTGAATTTGAAGCGCTTGGACTTTCCATTGAATATAAAAGCCAATCATCTATTTTAAATTGTCTGTGAAACCATATAGCATGATCTAAACTTGCATAAAAGATTTTTTTTCCAAATAATTTTTCTCTATGAGGAAGAGTAGAAGTTAATAATAAACTATAATCAGATGCAAATGCTAAAAGTTGATGTTGAAAAGATATTTTAGCATTAAATTTTTCTTTTGTTTTAAACCATACATGAGATTTAGGCAAACTATTTCTAGTTTGTAAAAACGTTGCCTTTTCAACAGGCTTAAATTCAAAAACTTTTGGATGAGATTTTAAAATTTTTTCATATCTCTCAGAATCTACCTTTCTTAAATTAATTGCCTGTTGAAGATCCGTCAATAATAAATCTGGAGTTAATACATTAGGCATGTTAATTTGATGATTAACCCCTTCTTGATTAAGCTGAAAAGAAGCTGCCATAATAAAAATCGCTTTACCTTTTTGATAAGCTATAACTCTTCGAGTTGTAAAACTTTTACCGTCCCTAATATCATCAACCTGATAATTAATAGGTATATTTATATCTCCTCCCAAAATAAAATAACCGTGCATAGAATGAGCAATTCTATCCTCTGGGACTGTTTGATAAGCTGCATGTAATGATTGTCCTAAAACTTGTCCTCCAAAAACCCTTCCCCATTCAGTCTTATAATTTTGTCCAATAAAATTATTATCCTTAATTTTTTCTAAAGATAAAAGATCTCTAAGTTCACTTAAATTAATCATTCTCTATTCTTAAATAATATTACAAAAATACTGCCATATAAAGAATGCACCAAACTTGATATTGCAGAAGGAATTGCAATAGCAGGATTAACAAAATTTTCTTTTGATAAAACTACACCTAAACCTGAGTTTTGCATTCCAACTTCAACTGAGATTGTTTTGGCTAAAAAATCATTTTGAAAAAAAATTTTACTAATCCAGTATCCTAAAACAAATCCTAAAAAATGTAGTGTCATTATGGAAAATAAAAGTGAAAGACCTGATGTCAAAATTATTTCTTTTCCTTCACCAATTATACTTGCAACAATTAAAGTAATCAAAATGACTGCAAGTGATGGGCCAATTTTAATAAATTTATTAGTTTTTTTAGGAAAAAATCTATTTAATAAAACTCCTGTAACCACAGGAATTAATACAACTTTTAATGTGCTTAAAAATAAACCTATGGAATCTACTTCTATTTCACTTCCAGATAAATTACTAATAAGTAAAGGCGTCATAATTATAGCTGAAATAGTTGACACAGTAGTCATTGCAACTGAAAGAGCCAAATTAGAGTTTGAAAGATAGACTATAACATTTGAAGCTGTTCCTCCAGGACAACTAGCAACTAAAATTAATCCTAAAGAGAAAATGGGAGGTAAATTAAAAATAATTGATAGGCCCCATCCTAAAAAAGGCATAATTGTAAATTGTAAAATAAAACCCATTAAGATCCAATATGGATGTTTTAAAATCTGTTTAAAATGGTTTAAATCTAACGTTAAACCCATCACTAACATTATTATTCCAAGACCTATTGTAATTAAACTGCCCGAAAACCAAGCAAAAAATTCAGGATTAAATAATGAAAGCAAAGAAGCTATTGAAATAAACCAAGGAAAATAATTTGGAATTTTACTTAACAAAAGTAATTATTAATTTTTATTTTCTTTTAGTCCAAATTTCATGCATTGGGTTTCCTTTACTGCTAAACCCCTTATGATACCAATCATCATTTTTTTTAATAAAATTAAATTTTAAACTAATGCCGACTTTGGAATTATCTCTAGAAAAAAAATCAATTTTTTCAATATAATTATCTGCTTCCGTTTCATAAGAACCTCCTCCAGATCCTGAAAACTTAAAAGTTTCTGTATTAAAAGCTGTCCATTGAAAATACCCATCTAATAAAAATTTCATAGTCTTTCTAGGCTTATTTAAATCTCTTCTTCTTTCTCCATCTTCAGTTACTCTTCCTCCCATTAACCATTTTCCATCTAATTCTTTTTTTGATTTTGAAATATTTTTCCAAGACTTATTTTTAAATAAAACATTACTTTTTAATTGGTCATTTTCAAAGTTTGAATTAAATTCAAAAGATACGTTAAAAATATTATTATCATTAGAAGTATAAAATCCTCCACGTGTTAAAATAAATTTATTCGAATCTCCTGTATATTGAGTTTCAATTAAATAATTATTGTCTAAAAAAATTCTATGATAAATTATTTTACCTTGATTTTCAGAGTAAAACAAGTATACTTGAGAAAATGAGTCTTTTGATAAAAAAAATGCGATAATAATAAAATAAACATGTTTCATTTTTTGAAATTTAATTTCTATAATTTAATGCGGGATTTCTATTCCCAAGAAGAGGAATGTATTTAAAATTTTCACCTCTTTTAAATAAAAATTCTTTTTTAGCAGATTTAATAACTTTAGGGCTTTCAATTAATTGAATAGCTGTTATGGCCAATGTTTTAGAGGCAACTATCATTCCTTTATTACCAATACTTGTTCCTCCAGCTGCGACTGCTTGCCAACTATGAGCTGGTGTTTCTGGAACCCATGTAGCTGCTCTAAAACCAACAGTAGGAACAGTATAACTAACATCTCCTACATCGGTAGAGCCTCCAGGAGGAGAATAGTCTTCATATGGAGCAACTCCCTCTACATATTTAAGATTTAGTTTTGTATTCATACTTTTTGAAATTTCTTTTGCAAAAATTAATTCTTCATTATCATATTTGTACCCTCCCACATAACTTAAATTTTTATGAACTATTTTTTGTAAAATTTCATTATGTAACATATCGTGAGTTCCGCCAATCATTTCATAATTCATACTAGTTCCCGTACCAATTGCAGCTCCCTTTGCAGCATTAACAATCTTATCAAAAACTTTTATTACCTCATCTCTTGTCTTATGCCTAGCATAATAATATACTTCTGCAAAATCAGGAACTACATTTGGAGCTTCTCCTCCTCTTGTTATTACATAATGTATTCTTGTGCTTTCTGTTACATGTTCTCTTAACATATTAACCATCGCATTCATTGCTTCAACAGCATCTAGAGCAGATCTTCCTTTTTCAGGAGCTCCAGCTGCATGTGCAGAAACTCCATAAAATCTAAACTTAGCAGATTTATTTGCAAGAGCAGGTCTTATGCTTGCTGAATTCTGATTTGCTGCATGCCAATGAAGAGCAATATCAACATCATCAAACAATCCATCTCTAGTCATATATACTTTGCCTGAACCTCCTTCCTCTGCAGGGCAGCCATAAAATCTAATTGTTCCAGACTTTTTATTCTCCTTTAGATAATTTTTTATTTCAATTGCTGCTGCCGCTGAAGCTGTTCCAAATAAATGGTGTCCACAAGCATGACCGGCTTTTCCTCCAGCAGAAACCTTAAATGGAACTCTCTTTTGAGATAACCCTGGAAGAGCATCATATTCTCCTAAAATTGCTATAATAGGTGATCCTTTACCGTAACTAGCTATAAATGCTGTAGGAATATTTGCTA
>CAYUZY010000103.1:0-6605 GCA_964448645.1 uncultured Flavobacteriaceae bacterium
AGACCTAAAATAAAAGTTATAGCAACAGTTATACCCAGTCCCCCATTAATAGCAATTTCAGGAAAAAGAAGGTCAGTATTTGACTTTCCGTCCATTAAAGGGATAGAAATTCCTTGCTTTATAGAATATGTATAAAGTAAAGCCCCAAGAATCATAAAAAGAAAAGTTACAATTACTAAGACAACACTAAAAACTAGCATGTTTTTTTGAGCATCTTTTAAAGATCTACAACTTAAATTTTTTTGCATCATATCCTGGTCTAATCCAGTCATACAAATTGTAATAAATGCACCTCCTAGAAAAGATTTTAAAAAATAATTTCTTTTTAAAAAAGAGTCAGTAACGAATATGTTATTATACTTTTCAAATTCACTTGAATATAAAAAATCAAACAGTGACCATCCTATTTCTTTATTTATATATATTATAGATAGTACAACTGAAATTATCATAAGGGCTGTTTGAATAGTATCAGTCCATACAATAGTTTTAATTCCACCTCTATTTGTGTAAACCCAAATTAAAGCTATTGAAAGTATTACTGTAAATTCAAAGGGTATATTCCAAGAGTCAAAAATAAATTGTTGCATTACAATTGCAACTAAAAATAATCTAAAAGACGCACCAATAACTCTGGAAATAAAAAAGAAAAATGCTCCAGCTTTATGACTATGATATCCAAATCTATTTTCAAGGTATTCATAAATAGATGTAACATTGTATTTATAATAAATCGGTAGTAGGACAAAAGAAACTATTAAGTAACCAACAAAATATCCAATAACTACTTGAAAATATGAAAATTGAGAGCTTTCAATCCATCCAGGAACGGATATAAAAGTTACTCCTGACAAGGATGCTCCAACCATTCCAAATGCAACGAGAGGCCATGCGGAATCTCTATTTGCAATAAAAAATGTTTGATTAGAGTTTTCTTTTCCTGTAAAATAAGAAATGGAAATTAGTACTAAAAAATAAATTAGTATAAGGGACAAAATGAAAATAGGTGAAATCATTTTTTAAATATAATTGCATCAATTTACAAAACTATGGTAAATACAATATTTTGTAAATTTACATAATGGAATTTTCATCAAAATCACTTGATGTAGCTGTAAATGAAATATCTAAATTACCTGGTATTGGTAGAAGGTCCGCTTTGAGACTAGCTTTATATTTGTTAAAACAACCTAAAGATTTTTCTTTTGGTTTATCAAAAGCTATAAATGATTTGCGTGAAAACATTATTTATTGTAATAAATGCTACAATATTTCAGATAAAGATTTTTGTCAGATATGCTCTAATCCAAAGCGAAATCAGGGAGTTCTATGTGTCGTTCAAGATATTAGAGATGTAATGGCTATTGAAAGCACAAGTCAGTATAATGGTCTTTATCATGTTTTAGGAGGGTTAATTTCACCAATGGATGGAATAGGTCCTAGTGAATTAAATATAGGTCCATTAGTAGAAAAAATAATCTCTGGTAAAATTGAAGAAGTTATTTTTGCTTTAAGCTCAACCATGGAGGCTGATACTACAAACTTTTATATTTACAAAAAAATTGAATCTTTAAAAATAAAAATAACTACAATTTCAAGAGGGATTTCTGTTGGAGATGAACTTGAATATACTGACGAAGTAACTTTAGGTAGGAGTATTTTATCTAGAATTCCTTTTGAAAATTCAATTTCTAAACAATAGATTTAATTTTTGATACTTTTATAAATTATTAATTTATATGGCAGAATATTTTTTAAAATTACCAAAGATGGGTGAGGGTGTTGAAGAAGCTACAATAACGAACTGGCTAAAAAATGTCGGGGATAAGATTGAAATTGATGATTCAATTGTTGAGATTGCAACTGATAAAGTTGATTCTGATATTGTTTCAGAGGTTAAGGGAAAATTAGTAAGTAGAAAGTTCGAAGTAAATGATGTTATAAAAATTGGAGATGTTATTGCAATAATTGAGACTGAAAAACTTCCTAAACAATATCAATTTGAGGATAATTTAGTTGATATAGAGCTAAATGATGATAATTTTTTAAATAAAAAAACTGAAGAGAAAATTATTTCTGAGGAAATAGAATTAATTAAAAGTTCTATTGATCCAGTAATTGACCAAAGTTCAAAATATTATTCTCCATTAGTTAAAAGTATTGCAAAGAAGGAGGGCTTAACAAATAGTGAGCTTGAAAAAATAAAAGGAACAGGAAAAGATCAAAGGGTTACAAAAAATGACATTGTTTCTTATTTGTCATTAAAAAAAGAAAAACCAGTTGATAAATTAAAAAAATCTTTTTTAGAGGATGAAGAAAATAAAATTGAATCTGTTCATAATGTTAATTCATTAAATTTTTCAAAAGGTAAAGATCAAATAATTGAAATGAGTCGAATGGAAAAAATACTTTCTACTCATATGATTGATAGTTTAAAAAATTCAGCTCATGTTCAATCATTTATTGAAGTTGATGTTTCGGATTTATGGAATTGGAGAGAAAAAGCAAAAGAATATTTTTTGAAAAGAGAAAATCAGAAATTGACATTTACAACTTTGTTTATTTATGCTATAGTTAAAGCTTTAAGAGATTATCCATTGTTAAACAGTTCAATTGATGGTGAAAAAATTATTGTAAAAAATTCTATAAATATTGGAATGGCAACGGCTTTGTCAAGTGGAGATTTAATAGTTCCTGTTATTAAAAATGCAGATCATATGAATTTGGCAGGTTTAACAAAATCGGTTAATGATCTTGCTCATAGAGCTAGAAATGATAATTTGAAACCTCATGAAGTAAAAGGAGGTACATATACGGTTACTAATATTGGAAATTTTGGGTCGATTATGGGAACTCCAATAATAAATCAACCACAAGTTGGTATTTTAGCAATTGGAGTTATTAGAAAAATGGCATCAGTTATTGAAACTAATAAAGGAGATTTTATTGGAGTTAGAAGAAAAGTAATCTTATCTCATAGTTATGATCATAGAATTATAAATGGTGAAGTTGGGGGATTATTTATAAAAAAAATTGCTGAGTATCTTGAAAATTGGGAAGAATCTTTACCAAGATAAATTTTAAATGAAATTAAATTTAGTCAGACCATTATGTTTTTTTGATCTTGAGACAACAGGTATAAACATCACTAATGACAGAATTGTTGAAATCGGAATTTTAAAAATATTTCCTGATGGTAAGACAAAAGAAATGAATACCTTAGTAAACCCTGAAATGATCATACCTAAACAAGCATCGGATATTCACGGAATTACAAATGATAAAGTTGATTCAATGCCAACTTTTAAAACATTATCTAAAAAAATTTATTCTTTTATTAAGGATAGTGATTTAGCTGGATTTAATTCTGATAGATTTGACATTCCTTTACTAGTAGAAGAATTTTTAAGAGCTAATATTGATTTTAATTTTAAAAAAATGTTAACCATAGATGTTCAAACCATTTTTCATAAAATGGAACAAAGAACTTTAACTGCAGCTTTAAAGTTTTATTGCAAAAGGGAAAATAAAGAAGCTCATACTGCTATGAATGATACAAAAGCTACCTATGATGTTTTAATGGCTCAATTAGAAAAATATTCTGATTTAGAGCCTAATGTCAAGTTTTTAAATGAATTTAGTTCTAGAAATAAATCTGCTGATTATGCAGGGTTTATTATTTTTAATGATATTGAAAGAGAATGCTTTGGTTTTGGGAAATATAAAGGTAAAGAAGTTGAAGAAGTTTTAAAACAGGATCCAGGTTATTTCGGATGGGTTTTAAAATCTGACTTTCCTAGGTATACAAAAAAAATACTGACTGAGATAAGACTTAGAAACTTAAACACAAAATAAAATTTTAAATTGAAAATTATCTGCATTGGACGAAATTATGTTTCTCATGTAAAAGAGTTTAAAAACAAACTACCTAAAGAGCCAGTAATTTTTCTTAAACCAGATACTTCTATAATAAAAAAAAATGACCCTTTCTTTATTCCTTCATTTTCAAATTATATTGATCATGAAGTAGAGTTAATTATTAAAATCAATAGAATTGGCAAACATATTCAAAAAAAATTTTCAAATAAATATTATCAAGAGATTAGTTTAGGGATTGATTTTACTGCAAGAAAATTACAAGATCAACTTAAAAGGGATGGGTTACCATGGGAAAAGTCAAAATCTTTTGATGGGTCTGCTTTAATTGGGAAATGGATTTCTAAAGATAATTTCAGTGATTTAAATTCTATAAATTTCGAATTATTTAAGAATAAAAAATCCATTCAAAAAGAGAATACATCTAGAATGATTTGGGATATAGACTCTATTATATCTTATTGCTCAACTTATTTTACTTTAAAGATCGGAGATGTTATATTTACTGGAACTCCTAAAGGTGTTTCAAATGTTGAAAAGAATGATATTCTGGAAGGGTTTATTGAAGGTAAAGAAGTTTTTTCTTTAAAAATTAAATAATTTGAAAGCAACAATTATAAATATTGGAGATGAAATTTTAATAGGTCAAATTGTTAATACTAATTCAGTATATATTTCTAAGTCTTTAAACAATATAGGGATAGAAGTAATTGAGATATTGTCTATTTCTGATAATAAAAAAGTAATAATTGATTCAATTTCAAGAGTTGAAAAAACATCTGAAATATTAATAATCACAGGAGGATTAGGCCCAACAAAAGATGATTTAACTAAAATTTCACTATGTGAATATTTTAATGATGAATTAGTTTTATATCCAGATGTTCTAAATCATATAGAAGAAATGTTTAAAAAACACATTTCCACTCCTATAAATGAAAAAAACAGAAAACAAGCAATTCTGCCAAAAAAAGCTAAAATTTTTTTAAATAATTATGGGACAGCTTCAGGGATGCTTTTTAAGAAAAATAAAAATTTGTTTTTTTCTTTACCTGGAGTTCCTCACGAAATGAAAATGCTTATGGAAAATTCAGTTATTCCAGAGTTGAAAAATATTTTTTCTTTACCATACATATATCATAAGACTATTGTTACTTATGGACTTGGAGAAAGTGTTATTTGCAAAAGAATAGAGTCTTGGGAGAATAGTCTTCCTAAAGATATTAAGTTAGCTTATCTTCCAGGATTGGGACGTGTAAGGTTAAGATTGTCATCAAAAGGGAAAGTTAGAGAAAAAGTAATAAGTAATGTAAATAAATACATAAAGAAATTAATCCCTTTAATTCATGATGTTTATTTTGGAGAAGATTCAAATGAACCAATTGAAAAGAAAATAGCTTTAAAATTCAAAAAATTAAAAAAAACATTATCAATTGCTGAAAGTTGTACAGGAGGAAGATTATCTTCTAGAATTGTAGAACATCCTGGAGCTTCATCTTTTTTTTTAGGGGGAACTGTAGTGTATTCTAATTCTTCTAAAGAAAATATTCTTGATATATCAAAAAAACTTATAAAAAAACACGGAACAGTTAGTTCATATGTAGCAGAAGCGATGGCTTTAAGTGTTAAAGAGAGATTTAACTCAGATTTTGGAGTTTCAATAACAGGTAATGCAGGACCAGAACGTGGAGATTTATTAAAAAAAACAGGCTCAGTTGTTATAGGCTTAGCTAAATCATCTGGTGTTAAGTCTTTTGATTTCCAACTTGGAAAAAGCCGAGAACAAATTATTGAGAAATCGACAAATAAAGCACTAGAAATATTATACAAAGAGATTACGTCTAATAATATTTAAACTTATAGTTTTGATAGTCAGCAAAAAAATGTAAATTTGCCCACCTATAAAATCAGTACAATGTCCAAAATATGTCAAATAACTGGCAAGAAAGTTATGTTTGGAAATAATGTTTCTAAGTCATTAAATAGAACTAAAAGAAGGTTTGATGCGAATATAATTAAAAAGAGATTTTATATTCCAGAAGAGGATAAGTGGATAACTCTTAATGTTTCAACTTCTGCTTTAAAAACTATAAATAATAAAGGAATTTCAGCAGTTTTAAAAGAAGCTAGGGCAAAAGGTTTTATTAAATAAATTAGTTATGGCTAAAAAGGGCAATAGAGTTCAAGTAATACTAGAATGTATTGAGCATAAAGATTCTGGAAAAGCGGGTACATCTAGATATATTACAACAAAAAATAAGAAAAACTCACCTGAAAGAATTGAATTAAAAAAATTCAATCCTATTCTAAAAAAAATGACTATTCATAAAGAAATAAAATAAGAGTTATGGCTAAAAAATCTGTTGCATCTATTCAAACTGGTTCTAAAAGACTTACTAAAGTTGTAAAAATGGTAAAGAAAGGTGAAAGTAATAGTTATAGTTTTGTTGAAAAGATTTTACCCCCAGACCTTGTAAATGAATGGTTAAGTAAAAAATAATTTTATTAATTAATTAAATAAAAGCTACTTTTACAGTAGCTTTTTTTATTTATAATAAAATGGGAATATTTAAATCAATTGCTTCTTTTTTTAGAGGCAAAAAGCGCAAAAAAGAAATTTCTAAAGATGAGAAACAAAAATCTTTAGTTGAAGCGGATTCAGATATAATAATTAAACCCAAACCTGAGCCCAAACCTGAGCCTAAACCTGAGCCTAAACCTGAACCCAA
>CAYUZY010000104.1:0-6599 GCA_964448645.1 uncultured Flavobacteriaceae bacterium
TATTCCTAACTCTGAAATTTTTCGAGAAAGTACAGTAGTCGCATCTAAATGAGCAAAAGTAGTTGCTGGAGCTGGATCTGTCAAATCATCAGCAGGAACATATACAGCCTGAACAGAAGTTATTGAACCGCTTTTTGTAGATGTAATTCTTTCTTGCATAGCACCCATTTCTGTAGCTAAAGTAGGTTGATAACCTACAGCTGAAGGCATCCTTCCAAGAAGCGCAGAAACTTCTGAACCTGCTTGAGTAAATCTAAATATATTATCAACAAAAAATAAAACATCTTTTCCTTGTCCATCTCCTGCTCCATCTCTAAAATATTCGGCAATTGTTAAACCAGATAATGCAACTCTAGCTCTTGCTCCAGGTGGTTCATTCATTTGACCAAAGACAAATGTAGCTTTAGATTCTTTCATAGCAGACTTATCAACTTTTTTTAAATCCCATCCACCTTCTTCCATTGATTTTAAGAAATCATCACCATATTTTATAATCCCTGATTCTAACATTTCTCTTAACAAATCATTACCTTCTCTTGTTCTTTCTCCAACTCCTGCAAAAACAGATAAACCTCCATGTCCTTTTGCAATGTTATTAATCAACTCTTGAATTAAAACTGTTTTCCCAACACCTGCTCCTCCAAATAAACCAATTTTCCCTCCTTTAGCATAAGGTTCAATTAAATCAATAACTTTAATACCTGTAAATAAAACTTCTGTTGATGTAGATAAATCTTCAAATAAAGGAGCTTCTCTATGAATTGGCAATCCATTTTTGCCAGATTTAGGTAAATTTTCCATACCATCAATAGCATCTCCAATAACATTAAATAAACGTCCATAGATATTTTCTCCAATAGGCATTTGAATAGGAACTCCAGTAGACGTTACTTCTTCACCTCTACCTAATCCATCAGTTGAATCCATAGAAATTGTTCTTACTGTATCCTCCCCGATATGAGATTGAACTTCTAAAACTAAAATTGAACCATCTGATTTTTTTATTTCTAATGAATCATAAATATTTGGTAAAACATTATTTTCACCGGTAAATTCAACATCAACAACTGGTCCAATTATTTGAGATACTCTTCCTTTTATTTTAGACATATTAATAAAGTTATTTTTAAATTAAAAGAATATTATTTGAGTCAGCAAATATATGATGTTAACACGAAAAAAAAGACTCAGATTTTATTTTTTTTAACTAAATATTCAACAAAAAAATTAATATTTTTTGATAACGGCTAATTTATCCAAATGAAAATTATAATCTCCAAATAATTGTTGTAACACTCTTGCTCTTTTCATATAAAATCCAATATCAGCATCATCAGTAACACCTATACCTCCATGCATTTGAATTGCTTCATTTGTTATAAGTTTTATTGTCTTTCCTAACTTAGCCTTAGCTAAATGGGAATATTTAAATCTCTCTTTATCACCATGATCTATTGATTGTAAAGATTTTATTACTATAGATTTACATAATTGTATTTCTGAAAACATTTTTGCAGCTCTGTGTTGAAGAACTTGATATGACCCAATTGGGATTCCAAATTGCTGTCTTTCCTTTAAATAATTAATAGTAATCTTAAAAGATTCTAAAATTACTCCTAACATTTCTGAAGATAACCCAGAATAAGCAATTGCCAATAAATCTTTTAATAATTCTTTTCCATCTATCTTGATATTTAATAGGTTTTCTTTATGAACAATTACTTCCTTAAATGAAATATCAGAATAAATTCCAGAATCCAATAATATATTTTTTTTAATTTCAATTCCTTTTTGATTAGCATTAATTAGAAAAAAACCTAATTCTCCCTGAACAATTTCAGCTACTAATATAATTTCATCAGAAGTACTTCCATCTATTACAAAAGTTTTTGATCCATTAATTATATAATTTTCTCCTTTTAATTTTGCTTTAGTTTTAAAATCATAAGGTTTATGGTAGGAATTTTCTTCAAGAGCAAGAGTCATTGTTTTATTTCCATTCATAATTAAAGGAAATTCTTTAGCTTTTAAAGCTTCATTATCACAAAGATTAATTACTGAAGATGATAAAAGGCAAGAAGATATAAGAGGAGATTTACAAAGTGTTTTTCCTGTTTCTTCTAATATTTGTCCCAAACCAACATATCCAAAATTTAAGCCATTATATTTTTCTGGAATGATTAGTGCTGTCCAACCCATCTCAACCATTTCATTCCATAAAGATTTGTCATATGGAATGTAATTTTGATCTCTCAATTCTCTTAATTTATATACAGGTGATTTAGCCTTTAATAACTCTGCTGCAGATTCTTTAAGCAGTTTATGTTCCTCTGATATTACTAGTCCCATAATTAATATTTTAAGTTGGTAATCCCAAAATTCTTTTTGAAATAATATTTAATTGAATTTCAGAAGTACCCCCTTCAATTGAATTCCCTTTTGATCTACAAAACTTTCTTGCCAAATTTCCATCAGATTTATAATTTTTCTCAAACACTAAACCATCAGATCCGGATAACGCTATTATTAATTCCTCTCTAGCCATATTAAGTTCAGTAGCATAATATTTAAAAAAAGAAGATAATGCTCCAGAATTATTTCCTGTTTTCGCTTCATCAGTAACTCTTTGAATTGTTAAGCCAAATATTTCCTCATCCATCTCAAAATTTGAAATTTCAGCCCTTAAAATTCCATCTGCTAATTTTCCATTGTTGATTGGCAAATTTTCTAAAGCTATTTTATGTAATTCTTTTTTAATATCTGTTTCCCCAATTCCTCCGATCATTTGCCTTTCATGAGTCAAAAGATATTTTGCTATAGTCCAACCTTCATTTAATTTTCCAACTAAATTTTCTTTTGGAACTTTGACCGAATCAAAAAATGTTTCACAAAAAGGAGACTTACCACTAATTAATTTAATTGGCCTTGTACTAACTCCTTTATAAGTCATATCTATAAGTAAAAAACTTATTCCATTATGTTTTGATGATTCAAAATCAGTTCTTACTAAACAAAATATGTAATCTGATTTATCAGCATATGATGTCCATACTTTAGAACCCGTAACCTCAAAATAATCTCCCTTATCTATTGCTTTTGTTTGAAGTCCTGCTAGGTCACTTCCTGCATTAGGTTCACTATATCCCTGACACCACCATATTTTCCCTTCTATTATTTCTGGTAAATATTTCATTTTTTGTTCCTCACTAGCAAACTTTAAAAGAGCAGGACCTAACATAGAAATGCCAAAACTATAAATTGGTTTTCTACATCCCAATCGACTCATTTCTTGAGTTAAAATATTATTTTGATCTTGAGTTAAACCTCCTCCTCCATATTTAGTATCCCAATATGGAACAATCCATTTTTTTTCTAACATTCTTTCAAACCATATTTTCTGATCCTCAGAATTAAACTTTGGATTTCTACCTCCCCAATAAAAATCATTGGCATCTTTAATAGGCTTTCTCATACTCTTAGGACAATTTTCTTCAAGCCACGTCCTTGTTTCTTTTCTAAAATCTGTTAAGGATAGATCTGTTTTTGTTTTCATACTATTTAAATTTTAATCAAAATAAATTATCTATACTATTTTTATCGATGGCCCGTTTCCCCATTATTCCATATATTTTTACAATTTTATCCAGATCTTTAAACCTCTCATCTAAAGTTTTTCCTAACTTATATCTGTAAAAAATTTGTTGTATAATTACTGCTATTTTAAACAAGCCAAAAACATAATAAAAAACTATGTTACTTACATCTAATTTGGATTCCTTTGAATATAAAGAAACTAATTCTCCTCTATTTAGATTTCCTTCAGCAGTTGTAATATTTAAATTATTTTGCTGAATATTTTCTGGATCAGTTCTATCTATCCAATAACCTAAAGATGTCCCTAAATCCATTAAAGGATCTCCTAATGTTGCCATTTCCCAATCTAATATAGCTAAAACATCGTATTCTCCATCATTGGACAAAACTAAATTATCATATTTGAAATCATTATGTATTAATGAAGAAAATTCGTTTTCAGGAATGTTTTTTTCAAGCCACTTAAAAACATAATTTATCTGAGAAATATCATTAGTCTTAGATGCTATATATCTATTTATCCAACCCTTGACCTGTCTTATTATATATCCCTGTGGCTTTCCTAAACTTTCTAATCCAGCTTTTTTATAATTTAATCTGTGTATTTCTGCTAAAGTGAAAATGAATTTTTTTGAAAGATTACTCATCTCTAATTTATTAGGCAATTGATTTTTAGGAATATTTCCTCTAAGAATTATACCTTCTTTACGTTCCATTATATAAAATGGGTAGCCTATAACCTTTAAATCATCAGAATAAATAAATGGTTTAGGAACTTTATTATAAATTTTATTAAGTCCATTTAAAATTCTATACTCTCGATACATATCATGGCCAGACTTAATATTTGCTCCATTAGGAGGTCTTCTTAATACGTAATCTCTTTCATTAAAATTTACTAAATATGTCAAATTTGAATAACCTGATGGAAATTGAAGTATATTAATTTCACCATCAATTAAATTTAATTCATTGATTAAAAAATTTTTTAAACTATTCTGATCAAATCCTTCTCTAGGTCTTATTTTTGTTGGTTTATCTAATTTAGTTAAAGTCATTTATTTTACATTAAATACTCTTTCAAAATAATCTCCAAGTTCATCAACTATTTCTTTATTATCATTTTCTGAATCTATCCCTGCTAAAACTTTTGCTAATCTTTTTTTGTATTCAAGTTGCATCATTCTACCAATTTGAATTCTTTGAGCTTGAGGCGAACCAGCGCCATGAACACTTTCAGTTAAATATCCAACAGCATTTCTACCCATCGTCATATTTTCTATTAAACGTAAAATTCTTATTCTTTCTTCAGGAGAAAACTTACTACTTCCTTTTAAATATTTATGTAATAATTTACCAATCTTAGGATGATTCAAATCTTGTTCTGAAGGTAAAGTAGAAACGAAACCTCCAGCTAAATCTTGAGCAATTTGAGAAACTTCAAAAGGCAACTTAGTCACATGATGCTTGCAAACATTTGATAACATATCATCACATTGAAAACAACCAGATTTAGTTTTAAAACCTTGATAAGATGATGCTATACCTGTAGCATAAATTGTTTCATTTAAATGGGACATTTGAACTAATTTATCTTTAATATGAGAGGCTTTTTCTACTCCATTCATTTCAGCAATTGAAGCTGCTGCACCAATTAAAACATCTCCAACGCCAGACTTACAAACATAACTTCTTCTATGATATGTTGTAAACCTTTCAACTAACATAGAAGCAAAATCATATTCACCATCCATGAAAATATTTTGATTTTCAATAAAAACATTTTCAAAAATCACCATAGCTTCTTGCCCTCCAAACTCTTTGTTTCCTACATCTATTGAACCTTCTTCCATACTTCTTGTATCACATGACTGTCTACCATATATATATGTTATTCCCTTTGAAGAAACTGGAACTGCACCAACTATTGCATATTGCTTATCCTCTTCTAACAATCTCATTGTTGGCATAATCATTAACCAATGAGAATTAATACATCCTGTTTGATGTGCTTTAGCTCCTGAAATATATACTCCTTTAGATGTTCTCTTTGTTACATGAACAAACATATCTGGATCAACTTGTTGACTTGGTCCCAAACTTCTATCTCCTTTAACATCAGTCATTGCACCTCCTAAAACAAAATTATATTTATGCATTAAGGTTAAAAACCTGATCAATTTTTGGTGATAATTTGTTCTATTTCTTTCATCCATTTCAAATGTTACCGAATAAAGTGAATTAAAGGCATCCATTCCAACACATCTTTGAAAACATGTTCCTGTAAGTTGTCCTAATTTACGTTGCATTTTGTTTTGAAGAACAAGGTCTTTAGAACTAGTACATACATGAAGAAATCTACTAACTCTTTCTCCAGTAAAAGGAGAAATTACACTAGCTAATTCAGGATCTGAAACGGCAAGATCATATGTTTTGGCTATTGCATTAATTGAAGGGCGAATCATATCATGATCAACCGGTTCACTAATTTTTTTTCCAAAAAGATAAACACTTAGATCTCTATTCCTTATAGAATCAATATAAGATTTACCATCAACTATTTTTTCCATACTTTACTTTCCGTCAATTATGAATTATATAATTTTAATATACTTCGAGCTAAACGACTTTTATGTACTTCATCTGCACCATCATAAATTCTAGCGGCTCTTTCATGTCTATAATATGAAGCTAATATTGTGTCATCTGTAACTCCCAAAGCTCCATGAACTTGAATTGCACAATCAACTACTTTTTGCAGAACATTAGCGCAATAAAATTTTATAATAGATATTTCTGATCGACTTTTATAAGATCCTTGTTTATCAATTTTTTCTGCAGCATCTTTAACAAGAAGTCTTGCTGCATTAATTTCTGCTCTACATTCCGCAATCCAATTTTGAATAGTTTGTTTATCGGATAATTTATTTCCATGAGATATTTCTCTTGAAACAGCCCTTTTACACATTAAATCAAATGATCGTTCACAAATGCCTATCCATCGC
>CAYUZY010000105.1:0-6539 GCA_964448645.1 uncultured Flavobacteriaceae bacterium
ATCATCTTCTCCAGTTATGCCTGCATATCCCATTATAGTAGATCCACTTCCAGGCTCAACATTTGACCCAGAATTTTCAGTTTGAAATGCAAAAGTATGATAAGCTCCAAACTGATGTCCAATTTCATGAGCAACATAATCCAAATCAAAATAATCATTCCTAAAAACACCTCCATCATTATCTTCAAAAGGATGAATAGAATATGCCCTTCCTTTAACTCCACTTGAACAAACACAACCAACACATCCTGCATCTCCATCAGACTGACCATAATCAAACAAATGTCCAAGATCATAATTTTCATTTCCAACTATTGAGTCCATAGCTGATTGGGCTTCATCGTTTAAAGATGATGTAAAAGGGTCAAGATTTGGATCTGAAAACAATAAGCTTGAATCTGAAATTAATTCAAGTTTAATTTGAAGTTCATTTTCATATATTTCATTAACCCTATTAATTGTATTTACCACAGCTCTATATGCATCCTCAGAGTTATCACCATTACTATCGTCATTATCTCCCCAAAAAGAGGTATACTCTCCAGTTCCCATTATAGCAATTCTAAAAGTTTTAAGAATATTTTGATTATTAGATTTTTTGTCAGTCAAAAGACTTGAATTAATTAAATTATTCTTAAGAAGTTCAGTTTTACAATTAAGATTATTCTGATTAATAACATTAGACTTTAAATATCCATAGTGAAAACCTTTTTTATTTCTAACAGGTTGAAAAAAATAATCATCTTTATCAGGAATCCTAAGCCAATAACTTAGACCTTTATTAGACACTGTAATTCTTACTTTCACGTTCTTTCTTTTTTTACTTATTCCAACAAATGTCATAATATCTTTATATTTAAAAGACAATTTTTTTGATAAAAGTTTAGTTTTACTAATTTCAAAATGCTCATATTCTCCGCTTTCATTAGGAAGATAAATTGTATTATTAATATTTGATTTTAAAGAATTTTTATTAATATTTAATCTAAATTTTTCTTGATCTAATAAATATAATTTTGAATTATTTTCAAGATTTTTTTCAATTAAATCAGATTTTAATTTGTCAACTTTCATCCAATAATCTTGAGCTATAGAATGATTTATACAACTAAAAAAAATTAAAGCAAATATTATATATAATCTATTTCTGATAATCTTAATTTTTTTTTAAAAATATATCATTAAAAATAAAGAAACTAATCAGTGTTTGAATAAGAATAAATTATTTTTGTATTTGAATTAAATTACCTTAATGAAAGTAATAAACAGTATAGATAATTATTCTTCTAAAAAAAAATCTATAATTACAATTGGAACTTTTGATGGAATTCATCTTGGGCATCAAAAAATTATAAAAACACTTGTTAAAGAATCTCTTTCGAAAAATCTACTGGCTAATATTTTAACTTTTTTTCCTCATCCAAGAATGGTGTTAAATAAAGATTTAAAAATAAAGCTAATAGATACTATAATAGAAAAAGAGAAAAAATTAAAAAATTTAGGAGTAAACACTCTTATAATTCATCCTTTTACAAAAGAATTTTCTAAAATGACATCCGTTGAATTCACCAGAGATATTCTAATTAAAAAACTTAATATTTACAAAATAATTTTAGGTTATGACCATAGATTTGGTAAAAATAGAGAATCATCTGTGAAAGATTTAATTGAATTAGGTATTGACTATAATTTTAAAGTTGAAGTTCTTGATGCAAAAAAAATTAATTCTATAAACATCAGCTCTACTAAAATTAGAAAAGCAATTCAAACTGGAGATATAAATAAAGCCAACCTATATCTAGGAAGGAACTTTGAAATAAACGGAAACGTTGTTAAGGGAAAAGGGATTGGTAAAAAAATCGGATTTCCAACTGCGAATATAATAATTAAAGAAAATTATAAACTAATACCCCATAAAGGTGTTTACCTTATTAAAGCTAAAATAAAAAATAAATCATATTATGGAATGATGAATATAGGTAATCGCCCAACATTAAATGGTAAAAATGAAACATTAGAAGTAAATATTTTTAACTTCAATGAAAATATTTATGGAAAAAGCCTTGCAATATTTTTTTTAAATAAAATTAGAAATGAAATAAAATTTGATTCTATTGAAAAACTAAGCAATCAATTACAAAAAGATAGAGATTATTGTAAAGTTCTTATAAATAAATTTTAAACTATTTTTATATAAATTTTTATATGATTCCACTTCAATTCCTTAGAGATAATAAAGAAAAAATAATTTTAAGATTATCTAAAAGAAATTTTAACAATGTTAAAATAGTTGACAATATTATTTCATTAGATGAAACTTGCAGAAAAATTCAAGTAAAGTTAGATAATGAACTTTCTAATGCTAACAATATTAATAAGCAAATTGGTTTATTATTCAAAACCAAAAAACATTTAGAAGTTGCAGAATTAAAGGAAAAGTCTATAATAATTAAATCTAAGACAAAAAAACTTCAAAATGAATTAAAAGAAAATAGAGAAAAATTATTAAATCTTAGAACACAAGTGCCTAATATTCCTGACGAAAAAGTTCCCACTGGTAAATCTGAAATTGATAATGAAGAAGTCTATAAAAATGATAAAATTGCATCTTTAGAAAGTAGCGCCTTACCTCATTGGGAACTTGCTGAAAAAAATAAAATAATTGATTTTGAATTAGGTAATAAAATAACAGGATCCGGTTTTCCAGTTTACATAGGAAAAGGAGCAAAACTTCAAAGAGGATTAATAAATTACCTATTAGATAAAAATATCTCTGCTGGATATAAAGAATTTCAAGTACCTCATGTTGTTAATGAAGATTCGGGCTTTGCAACAGGACAACTTCCAGATAAAGAAGGTCAAATGTACCATATAAAAAATGAAAACCTCTATCTAATTCCAACTGCCGAAGTCCCTTTAACAAATATATATAGGAATAAGCTTCTTAGTTATAATGACCTTCCTATAAGCATGACTAGTTATACACCTTGTTTTAGAAGAGAAGCCGGAAGCTATGGTTCGGATGTTAGAGGTTTAAATCGTTTGCATCAATTTGATAAAGTAGAAATTGTAAGAATTGAAGAACCTCAAAATTCTTCAAAAGCTCTTGATATAATGGTTAACCATGTAAAAAAAATTCTTAATGAACTTGAACTTCCATATAGAATTTTAAAGCTTTGTGGGGGTGATCTAGGATTTGCGTCTTCTATTACCTATGATTTTGAAATCTATTCAACTGCCCAAAAAAAATGGTTAGAAATTAGTTCGGTTTCAAATTTTAAAGATTTTCAATCTGAAAGATTAAAATTAAGATATAAGAATAAGAAAGGTGAAAAAAAATTGTTACATACACTTAATGGGAGTTCTTTAGCTCTTCCAAGACTAATGGCAGGTTTATTAGAAAACAATCAAGTTTCTGGAACTATTAAAATCCCTAAAAAATTAATCTCATATACTGGATTTGATAAAATTTAGTCAATAATTTTTTTAATGAATGTTATAAAAACAAAAAAAAAATTAGGCCAACACTTTCTTAAAGACAAAAACATTGCAAAAAAAATTGTCGATTCACTAAAATTAGAAAATTACAATAGAGTTCTTGAAATTGGTCCTGGAAAAGGGGTTTTAACTGAATTTATCCTTAAAAAAAAAATAAATTTAGATTTAGTTGAATTAGATAAAGAATGTGTAAACTATTTAATTGAAAAATATCCTGAAGTCAAAAATAAAATTATAAATAAAGATTTTCTAAAATTAGATTTAAATAAAGTATTTAATAATGATTCTTTTGCTATAATTGGTAATTTCCCATATAATATTTCTACTCAAATTATTTTTAAAGTTATAGATTATAGAGCCAAAATACCCTATTTAACTGGTATGTTTCAAAAAGAAGTTGCAGAAAGAATCTGTCATATTCCTGGATCAAAAAAATATGGGATTTTATCTGTTATAACTCAATTGTATTATAAAACAAAATATTTGTTTTCAGTAAATCCCTCTGTTTTTGATCCAAAACCAAAAGTAAAATCGGGAATAATTAAATTAACTAGAAAAAAAATATTTATACCAAACTGTAATGAAAATCTATTATTTAAAATTATAAAACTCAGTTTTCAACAAAGAAGAAAAACTCTTCGTAATAGTTTAAAAATACTTGATATACCTTTTTTTTTAAGAGAAGATGCTATCTTTGACAAACGTCCTGAACAACTTTCAGGAAAAGAATTTGTTGAAATAACAAAAAAAATAAACAATGTCAACAGTTGAATTCAATAACGATTTAATTGAAGAAATTAAAAATTTAATATATGCTAATAATAATAATAAATTAAAAGCAAAATTAAAAGACATTCATTACGCTGATATAGCTGAGCTAATAGATAATCTAAATATCGAAGAAGCTACTTATTTAATCAAGTTACTTGAAAGTGATACAACAGCTGATGCCCTTGCTGAAATAGATGATGAAAAAAGAGAAAAAATCTTAAAAAAATTATCAGCAAAAGAAATAGCTGAAGAATTAAATAAGTTAGACACTGATGATGCTGTAGATATAATTTCTGAACTCCCAGAAGAAAGAAAAGAAAGAGTAATTTCTGAAATAGAAGATGATAAGCATATTGAAGATATAAGGGAACTTTTAACTTATGATGAAAACACAGCAGGGGGTTTAATGGCTAAAGAATTAGTAAAGGTTAATGAAGATCTTAGTGTTCTTAAATGTCTTAATGAAATGAGATCTCAAGCGGAAAATGTTTCTAGAGTTCATTCAATATATGTTGTTGATAATAAAAATAGATTAAAGGGACGCCTATCCTTAAAAGATTTAATAACTGCAAATTCTAAAGCAAAAGTTAAAGATATTTTTATACCTAATGTTGACTATGTTTTTGTTAATGAAGAAAATGAAGAGGTAGCAAGAAAAATGTCAAAATATGATCTAGAAGCGATACCTGTAATTAACTCAAAAAACGAATTATTGGGGAGGATAACAATTGATGATATTGTTGATGTAATTAAAGAGGAGGCAGAGAAAGATTATCAACTTGCCGCGGGAATTTCAAATGATGTTGAGCCCGATGACAATATCTTTAATCTTGTTAAAGCTAGATTACCCTGGCTTTTTCTAGGATTAATTGGAGGTTTAGGAAGTGTTTTTATTCTTGAAAAATTTGAATTAATAATGTAAAATCCTGAATTAAGAAACTTGTTCTTTTATACCCCTCTAATTGCAGCAATGGCTGGAAATGTTGGTGTACAATCCTCAGCTATAATTGTTCAAGGTCTTGCAAATAATGCTCTTAAAGGATCTCTTTTCAATAGATTATTAAAAGAAATCGGGTTAAGTCTAATCAACGGACTAGCTTTAGCATTTATATTAGTAATAACTGGAAAACTTTTTGAACAAAATTTCATTGTCAGTTTAACAATAGGTGGTTCTATGATTTTAGTTATAATAGTTGCTGCACTTGTTGGAACTTTTGTTCCTATTGTTTTAAATAAAAAAGGAATTGACCCAGCAATTGCAACTGGCCCCTTTATAACAACTTGTAACGATATTTTAGGAATTTTCTTGTTTTTTTATATAGCTAAATTTGCATTAGGTTTTTAATGAAACAAAAACTTATAATTCATATAGATGAAAACCATCCAATTCTAATTGAAGGTTTAAGAAAATTAGGGTATAAAAATGACAAATATTATAATTCTGATTTAAAAACAATTTTAGATAAAATCAAAGATTATAATGGCTTAATAATTAGGAGTAGGTTTAAAATAGATAAAACTTTTATAGATAAAGCTAAAAATCTTGATTTTATTGCTAGAGTCGGATCTGGAACTGAAAACATTAATGTTAAATATGCACTCTCAAAAAATATTTCTATAATTAATGCTCCTGAAGGAAATAGAGACGCCGTTGGAGAGCACGCTTTAGGAATGTTACTGTCTTTAACTAATAATTTATTACCTGCAAATGAATCTATTAAAAAAGGAGTTTGGGAAAGAGAAAAGTTTAGAGGTTATGAAATAAATGGAAAAACTGTTGGAATTATTGGCTATGGAAATATGGGTAAATCTTTTGCTAATAAATTAAAAGGTTTTAATTGCGATGTAATCTGCTATGATATCAAAAAAAATTTAGGTGACTTAAATTCTAGGCAGGTTTCTTTAAATGAATTAAAAAATAAGTCTGAAATAATTAGCCTTCATATACCCCTTTCTGTATCAACTAAAAAAATGATAAATAAAGATTTCATTAGTCAAATAAAAAATCCTTTCTGGCTAATTAATACTGCTAGGGGAAATGTTATCGAAACTGATGATTTAGTAAAGGCATTTAAATCATAAAAAATTTTAGGAGCAGCGTTAGATGTATTAGAATATGAGTAATCTTCATTTGAATCAATATTTAATAAAGGTGTAATTTTAATTATTTATTTCTCATGTTGTGAGTAATATTGAACAGTAATTATATAACATTGAATAATATTTATAGTAAGGCAGCGAGAAAATTTCAATTAAATGCAAATGTGACA
>CAYUZY010000106.1:0-6364 GCA_964448645.1 uncultured Flavobacteriaceae bacterium
AGTTGTTATTAATAATGATCCTGAAGCTCCTTTTTTCAAAGCAGCAGATTATGGAATTGTTGGTGATGCTTTTGAAGTTGTTCCTAAACTTATTGAAAGTTTAAAAGCTATTAAATAGTATTTTAATATGATAAGTAAAAGAGTATCTTCAGTTAGTAAAGCATTGGAGGGAATTTCTGATGGAATGACTTTGATGCTCGGAGGATTTGGTTTGTGTGGAATTCCAGAAAACTCAATATTAGAATTAGCTAGAACTAGAGTAAAAAATTTGATTTGTATTTCAAACAATGCTGGAATCGATGATTTTGGATTGGGATTACTTTTAAAAAATCATCAGATTCATACAATGATAGCATCTTATGTTGGAGAAAATGAAGAGTTTGAGAGACAAATGCTTTCAGGGCAATTGAAAGTAATTTTAACACCTCAAGGTACTCTTGCAGAAAAATGTAGAGCTGCTCAAGCGGGAATTCCCGCATTTTATACTCCTGCAGGTTTTGGAACAGAAGTAGCTAAAGGAAAAGAAGTAAAAGTTTTCGATGGGAAAAGTTATATACTTGAGGAGGCCTATAAAGCTGATTTTTCAATTGTTAAAGCCTGGAAGGGAGATGAAACTGGAAATCTTATTTTTAGAGGAACTGCAAGAAATTTTAATCCAATGATGTGTGGAGCTGGGAATATTACAATTGCAGAAGTTGAAAATTTAGTTCCAACAGGACAACTTGATCCTAATATGATTCATGTTCCTGGAATTTTTGTTGACAGAATTTTTCAAGGGAAGAAATTTCAAAAAAGAATAGAACAACTAACAATTAGAAAAAAATAGATGCCATTAGATAAGAATTCAATTGCTAAAAGAATTTCTCGTGAACTTAAAGATGGGTTTTACGTTAATTTGGGAATAGGAATTCCTACTCTTATTGCTAATTATGTTCCAAAAAAAATTAATGTTGAGTTTCAAAGTGAAAATGGAGTTCTTGGAATGGGACCATTCCCTTATAAAGGTAGTGAAGATCCAGATATAATAAATGCTGGAAAACAAACAATAACGACTTTATCTGGAGCAAGTTTTTTTGATTCATCTTTGAGCTTTTCAATGATAAGAGGAAAACATATTGATTTAACAGTTTTGGGAGCTATGGAAGTTTCAGAAAAAGGAGATATATCTAATTGGAAAATTCCTGGGAAACTTGTTAAAGGAATGGGTGGAGCAATGGATTTAGTTGCTTCTGCCGATAATATTATAGTAGCTATGATGCATGTAAATAAAAAAGGTGAATCAAAGCTTCTAAAAAAATGTAAATTACCAATTACTGGGTTACGCTGTGTAAAAAAAATTGTAACAGAACTTGCAGTTATAGATATTGTAAATGAAGAATTTGTTTTAAAAGAAATAGCACCAGGGGTAACTTTAGATGAAGTTATTTCTTCAACTGAAGGGAAATTAAATATTCCAGAATTTGTCCCTACTATGAAATTTTAATTTTTTTAAAAAACGTCTTCTTAATACAATATAAATTCTTTATTTTTAGAAAAAACAAATGTTATGAAAAAGAATCTTTTTATCTCTTTATTATTTTTTATTTTATTTACTTCATGTAAAAATAATTCACAATCAACTGAAAACAAGTCTCAAGTGAATGTAAATAGTGAATGGCAAGATTTAATTGTCCCTAACAGTTTTGAAGGTTGGCATATATACCAGAATTATGGAAATAAAAAAGGGTGGAGTGTTAATGAAGGTGTCCTTACTTTTACTACTGATGAAACTTCTAAAGTAGAAGGGGATAAAAGTTTATTATCTGATAAAAAATACACAAACTTTGAAATAAAATTTGACTGGAAGGTTTCAAAAGGTGGAAATAGTGGTTTTATGTGGGGAGTAAGTGAAGAGCCAAGATTTCAATTTCCTTATGAAACAGGTCCAGAAATTCAAGTTCTTGACCCTGAAGTTTATAAAGGGAATGAAGAAGCTCAAAAAAATACTGCAGGTGCTTTGTATGATATGCTTCCACCTAGAAGTTTAGTTACTAAACCTGCAGGTGAATGGAATTCTTATCATATAACTATTAACCATAATAAAAATGAAGGAATAGTTATTCATAATGGAGTTGAAATTAATAGTTTTCCACTTCATGGACCAGAGTGGGATGAAATGGTTAGCAAAAGTAAATTTTCAGTAAGAGGTGGAAAAAATTACTGGGATGAGTTTGGAAAGCATAAAACAGGACATATTTGTCTTCAAGACCATCCTGGAGTTATTTCATATAGAAACATAAAGATTAAGGAACTATAATTTTTATCAGACTTTTCATATATAATTAATATGTCTTACAAAAAGATATTAGAGTTGTTTCTTATTTTTTCATTAATATCATTAGATATTAATGGACAATATTATGAAGAAGAAGAAGAGTATTTAGATCCAATTAATGATCCTTCTGCATTAGGTCAAAGGGCTTTTGTGGATGAGCTTTTATGGATGGCTGGATATGTTCCAGAAAAGATTGAAATATATCAAACATTACCAAATAACGCGAGAGTTTATAGAGTGAAATTAGATTCGGTTAATGGAGGATTTATTTTTATTAGATGGGATAAAAAGAAGAAGGAGCATTATGTAGCAAATAAATTGATAGATCCAGGTTTATATTATAATCTCAAAGCAGCAAAAGTTATAATGCAAAAACAAACAAATAAAGCAAGTTTTGGAGTTGATGATATATCAATTCAACCTTCTGATCAGGAAAAAATTTCGGAGGCGGATATTTTAGAGTTAAGAGAAGAATATCAACTTAAAGAGGATGAGAAAAAAAATGAAGAAGAAAAATTAAGAATAAAGGAGGCCGAAAAAATTCAAAGAAAAGTTGAAAGAAAATCTAAAAAAAAGAAAAAGAATTAACGAGTAACAGTTAAAATATTATCTTTAAAAGCAGTTTCATAACACTTTAATCCACCACCACATTCATTACTAAAAGAATTTCCATGTTGAGAGCATGTAAAGGTATCATCTTCATATGACCACTTATTTCTTGCACCTTGATGAGGACAGGCATTATCAAAAGCTCGAAAATCATTTTCACTTATTCTAATTAACAATAAATTTTCTTCAGTATAATTCATCCATCCACCAATAGAACTTATAGGATTAAATTTTGAATTACCTATGTCAATTTCTAATGGACCACTTGATGATGAGGGAGATTCAAAATCTAATGAATTATCAGAAGAATCCTCATTTTTTGAACATGCTTCAATTAGAGGTATTCCCATTATTGAAAAAAGAACAGGAGCACATGCATTTTTTAAAAAAAGTCTTCTTTTACTTTTCAATTTTTTTTGGTAAAATAATAAATAATTTTTTTTAAATCCAATTCATTTCTTTAGTTAATTTTGCACAATGAAATTTTATTTTTTTATAATTAATTTCTTTTTAGCTCTTTCATTAACTTCGCAAACAACAGGGGATTTATCAGGAAGAGTTATTGATTTTGAATCTAAGCTTCCATTGGAGGGTGCTACAATTATAATTAATAATTCAGAGTTTGGTGTAATATCTGATTCTGAAGGATATTTTATTTTCAAAAATATTCCTCCTAAAACTTATAATTTATCTGCAAGTTATTTAGGGTATGAAACACAAACAATTTTTAATGTAATTGTAAAATCAGTTGGAACATCTAATTTACTTTTTAATTTACAAGAATCTTCTGAAGATTTAGAAGAAGTAATATTAATTAAAAGTCCTTTTAGAACTTCAAAAGAAACTCCATTATCAACTCAATCATTATCTGCAGTTGAAATTGAAACGTATCCTGGAGGAAATAATGATATTGCTAAGGTAGCTCAAAGCCTTCCAGGGATTTCTCCATCTATAGGAGGTTTTCGAAATGATTTTATTATTAGAGGGGGAGCACCAAACGAGACAGTTTATTATCTAGATGGTGTTGAAATTCCAAATATTAATCATTTTAGTACTCAAGGAAGTGCCGGTGGACCAGTGGGAATGCTAAATATCGACTTTATTCGTGAAGTAAATCTTTCTACTTCATCTTTTGGTGCTGAATATGACAATCCTCTTTCGGGAGTTTTAGCTTTTGAACAAAGAGATGGAAATAATGATAAAAAATCTTTTAAAGTTAGAGTTGGTGCAAGTGAGGCAGGGATTACATTAAATACTCCATTGTTTTTAAAGCAGAATAATAGATCAAATACGACTTTAATGCTATCTTTTAGAAGAAGTTACCTACAGTTTGTATTTGCCTTAGTTGGTTTACCAATTAGACCAGATTATTGGGATTATCAATGGAAAATTGATCATAAATTTGATAAATATAATTCTATAAGTTTTATTGGCTTAGGCTCTATAGATGATTTTTCTGTTGTTGCTCCAGATGATTTTGATTCAGAACAGCAATCAACAATTGAGCAAGTACCTATTATTGAACAACAAACAAGAACATTAGGACTTTCTTGGAAAAGAAATTTTAAAAATGGAAAAGGTAGAATGAGAACTGTTTTAAGTTCAAATAGACTTCAAAATTTATTCAGCAGGTTTAGTGATAATGAAAAAAAGAAAGGAGTTCTTTTTGAAAATGATTCTCAAGAAATAGAAACAAAATTAAGGGTCAAAGTCATTCGTTTTCTAAATCAATGGAAATTTTCTTATGGATTAAATTTTCAGAATTCCACATATAAAAACAATACTTTTAGTTTGTTAAATGATTTTAACTATGATACTAATTTTAGTTTTTTTAAATATGGGTTTTATAGTAATGGAAGTAGATCATTTATTAATAATCGATTAAGTTTTTCATTTGGGTTTAGATTTGATGCCGATACTTTTTCTAAAGGTTCATCTTTGATTGAAAATTTTTCTCCAAGATTAGCAACTTCATACAATATATCACAAGATGGAAAATGGAAATTAAATTCATCAATAGGAAGGTATTATAAAATTCCAACCTATACAATGTTAGGATTTAGAGATAATAAAGGAATATATATAAATAAAAATTTAAAGTATACTCAAAGTGATCATTTTGTAATTGGAATTGAACATAATTTTTCTAATTCTTCAAGGTTTACAATTGAAGGTTTTATTAAAAAATATAGCCAGTATCCTGTTTCTATAATTGACAGGATTTCCTTAGCTAATAAAGGAGGAGGATTTGAAGTATTAGGAAATGAACCTGTATCTGATAAAGGTAGTGGAGAAAGTTATGGGTTAGAATTTTTATTTCAACAAAAGCTTACAAACAATTTTTATGGAGTTCTAGCATATACCCATTTTTACAGTAATTTTAGTGGTTTAAATCAAAAAAAATTACCATCAGTTTGGGACAGTAGAAATTTACTTTCATTTACAGGAGGTTATAAGTTAAAAAGAAATTGGGAAATTAGTATGAGAATAAGATATACTGGAAAAACCCCTTATGTACCTGTAGATGTTGATGAAAGTTTAATTTCATATCCTCAAATAGTTTTAGATTATAATTTGTTAGGCACTGAAAAACTTGTTGTTTATAGTCAAGGGGACTTAAGAATTGATAAAAAATGGAATTTTAAGAAAATTTCATTTAATTTTTATATTGAAGTTCAAAACTTTCTTGCTCAACCCATTCCAAGACCAAAAGATTATGGTTTAAAAAGGAATCAAGACGGTACAATATCAGATCCAAGGGAAATAGTTGAAATTGACACAAATAGAACTCAAACACCTTTTCCTTCCTTTGGGTTTGTTTTTGATTTTTAATTTTGTAAATCTAACAATCCATTAGGTATATTCAATTTAATGCTTTTTTCTTTTCTATTTATTTTTATTATAAAATCATCATGAACTGGAATTAGAATTATTCTCTTATTATTTTTTATTTCAAATGTTGCTTGAGGAGATTTATCATTAATATTTTTTATGATTCCAATTATTTTATCATTATTAAAAGCTTTAAAACCAATTACTTCATGAAAGTAAAATTTCTTACCAATTAAAGGAGGTAGTATAGATAAAGGAAGATAAATGTCTTTTCTTAATATTTTATTTGCTAATTCCTCAGAATCTATATCTTCAAATTTAATTCTTAAAATATCAGGTTTGTGTAATTTTATATTTTTTATAAAGAAAGGAACTAAATTTTTATCATTCTCTATTAGAACATTTTTTAGATTAAAATAATCTTCAGATAAGTTACCATCTATTTTGATTAAAACCTCTCCTTTAAAGCTGTATTTTTTTATAATCTTTCCAAGATAAAAACAATCTTGTTTTTTCATTTAAGAAAATGATTTCTATCAGCTTGAACTATCCTTAGATTTAATGTCTTTTTCATCTGAAGCAGTTTCTTCAGCTGCAGGAGTTTCTTCA
>CAYUZY010000107.1:0-6229 GCA_964448645.1 uncultured Flavobacteriaceae bacterium
TTTTTCCATAACCGTAAGGTAAAAACTTTCTATATTTAGAATTATCTATTGGATCTGTAAATTTTGATCCTTTGTAATAAATTTTAAGTAATGGTCTTAAAAATATACTTATTCTTATAAGATATTTCCTCGGAATTAAATTTAGAATAAAATTCATAATGAAGTTATTAAAATTTGTTTTCTTCATCAGAAGATATACCTAACGCTTCATAAACATATTTAAAAGTTGAAAGAAGCTTTGGTTTGCCTTCTATTATTGCAATATTATGTGCAAAATGAGGACTTGGCATTCCATCATATGTTAAAATTGTCCACCCATCATTTAATTGTTTGATTTTGTGAGTCCCCAAATTAATCATAGGTTCAATAGCAATTACCATTCCTTCTTGTATTTTTTTTCCTTTTCCTTTTTTACCGTAATTAGGAACTTCTGGACCTTCATGCATTTTCTCACCTAGTCCATGACCAACAAGTTCTCTAACAATTCCGTAACCTTCTTTTTCATTACATTTTTGAATTGCAAAACCTATATCTCCAATTCTGTTTCCAATTTTAAACTCAGAAATTCCTTTATATAGTGATTCTTTAGAAATTTTTAGTAATTTTTTTACTTCAGGTTTTACATCTCCTACTTCAAATGTGTAGGCATGATCTCCATAAAAACCGTTATATAGTACTCCACAGTCAATTGATAATATATCGCCATTTTTAAGAGGTTCTTTATTAGGGATACCATGAACAACTTGTGAATTGGGACTAACACATAAGGTGTTTGGAAAATCATATAAACCTAAAAATCCTGGCTCAGCTCCATGGTCTCTTATAAAGGTTTCTGCCAATTTATCTAATTTTAATGAACTTATACCGGGTTTAATTTCATTAGCAAGCATTCCTAAAGTTTTTGAAACTATTTGAGCACTTTTTCTGATTAAATCGATTTCATGAGAATTTTTAAGTATAATTTTGGACATTTTTATTTTTGAAAGAATTTTATTCTTTAAATTATCAATGATTTTCTATCCATAGATTTTGGAATATCAATATTCATTAAATCTAAAATTGTAGGAGCGATATCACTTAAAATTCCAGATTTTATTTTATTTTTTTTTGAATCTACTAAAATAACAGGAACAGGATTTGTAGTATGAGCTGTATTTGGACTTCCATCACTATTTATCATTTTTTCACAGTTTCCATGATCAGCTATTATTAATATAAAATAATCTTTCGAAAGAGCTTTCTTAACTATTCTACCTAGACAATTGTCTACTGTTTCACATGCTTTTATTGCAGCATTTAAATTTCCTGTATGCCCAACCATATCAGGATTTGCAAAATTTATACAGATAAAATCAGGGTTATCGGTTTCAATATAATTTATAGTTTTATTCATTACATCAAAAGCACTCATTTCTGGAACCATATCATATGTCGGTACTTTTGGAGATGGACATAAGATTCTTTTCTCCCCAATGAAAGGTTCTTCTTTTCCTCCATTGAAAAAATAAGTAACATGAGGATATTTTTCAGTTTCTGCAATTCTGAGCTGGGTTTTGTTTGCTTTAGAAAGAGTTTCCCCAAGTGTTTCCTTTAGATTCTCTTTGTCAAAAAGAACTTTAATTTTTGTATATTTTTCATTATAATTTGTAAGAGTTATATAATATGTTTCAACTGGATTCATATTAAATTCTTTTTTTCCATTTTGGCTTAACACTTCAGTAAGTTCTCTAGCTCTATCACTTCTGAAATTAAAAAAAATAACAATGTCACCTTTATTAATTTTTCCAATTGGTTTACCATCTTTGTCAGATTTAAAATGAGGCTCAATAAATTCATCGGTAATACCTTTTTTATAGCTGTTTAAAATACTTTTATTTAGATCTTCAGATTTAATACCTTCTCCATTAATTAAAAGATCATATGACTTTTTAATTCTTTCCCATCTTTTATCTCTGTCCATTGCATAAAATCTTCCTATTACAGAAGCTAAAACAGCTCCGTATTTTATAAATTTTTCATTGACATACTTAATAAAATTTATTCCTGATTTTGGATCAACATCTCTACCATCTGTAATTGCATGAATAAAAACATTTTTAAGATTATACTTTGATGTTATTTTTATTAATTCCTCAAGATGAGAAATATGAGAATGGACACCTCCATCAGATAATAAACCTATATAGTGAATAGGTTTATTGTTTTTTTTTGCTAAATTTAAACTATTTATTAAAGTTTTATTTTTTGCCAATGTGTTATTTTGAATGGAAATATTTATTTTAGCTAAATCTTGATTTACAATTCTTCCAGCACCTATATTCATATGACCAACTTCACTATTTCCCATTTGTCCTTTTGGAAGGCCAACATATTCTCCGTCAGTTCTTAAATTACTGTAATTATATTTTTTAAATAGTTTGTCAATGTTTGGAGTTTTGGATAATTCAACAGCAGATACATTAGGATCTTTTCCAATTCCCCATCCATCTAAAATCATTAGAATCCCTTTTTTTGACATTATTTTTTTTGTAAAGATACAAATTCGGAAAATGGTCAATATTAATGATTTGGTAAAAAAAAATCTAAATCTTACTTTGCAATAAAAAATTGAAGAAAGGAATTGTATATCGATCAACAGGAATTTGGCATCTTGTTAAATCCGGCAAAAATTTTTACAATTGTAGAATCAAAGGAAAACTTCGACTTGAAAATTCGAAAAGTACAAGTCCAGTTGTTGTGGGAGATAATGTAAATTTCATTTTAGAAATTAAAAATAATAATCAAGGTGTTATTATTGAAGTAAAAAAAAGAAGAAATTATATTATTAGAAAGTCAGTAAAGCTATCTAAACAAGTTCAGATAATTGCTTCAAATATTGATCAAATTTTTTTAATTATTACTTTAAATTACCCAATTACTTTTACTCAATTCATTGACAGAATATTAGTTACAGCAGAGGCTTATAAGATTCCATTAAATCTTGTTTTTAATAAAATGGATTTATATTCATCATCAGAAAAAAATGAAATAGAAATTTTAAAAAAAACATATGAATCAATAGGTTACAAATGTTTAAAAATTTCAGCTTTAGATATAGCTTTAGTAGATAAAGTATCAAAATTAATGAATAAGAAGGTTAATATGATTATTGGTCATAGTGGCGTCGGAAAGTCAACTTTGATTAATTCTATTTCTCCTAATCTATCTATTAAAACATCTGAGATCTCTAATTTATATAAACAAGGTCAGCATACAACAACTTATTCAGAAATGTTTGATTTAAATAATGGAATTAAAATAATTGATACTCCAGGAATTAAAGGTTTTGGATTAGTTGATATGAATTCCAATGATATTGGAGATTATTTTCCAGAGTTTAAAAGTTTAAAAGAAAATTGTAAATACAATAATTGTTTACATTTAAATGAACCTAAATGTGCAGTTCTAAATGCATTGAAAAATAAAATAATCTCAGATTCAAGATATAAAAGTTATTTAAATTTGATTGATGAAAGTTCAACATATAGAAAATAATTGAATGAAAGCTGTATTACAAAGAGTTAATAATGCTAAGGTTTTAATAAATAATATCGAAGAAAAAATTATTGATTCTGGCATTGTTGTTTTATTGGGAATTGAAAAAAATGATAGCAGAGAAGATGCTGATTGGTTAGTAAATAAAATTGTTAATATGAGAATATTTAATGATCAAACTGATGTTATGAATCTATCACTAATAGACATTAATGGATCAATTATGATTATAAGTCAATTTACTTTAATTGCTTCTACAAAAAAGGGAAATAGACCTTCATATATTAATGCAGCTAGACATGATCATGCAGTTCCTTTATATAATTATTTTATAAACAAAACTTCAAGTTTAATATCTAAACCAATAATTACAGGTGAGTTTGGGGCAAATATGATAGTTAGTATAGAAAATGATGGTCCTGTAACAATTATTATCGATTCAAAAAATAAAGAATAAAATTATAAGATATTAACTTCAAATTCTAAAGAAATATTAAAATTTCTTTTAACATCATTTTTAATTTTTTTAGCAACATTTAAAACATCTATTCCTGATGCTTTTCCATTATTAACAAGAACTAATGCTTGGTTTTTATATATACCGACATCACCAATGTTTAGACCTTTATATCCAAGTTGTTCTATTAACCATCCGGCGGGTATTTTAATTCCATTATTTAGAGCTTCATACCCTGGAATGTCCTTAAATTTATTTTTTAAATTTTCATAATGATTTAATTCAATTATAGGGTTTTTAAAAAAACTTCCTGCATTTCCAATTTTTTTTGAATCTGGCAGCTTAGATTGTCTAATTTTTATAATTGCTTTAGAAATATTTTGAATTGAAAGTTTCTTGTTTTCAAGAACTTCTTTTATTTTCCCATAGCTAGTAATGTATTTGTGAGGTTCTTTGTTAAGTTTTAAGAAAACTTTCATTATTATATAATTGTTTTTTTCCTTTGTTTTAAATATTGAACTTCTATATGTAAATTTACAGTCCTTAAGAGAAAATTTTCTAATTTTTTTTGTTTTTATATTTAAGGCTTCACAACATAAGAAAACGTCTTTTAATTCAACACCATAAGCACCAATATTTTGGATAGGAGCGGCACCCACACTTCCTGGAATTAAAGATAAATTTTCAATTCCTCCAAGATTATTATTAAGAGTCCATAAAACTAAATCATGCCAATTTTCTCCAGCACTTATTTCAATTGTTACATTTTTTTTAGACTCATTAATAATTGAAATACCTTTATTGGCAATATGAATTGTAAGACCATCAAAGTCACTAGTAAGAAGTATATTACTTCCTCCACCTAATATTCTATAATTTTTATATTGATTATTTTCTAATGCTTTTTTTAATTCATTAAAATTTTTTACAGAAACAAAGCCTTTTGAAATAACATCAATTTTAAAAGTATTGAATGTTTTGAGTGAAACATTTTCTTTAATTGTAAGCATATTTGAATATAGTAAACTCTATTTAATTTTGATAAACTTTTAAAGCTTTTTCTAGAATTTGAGTTGCTCTAATTAGTTTGGAGGGTTTTAAAATAAAAGCAAACCGAACTTTATCAATGCCGTATCCAGGAGTTGAATAAAACCCTTGAGCTGGAGCTAACATAACTGTCTGATTTGAATCATTAAAATCTTCAAGTAAAAAACGACAGAAATTTTCTGCATTTTTTACAGGTAATTTAACTATACAAAAAAAAGCTCCCATAGGTTTAGTTACTGAAACACCATCTATTTTTTTTAAATTATCAATTAGAACTTTTCGACGATTAGAGTATTTTTTTAAAACTTCTAACATATAACTTTTAGGTGCTTCAAGAGCTGCTTCACTTGCAATTAAAGCATAAGTAGGAGGAGAGAGTCTTAGCTGAGCAAATTTTAGAATATTTTTAATAACAGATTTGTTTTTTGATATAATACAGCCAACTCTAGCTCCACAGAGACTATATCTTTTTGAAACTGAATCTATCATAATAGAAATAGATTTATATTTTGAGTTACTTAAAACAGAATAATGTTTAATTTTATCATAAATAAACTCTCTGTATACTTCATCAACAATTATGAAAATATCATTTTTCAATGCAATTTCACAAAGAGAGTTTATATCTTTTTCACTGTAAACATGTCCAGTTGGATTACTAGGGTTGCAAATAAGTATTGCTTTAGTTTTTCTGTTTATTTTTGAAATGATCTTATTTAAAGAAGGAATTTCAAAGTTTTCTTCTTTATCAGATATAATTGGAATTACTTTTACACTTGAAGCAGCTGCAAATCCATTATAATTAGCATAAAAAGGTTCGGGAATAATGATTTCATCTTTTACATCACAAATAACATTTAAACAAAAAGTTAGAGCCTCACTTGCTCCAGTAGTAATTACAATCTGATCTGGATTTACTTTAATTTCATGACTATTATAATATTTGCAAAGACTTTTTCTATATGAAAGAGGTCCTTGTGAGGGTCCATAAGGAAGTAATTTTAATTTAGATTCTGTTACTGCATTTAATGCTTCTATAGGAGCTTCAATATCAGGTTGACCAATATTTAAATGTAATATATCAATTCCTCTAGATTTTGCTTTTTCTGCATAAGTCGCCAATTTTCTGATAGGTGAAAAAGGCAATTGAACTCCTTTATTTGATAATTTAGGCATTAAAAAAAATTCAGT
>CAYUZY010000108.1:0-6217 GCA_964448645.1 uncultured Flavobacteriaceae bacterium
ATTCAAAATTTTTAAAATCATTTTGACTTTTATTTCTATTAACTATATCTTCAGAGGTATCATATAACATATTATATATATCTAATTTAAGTCGAGAACCTTCAAGAGCATGTTTTCTTCTTTTATATATAACTTCTCTTTGAGCATTCATTACATCATCATACTCTAAAAGTCTTTTTCTAATTCCAAAATTATTTTCTTCAACTTTTTTTTGAGCCCTTTCTATAGATTTTGTCATCATTGAATGCTGAATGACCTCTCCTTCTTCTAAACCCATTCTATCCATTACTTTTGCAACTCTTTCAGACCCAAATAGACGCATTAAATTATCTTCTAACGAAACATAAAATTGAGAACTACCAGGATCACCTTGCCTTCCTGAACGACCTCTCAACTGTCTGTCAACTCTTCTTGAATCATGCCTTTCAGTTCCAATTATTGCAAGGCCTCCTTTAGATTTAACATCTTCATTTAGTTTTATATCTGTACCTCTACCCGCCATGTTAGTTGCAATTGTAACCATTCCAGTTCTACCAGCTTCTGCAACAACATCAGCTTCTTTTTTATGCAATTTTGCATTTAAAACATTATGTTTAATTTTGTTTCTATCAAGCATTTTACCTAGTAATTCTGAAATTTCAACAGAAGTTGTTCCAATTAAAATAGGTCTTCCTTCATTTGATAATTCACTAACTTTTTTAATTACAGCATTATATTTTTCACGTTTTGTTTTGTAAATTAAATCTTCTTCATCTTTTCTAGCAATTATTCTGTTTGTAGGAATTTCTACAACATCAAGTTTATATATTTCCCAAAATTCTCCAGCTTCCGTAACCGCAGTTCCAGTCATGCCTGATAATTTCTCATACATTCTAAAATAATTCTGAAGTGTTATTGTGGCAAAAGTTTGGGTAGCAGCTTCAACTTTAACATTTTCTTTAGCTTCAATCGCTTGATGTAATCCGTCTGAATACCTTCTTCCTTCCATTATTCTACCAGTTTGTTCATCTACAATTTTTACTTTGTTATCAACAACTACATATTCAATATCTTTTTCAAACAGAGTATATGCTTTTAATAACTGATTCATAGAATGAATTCTCTCACTTTTTTCATCAAATTCTTTAAAAAGTTTTTCTTTTAATTCTTCCTCTTTTTTTAAATCTAAATTTTGATTTTCAATTTTAGCAATTTCAATTCCAATGTCATTTAAAACAAAGAAGTTTTTATCATCATTATCTATTGATAAGGCTTCTATGCCTTTGTCAGTTAGATCAATTTGATTTGTTTTTTCATCAATTACAAAATATAATTCTTTGTCCACTTTAGGCATTTCTCTATTATTATCTTGCATATAAAAATTCTCAGTTTTTTGAAGAAGCTGCTTAACACCTTCTTCACTCAGAAATTTTATTAATGCTTTGTTTTTAGGTAAGCCTCTAAAAACTCTTAATAAGAGCAAACCTCCATTTTCATTATCACCAGACTTTATATAAGATTTTGCATCAACTAAAACTTTGTTCATTAGTGACTTTTGATTGCTAACCAAAGAACTTATTTTTGGTTTTAATTGATCATATTCATGTCTATCTCCAAGCGGGGTAGGACCAGATATTATTAAGGGAGTTCTTGCATCATCCACCAAAACTGAATCAACTTCATCAACAATTGCATAATTATGTTTTCTTTGGACTAAATCTTCTTTACTATGAGCCATATTATCTCTTAAGTAATCAAAACCAAACTCATTATTAGTTCCATAGGTAATATCAGCTTCATAAGCTTTTTTTCTTTCATTACTATTAGGCTTATGGTAATCTATACAGTCAATAGAAAATCCATGAAATTGAAATATAGGAGCCATCCAAGTACTATCTCTTTTTGCTAAATAATCATTTACTGTTACCAAGTGAACACCTTTGCCAGTTAAAGCATTTAAATATACAGGTAAAGTAGCTACTAAAGTTTTACCTTCACCAGTTTGCATTTCAGCTATTTTACCTTGATGTAAAACAATACCTCCTATTAATTGAACATCATAATGAACCATATCCCAAATTATTTCTTTACCAGCGGCATCCCATTTATTTGACCAAAAGGCAAAATTATTATCTATGTTTACATAATCGTAGTTATTGGAAAGTAGAATATCATTTTCAGATGCGCTAACTTTTAATTTAGAATTATTCAAAAACCTTGAAGCAGTTTCTTTAACAACAGCAAAAGCTTCTGGTAAAATTTCGTCTAAAATTTCATTAATAATTTTATTAGCCTCAACTTCTTTATTGTCAATCTGTTCATATAAATCTTCTTTTTCATTAATATCATTAGTTTGATTAACTAAATTATTTAATTGACTAATTTCTTTATCAATTTTAGCCCTAGAGTTGGATATTAATTTTTTAAAATCAATTGTTTTGTTGCGAAGTTCATCATTAGATTTTTTTTCTAATTTTTCTTGATATTTATTAATTTTTTCTATAATAGGAGTGATTTTTTTTAAATCTTTCTTTGTTTTATCTCCTACAAACAATTTTAATACTGAATTTAGTATATTCACAATTATTTAGATTTAAGTTCAAATTTAAACAAAAAAAAAGCCTCTTACGAGACTTTATATATTAGATTCTTTCAATTTAATATTCATCTTCATTCCAAAGATAATCTTCCTCAGTTGGATAATCAGGCCAAATTTCTTCTATAGATTCATAAATATCACCTTCATCTTCCATAGACTGTAAATTTTCAACAACTTCTAAAGGAGCCCCTGTTCTTATCGAAAAGTCGATTAGCTCATCTTTAGTAGCAGGCCAAGGGGCATCACTTAAATGAGAAGCTAATTCTAAAGTCCAATACATAAACTTATTTTTTGCAAAAATAAATTTAAATTGGAAAAATCAAAAAAAAACAAATAAAATTATTTGTTAAGTCTTTTTTAATAGATTACTTATTGAGATTAAAGAAAGAATTATAATTATTAAAAATGACCATCTAAAAATGATATCACCATATTTTGAATAGAATGTTAAATTTTCTTGTGATGATATTTTCCCTTCAATTGAACCTTTAACTCCATAATCTAATTTTGAAATGACCTCTCCTTTTAAATTAATTATGGCTGAAATTCCTGTGTTTACACTTCTTACTATATCTCTTCTGTTTTCAATAGCTCTTAATTTACTCAAACTAAGAAGTTGTCTATGTCCTTCTGTATCTCCCCACCATGCATCATTACTTATAATTGAAAGAAAATTTGCGCCAGATTTAACATAATCTGTGACAAATTCTCCATATACTGCTTCATAGCAAATTATTGGAGCAGCTTTTGTTTTAATTTTATTATGAACAAAATTAGTTCTGTTTTTTTGAATAGCTCTACTAGCGACTGTTCCTCCAAGATCAATTAGATAATTACCTATTAAAGGTTTTAATATATTTTTATATGGAAGATTTTCAACTCCAACCACAAGTTTTGATTTATGATAAATTTTATATTTTTCATTTAATTGTTCACTTATAGCAGAATTATAATAGTCAACCCATAAACCTTTTTTGATTTTATTTGCAGAAGATGATGGAACACTATCCGAAAAATATAAATTATAAAGTTGAATTCCACTAATTATTTGTGTGTTTGGATAATTCTGTAAAAAATTTTGTAAAGAAAAATGAAGATCACTTTTGTCATATTTTTTTAATTCCACACCACTTCCTTCTGCAAAAAAAGTTTCAGGTGTAATTATATAATTAGTGTTTAAATTAATTTTGTTTTTTGTTAATTCTTCTAGCTTATTTAAGAAATCAAAATTTGTAAAAGAATATTTTTCTTTATAAGGATCTATATTTGGTTGAATTATTATAACATTAATAGATTTTTTTGGATCATCGATATTTAAATAAATTAAGATTGAAGAAATTATTGGTATAATAAGACAAATTAAAGAGAGTACAATTTTTTTAATTAAAATTATCTTGTTTTTTTTACCAAAATATTCATCTATTGTTTTGAATAATAATACATTAAGAATCAATACCCATAAAGTACCACCAAAGACGCCAGTATATTCATACCATTGTATCCAATATATGGATTCTGAAAAAACATTTCCTAAATTTAACCAGGGCCATGAAAATTCTGAATTAAGATTAAATTTTTCATAACAAATCCAAAGACAAATAAAAAATATAAATCTTGCATTTTCCTTTAGTACATTTTTTAAAGAGAAAAATATTAGAAATAATAGAGAATAAAAAAAAGCATTATGATGAATTGCGAATATCATTCCAAAAACTGAGGCGTTAATTAACCACCAAGTAGTAATAATATTCCAAATTAAAATTGAAAAAAAAGTGTAAGCAAAAAATCTTATTTTTTTATATTTATAGTCATCTTGATTTATAGATTTCTCTAAAAAAAACAAAGGAATTAATGATATAAAAACAAAGATAGCCGCACCATAAGTTGGCCATGAAAAACCTAAAAGTAGACCAGAAATTAAACTATAAAGTAAATTATTAAGTTTAAATATATTTTTCTTCAAATCTAATTTTTTTACTGATTATGCAATTGCTATATTGGGAACAATTTAATACTTATTATAAGAATGATTAAAAAAAATATTCCAAATTTTCTTACTTCTTTGAATTTTCTTTGTGGATGCTTGGCTTCATATTTTGCATTTAAAAGTCTTTTTGAAGCTGCTTTTCTTTTGGTTTTATTTGGAGTTTTTTTTGATTTATTTGATGGATTTTTTGCTCGATTATTTAAAGTTGAATCTAATTTTGGCCTTCAATTTGATTCAATGGCAGATTTAATTACAAGTGGATTAGTTCCTGGTATTGTAATGTATAAGCTTTTTCTTCAGGTTGGTTTAAAAGAAATTGATTTTATTTTTAATATTTTTAAAGTTGATTTTATTTTTTCTTTTTCGCCATTAGCTCTAATTGGTTTTATAATTCCTTTAAGTTCTGCGATTAGATTAACAAGATTTAATCTTGATGTTTCTCAAAAAGCTGAATTTAATGGATTACCAGCTCCTGCTAATGCTCTTTTTATAGTTTCTTTGCCAATTTTGTTTGAAGATCCATTTTTTAATTCAATTAGACCCTTCATTTTTTCTTTTTCTTCTTTATTAGTTATTACTATTTTATCATCCATTATGATGAATCTTAGATTTAAATTATTTTCATTTAAGTTAAATTCTTATAGATTATATGAAAACATTTATCAAAGTGTATTTGTTTTGTTTGGACTAGTTTTATTTTATTTTATTAATTGGATTTCAATACCAATTTTAATTATTGTCTATATAATTATAAATATCTTCAGAAATTATTTTAAATAATTTTTTAAAATTAAAAATCAATCTTCTTTTTTCTTAATTCAAAATTTTGTCCTAAATACACCTTTCTTACTATTTCATCTTTAGCTAAATCTTCAGGGGTTCCTTTTTTTAATATACTTCCTTCAAACATTAAATAAGTTTTATCAGTTATTGCAAGAGTCTCTTGAACATTATGGTCTGTTATAAGAACACCGATATTTTTCTTTTTTAGATGAGCTATTATTTTTTGAATATCCTCAACAGCAATAGGATCAACACCTGCAAAAGGTTCGTCTAGTAGTACAAATTTAGGATTTGTTGCTAGTGTTCGGGCAATTTCAGTTCTTCTTGTTTCTCCTCCTGACAGAAGATCTCCTCTATTTTTTCTTATATTTTCTAATCCAAACTCCTCAAGTAATTGCTCTGTTTTATTTTTTTGTTCACTTTTACTAATATTAGTTAGTTGAAGAACACTTAAAATATTTTCTTCTACAGTTAATTTTCTGAAAATTGATTTTTCTTGAGCTAAATATCCAATCCCTTTTTGAGCTCTTTTATACATAGGAAAGGGTGTAATGTCATCTCCATCAAGAAAAATTTTTCCATTCTCAGGTTTTATAAGTCCAACTATCATATAAAAGGATGTGGTTTTTCCTGCTCCATTTGGACCTAATAACCCTACAATTTCTCCTTGATTTACTTCAACAGAAATTCCTTTTACAACTTTTAATTTTCTATAAGACTTTTCTATTTCAAAAGCATTTAATTTCATAGTATTTTACTGTTTTCTTTTTTTATTACAATTTTAGAAATAATTATGCTTATTTCATACAAGATTAGTATCGGAATACTTACAATTATTTGACTAGCTATATCAGGAGGTGTTATTATTG
>CAYUZY010000109.1:0-6099 GCA_964448645.1 uncultured Flavobacteriaceae bacterium
ATCTGATAGAAAAGGAATGAGAGTTGTTTATGTTTTAAAAAGAGACGCTATTCCAAATATTGTCTTAAATAAACTATATAAATTCACTTCTTTACAATCTTCATTTAGTGTTAATAATGTTGCTTTAGTTAAGGGAAGACCTGAAATGTTGAATTTAAAAGACATGATTTCGCAATTTGTTGAACACAGGCATGAAGTACTTATAAGAAGAACAAAATTAGAGTTAAAAAAAGCTGAAGATAGAGCTCATATTCTTGATGGTTTAATAATTGCTTCTGATAACATTGATTCAGTTATCTCACTAATAAAAAGTTCAGCAAGTCCAGAAGATGCAAGAGATAAATTAATTAAAAAATATGAATTATCAGAGGTTCAATCCAAGGCTATTGTTGAAATGAGACTAAGACAATTAACAGGTTTAGAACAAGATAAACTTAGAACAGAGCATGAAAATTTGATTGCTACAATTGCTGATTTAAAGGATATTCTTGAGAAAAAGGATAGAAGGATGTCAATTATAAAGGATGAAATGATTGAAATTAAGGAAAAGTATGGTGATGAAAGAAGATCTGTTATAGAGTATGCTGGAGGAGAATTTAGTATGGAAGATATGATTCCTGATGAGAAAGTTGTTATAACTATCTCTCATGCTGGGTATATAAAAAGAACACCTTTAGTTGAATATAAAACTCAAAATAGAGGAGGGGTAGGGAAAAAGGCTTCAACAACTAGAGATGAAGACTTTCTGGAAGATTTATTTGTAGGAACAAATCATCAATATATGCTTTTCTTCACTCAAAAGGGAAAATGTTTTTGGATGCGAGTTTATGAAATACCTGAAGGATCTAGGATTTCAAAAGGTAGAGCCATTCAAAATTTAATTAGTATTGAACAAGATGATAAAGTAAAGGCTTTTATATGCACACAAGATTTAAAGGATGAAGATTATATTAATAGTCATTATGTTATAATGGCTACTAAAAAAGGTCAAGTAAAGAAAACCTCTTTAGAAAAATATTCTAGACCAAGAGCTAATGGTATTAATGCTATAACAATCAAGGATGGTGATGAGTTATTGGAAGCTAAACTTACAAATGGAACTAGTCAAATTTTAATAGCTGTTAAATCAGGAAAAGCTATTAGATTTGAAGAGAGTAAAACAAGACCAATGGGTAGAGGAGCTTCAGGAGTTAGAGGTATTAGGTTAGCTAATGATAAAGATGAAGTTGTTGGAATGGTTAGTGTTAATGATTTTGATACTAATATTTTGGTTGTTTCTGAAAATGGATATGGCAAAAGATCTAGTTTAGATAACTATAGAATAACAAATAGAGGAGGAAAAGGAGTTAAAACGATTTCTGTAACTGAAAAAACAGGAAAGTTAGTAACTTTAAAAAGTGTAACGGACCAAGATGATTTAATGATTATCAATAAATCAGGGATAGCTATAAGATTAGAAGTGGCAACTTTAAGAGTTATGGGCAGGGCAACTCAAGGAGTTAAGTTAATTAATTTAAAAGATGATGATAGTATAGCTGCTGTAGCTAAAGTTATGAAAGATGATGAAGATATAGAAGATGTTAACGATATAGAGGTTACTGACGGGACTATTATCGAATAATAATTTAAAAACAAAAAAATGAAAAAAAGTATATTCTTAATTATATGTTTGTTTTTTTCTTTTTCCTTTTCGCAAAAAAAAGAATTAAGAAATGCAAATAAAAAATTCAATGCTGGAGATATTGATGGTGCTAATGATATTCTTAAATCAAACAAGAAAATTTTTGAAAATGCAGACCCTAAGGTGTTTAATAATTATGTTTTTTTATCAGCAAAAATTTTAAGATCAACTGAGAATTTTGAAGAATCATATAAAAAACTCAAATCAATAGAATCAGTTAAAAATCTCGCCGAAGATGTTTCTAATGAATTAGAACTATTAGCTTTAGATATTGTAAATAGTGCAATTTCAGATAATCAACAAAAAATTTATACTGAAGCGTCAAAAAAGCTTTATTTAGCTTATACAATTGATAAAAATGCTGAAGATTATTTATATTATGCAGCATCAAGCTCAGTAAATGCAGGTGATTGGAATACTGCATTGAAATTTTACCTGGAATTGAAAGATCTAAATTATGAAGGCATAATTACAAAGTATTATGTCACAAAAATAGATACTGGCGAAAAGTTAGAAGTAGATTCTGTTCAATATGAATTATATAAAAAATTACCTAAGGAATATGATCAATTTATAAAAGAAGATACCGAATCAAAGTTTCCCGAAATAGTTAAAAATATTGCTTTAATATATAATCAGCTAGGAATGAAAGATAAAGCTATGAGTGCTGTTTCTGAAGCTAGAAAAAGTAACCCTGAAGATGTTAATTTGATTTTAGTTGAAGCGAATTTATATATAGATCTTGATGAAATGGATAAGTTTAAAGAACTTATGATTGAAGCAATTAGATTAAAGCCTGATGATCATATTTTGTTTTTTAATTTAGGTGTTGTAAATGCTGATCAGGGAAATGTTGAAGATGCAAGAAAATATTATGAGAAAGCTATAGAAATTGACCCTTCTTATGAATCAGCTTATTTAAATTTAGTTGCTCTTATATTAGAAGAAGAACCAGAAATAGTTGATAAAATGAATTCATTAGGAACTTCAAGAGCTGACAATGTTAAATATGATATTTTAAAAAAGAAAAGAGAAGATTTATATAGAGAATGTGTTCCTATTTTAAAAAAATTAATTGAAATTAATAAAGATGAAGAAGCTATAAGAACTTTAATGAACATTTATGGAACTCTTGGAGATAATCAAGGTTTTATTGAAATGAAAAAAATGATAGACTAAACACTATCTATTATATTTTTTATTGTTCTTAGTTTATGAGTATGTTTTTTTTTATTTAAATTATATATTCCAGTCTGATCAATTCTATCAATTTTAACATGACCACTCGCATGGATTATATAATTGTTTTTCATTAAAATTCCAACATGTATTATTTCTCCTTCTTCATTATCAAAGAAAGCTAAATCACCTTCTTGACTTTCTTCAATAAAACCTAAGTTTCTTCCTAAATTTACTTGATCTTTAGCATCTCTTGGGATTTTATAACCATTAATTTTATAAACCATTTGGGATAAGCCAGAACAATCAATACCAAAAGGGGTTTTTCCTCCCCACAAATAAGGAGAGTTTAAATAAAGCTTAGCAGTTTGAATCATATCTTTTCTGCTTTTTCTCTTGTCTGAAAATTGTCCATCAAAACTATGTTTTATATGATTTGAAACACTTATTTTACTTCCAAGTAAAACAGGAATTAAATCTTTGTCTAAAGTTTCAACAAAATTTATAAGATCTAATGAGAAAGCTTCATTTTTTGAAAGTTTTTTAAAAAGATCTTCTGATTTGATTTCTAAAAATTGATTATTATCAATCCAACCTTTATAATCATCAAAAACAGTTTTTATTAAAAGCCATTTTTCTTTTTTTTCAATTACTTCATATAGGTCACCATAAAGTAATTGTGAAATCATTTCACTTTTATCATCTCCATTTTTTCTTATAGGAACAATACTTAAATTACAAATGCCAAACATTAGAAAATAAATGAAGTTGTTTTAGATTTTAGACAAAAATATTAATTTCAATCTATTAATTACAAGGTTGAAATAAAACTTAAAAATTATAAGATAAGATTTACTAGATTTGAATTAATTATAATAAAAGTGGTAAATATTTTAAATTTTTTTATTAGATATAAATCTATTATTTATAAACTTTTTCTGATTTTTTTCAGTTGTTTTATTGTAGTCTATTTATTTCCTAGAGAAGGTAAATTTAAGTATGAATTTCAAAAAGGTAAAGTTTGGCAATACACAACATATTTTGCTCCTTTTGATTTTTCTATTTTAAAATCTGAAAAAGAGTTAAGTGATGATAAACAAAAAATAATTGAAAGTTTTAATCCTTATTACAGAATAGATAATGATATTAAAAGAAAGATTTTTGACAATTATAATACTAAAATAGGTGAATATTTATCTGATTTAAACAATGAAGAACTATATGATAGCCTTTTTGTTTATGGCGAATCAATTTTAAATGATATTTATAAATATGGAGTTATTTCAACCACTGAATTAAAACCTGATAGATCTGAAATATTTTTAATAGATGAAAATATTGAAATTTCCATCAATATTGATCAGTTATTTGATCCTTCTAACTTGTTTAGTTATATCTCAAATAGAATTAAATCAAATCCTTATGTAAAATATAAAGAGGCTTTTAATGATATATTCTTTGAGTTAATTGTTCCTAACGTTTTTTATGATGAAAAATTCAATCTTGAAGCTCAGAAAAGTTCATTAGATCAAATTTCTTTATCAAGAGGAGTTATTCGAAAAGGGGAATTAATTATTGCCCAAGGAGAAGTTGTAGATGAAGAACAATTAAATATTTTAAACTCTTTAAGAATGGAGTTTTTAACAAGAGATGTAGATACAAGTTCTTCAAATTGGATTGTTTTTGGTTATTCTATTTTAATGTTATTGGTTTTCTTTCTTTTGATAATGTTTTTAAATAAGTATAGAATTGATATATATAATGATAATAGAAAAATGACTTTTATTTTTTTCAATATTTTGTTAATGATCATTTTATCTACAATTATTTTAAAATATAACCCAAAGTTTATATATGCTCTTCCTATATGCATTACACCTTTAGTTATAAAAGTTTTTTTTGATACTAGATTGGCTTTATTTATTCACCTTATAATTGTTTTGTCGATAGGATTTATTGTTCCAAATAGTTTTGAATTTATTTTTTTACAAATGATAGCTGGAATTATTGCAACTCAATCTATAACTCAGTTTTATAGAAGAGCTAATATTTTTATTGCGGTTTCTCAAATTCTCTTGGTTTATTTATTGGCCTATTTTTCATTTTCAATTATTCAAGAAGGTAATTTTAAAGGATTAGAGTTAATAGTTTTAGGGTTATTTATTTTAAATGGATTATTTATTCTTTTTGTTCTTCCCTTAATTTATATTTATGAGAAAGTTTTTGGTTTAGTTTCAGATGTCTCTTTACTTGAGCTTACTGATACAAATTCACCTTTATTAAAGGAATTGTCAGAGAAGGCTCCAGGAACATTTCATCATTCATTACAGGTGGCTAATTTGGCTGAAGCTGCTGCTAATGAAATAGAAGCTAACACTTTATTAGTTAGAGTAGGAGGGTTGTATCATGATATAGGCAAATTAAAGCATCCAACTTATTATACAGAAAATCAGAGTGGGAATAAATCGATGCACGAAGAACTCTCTCCTATAAATAGCGCTAAGCTTATAATTGATCATGTTGAAGATGGGGTAATTATTGCAAAAAAATATAATTTACCCTCTAGAGTTATAGATTTTATAAAAACACATCACGGAACCTCTGTAGTTTATTTTTTCTATAAAAAACATGAAGAATTAAAAGATGATAATTATTCAAAAGAAGATTTCCAATATCCAGGCCCTAAACCCTTTTCTAAGGAGACGGCTATCATAATGATGGCTGATTCTGTAGAGGCTGCATCTAAAAGTTTAAAAAACCCAACAGCAGATCAGTTGGAAGAATTTGTTGACAAGATTGTATCTGATAAAATGAATGAAAATCAATTTGATTCTTCAGACATTACTTTAAAGGAAATCGAAACAGTTAAAAATGTTTTATTCAAAAAGCTGGTAAATATTTATCAAATTAGAATTGAATATCCAGAATAATTTATAAAAATGATTGTTTAGTTTTAAACTAACCTCTATTTTTGATCGATAAATTTTAATAGGAGAGGTGCCAGAGTGGTAATGGAGCAGATTGCTAATCTGTCAACGTGTAAGCGTTGCCTGGGTTCGAATCCCAGTCTCTCCGCAACTATCTCTTTAAACCCCTATAAATGATAGGGGTTTATTTTTTTGAGGACAGTTTTGAGGACAGAACTCGAATTTTTAGAGACAGTTTTATTAAAAAGTTTAGCCCCCCTAAAGTTAATTAGAGGTGAATTGAAATATAATTTAGAACCTTTAAACTAATAA
>CAYUZY010000110.1:0-5852 GCA_964448645.1 uncultured Flavobacteriaceae bacterium
TCAAATCTTTAGATTATTTAATTAAAGCTAAAAATGTTATTTTAAGTCCTCACATTGCTGGATGGACATATGAAAGTCATAAAAAGTTGGCACAAATTATTTTAAATAAAGTTAAAAATATGATATGAAAAAAATTTTAGTTTTATGTACCGGTAATTCATGCAGAAGTCAAATTGCTCATGGATGGTTAAATTATTATTCTAATAGTTCAAAAATTAAAGTATATAGTGCTGGAATAGAAGCTCATGGTGTAAACTCTATGGCAATTGAAACAATGAATGAAATAGGATTAGATATTAGTCATCATAAATCAAACTTAATCTCTGAATATAATAACATTAAATTTAATTTTATTATTACAGTTTGTGATAATGCCTTAGAAAACTGCCCAATATTCCCATCAAAAAATTCAAAAACAGTACATCATAACTTCACTGATCCATCAAAGACTATAGGAGATATTAAAAAAATAAAAAACGAATTTAGAAATAGTCGAGATGAAATAAAAGACTTTTGTAAAAAATTTATTATAGAAAATATTTTGAAAAAAAACATTTAGGCCTTAACAACCTGATATATTTTTTCTGTTCTTTGCTCTAATATTTTCTTTCCTTTAAAATTATTTAATAGTTTAATCGATTCCTTATTAAAATGTCTTATTGTATAAAGTTCAACATTATTATATACTTTAAGTTTATATTTTAGTTTAAGTACAGAATTTAATTCTTCTAATCTTCCATACTTATTATTAACACATACCGAGAAACTAATAGCAGAGTTTTGAATTAACTCAACTTTCATTTGATATTTATGAAGTAATGAAAAAATTTCACTTATATTTTCTTCAACAATAAATGAAAAATCTTTAGAAGACATTTTTAATAAAACTTGATTTGATTTTAAAATATAACAAGGAACATTAGGGTTAATTGAAATTCCTTTTGAAACAGAAGTTCCGTCTTTTAAAGGATCTTCAAAAGACTTAACAAATAAAGGGATTTCTTTTCTTTGAAGAGGTTGTAAAGTTTTAGGGTGAATTACCGATGCTCCATAAAATGCTAATTCTATGGCTTCTCGATAAGATATTTTATTTAACAAAATTAAATCCCTAAAAATTCTTGGATCTCCATTTAAAACACCAGGAACATCTTTCCATATAGTAACTGATTTAGCATTAAGAGCGTAAGCAAAAATAGCAGCAGAATAATCAGAACCTTCTCTACCTAATGTGGTTGTGTTGTTTTTAGAATCACTCCCTATAAAACCTTGAGTTACAGTTATTGAATTTTTGTCAACATGTGTATTAATCTTTTTCTCAGTTTCTATCCAATCTAAATTAGAATCTCTATAATAAGAATCTGTTTTAATGCAAATTCTTGAATCTAGCCAGGAATTTTTCAAACCATTATTTTTTAGATAATTATGAATAATAATAGTAGATAATAATTCTCCATTACTTACGATTTGATCATAAACATAACTGTAATTCATGTTCTTGTTTGAATCTATAAAGTTATTTAGTTCATAAAAGATTTTACCAAGTTTAGATTTTAGCTCTTCATCAATATCCTTAAAAAGATTTTCAATTAATTTAAAATGCATTTTTTTTATTTCATCAATAAAAAAGCTAATTTGATCTAAATCATTAAAATATGCATTCACAACCTTCTCAAAAGCATTTGTAGTTTTACCCATGGCTGATACAACTATTAAAGTATTTTCAACCTTTAATAACTTTATTATTTTAAACAAATTAATTACCCCATGATGATCTTTTACAGAAGCACCTCCGAACTTAAATACCTTCATTGTTTAACTCTTTTTTGCTAAAAAATTAATCATACTTTTAGAGTCCATTTTAACAATTTTCCAATCATTAAAAATTTTAGCTCCATTTTTATTATAAAAATCAATCGCTTTTTTATTCCAATCTAAAACTTCCCATTCCACTCTTTTTACCCCAAGATTGTTAGCATAATTAACAAAAGCATATAATAACTTCGTTCCAATTCCTTTACCCTTCATAGTATTTGTCACAATTAAATCTTCTAGATGAAAAGTTGGCCCTTTCCAAGTAGAGTATCTTGGATAAAAAAGAGCTATACCTACAACTGAATTCAAATATTCAGCGACAAAACATTTAAAAATAGGAACCTTACCAAAACCATGATTCTCAATATCAGCCAAATTCAATTCTACTTTTTCAAGTTCATTTTCAAACTCAGCTAATTCCTTAATTAACTTAAGAATTTCACCACTGTCTTTTATATTTGCTAATCTTATTACTACATCCATAATTTTAAATGACTTCTAAATTAATGTTTGATTTCATTTTAGAACAATAGTGATTGATTTTTCACATATTTATTAAAAGATGTTAAATTCTATATCCAACTTGTAATCTCTTTAATAAAATCTTTTGGGTTTTCTACATGAAGCCAATGTGAAGCATTCCTTATTAAGGATATTTTAGAATTTGGAAAAAAATTTCTTACAATAATATCATCATTTTCATTATAGTATTCAGATTTTTCTCCAAATAAAAAAAGTGAACTACCTTTATATTGAATATTTATATCTGAAAAATCGGAGACCTCAACAACCTTGTCTTTTAAAACATCAATGTTTAATCTTAAGGAAAGCTTTTCCTTTGATCTCCAATACAAGTTTTTTAATAAAAACTGTCTAATAGAATTTTCTTTTACGAATTTTGACAACTGTAGATCAACTGAATTTCTAGTCCTTAATTCATCAAAATCTAAAAGGGCAAGCCCTTTTAAAATATCAACATCAGACTTTTTATATTTTTTTGGTACAATATCTACAATAATTAATTTTTTTATTATTTCAGGGAAATAAAATGAAAATTTCATTGCAGTTTTACCTCCCATTGAATGTCCTAAAACTATAGGATTATTTATATTATAATATTCAATATAATAATATAAATCCTCAGCTAAAACTTGATAATTAAATTCCTCATCCCAAAAACTTCTACCATGATTTCTTTGGTCTATAAGATGAACTTTATAACCAATATTAGAAAATTTTATAGCAAAACTTTTCCAATTATCTCCCATACCTAAAAAACCATGAAGAACAATTAAATCTTTACTTCCTTGACCAATAATATTGCTAGAAATTAATTTCATTATTTAATCTTGCCTATATACATTGGGATAACATTCTCAAGACCCAAATATAAACTTTCACAAATTAGCGCATGACCAATAGACACCTCCAAAAGATTAGTAATTTTTTTTGAAAAAAATTCAATATTCTCAAGACTCAAATCGTGACCAGCATTAACACCTAAACCTAAATCATTAGCTTTTCTTGATGCTTCTATATAAGGTTTTATTGCTAAATCCCTATCAATTTCATATTTTGATGCATATAGCTCTGTATATAGCTCTATTCTATCGGCACCAACAGAATGAGCTCCTTTAACCATATTAATTTCAGGGTTAATAAAAATAGAAGTTCTAATTCCTTGATTTTTTAATTTTTTAACTGTTGATTTTAAAAAATCATGGTTTTTAATTGTATTCCAACCTTGATTAGAGGTAATACTATCAATTTTGTCTGGAACTAAAGTAACCTGATCAGGCTTAACCTCAAGCACTAAATCCATAAATTTTGGAATGGGATTTCCTTCAATATTATATTCTGATTTAACAATGTTTTTTAACAAAAGGGCATCTGAATATTTTATATGTCTCTCGTCAGGTCTTGGATGAATTGTTATTCCCTCTGCACCAAAATCTTGAATATCTTTGGTTACTTTTAATAAATCTGGAAAATTTGATCCTCTCGAATTTCTTAAAGTAGCAATTTTGTTAACATTAACACTAAGTAAGGTCATCAATTATTTTTTTTCAAAGATAAAATTAAGCTCTAAATCATAAATGAAAAAATAATTATTTATTTCCTAAACATATATGTAAATTAAAAAAAATAAACTAATCCTGTAAGTTTCGTAAATTTACAGAAATCTTAAATTAAGATGAAGATTGCTATTTTCAGTGCCTACTCAAACTTTGAAACAATAAATACAATCAAAGAAATTATAAAATTTTCTGAAAAACTAAATCACGAAATCATTATAATTAAATCTTTAAAAAAAAAGCTAGAAAACAATACAACAAATTACAAGTATTTTGAAAAAAATGAAATACTTAATTCTAAAATAGATTTTTTATTCTCTGTTGGGGGTGATGGAACTTTATTACGATCAATAACAATAGTTAAAAATACTGAAATTCCTATTTTAGGAATAAATACTGGGCATCTTGGATTCTTAACAAGTCTTCAAAAAGAATACCTAATAAAAGGTTTAAAATTATTTTTCAAAAAAAAATACAGTTTGGTTAACAGAACTTTATTAAATGTTAGGACTAAAAATAAAATTGATTTTATTAATGAATTTAATTTTGCTTTAAATGAAGTGAGTATTAACAGAAAAGATACTACCTCTATGTTAAGTATACAAACTTCAATTAACGATCAATCTCTAACAACATATTGGGCAGATGGTTTAATTATTTCTACACCAACTGGTTCAACAGGTTACTCTCTAAGTAGTGGGGGGCCAATTTTAAGCCCAAATACAAAAACTTGGGTTTTAAATCCAATTGCTCCTCATAATATAAACGTTAGACCACTAATTATTTCTGATTCTTCAAAAATTAAAATTTCAGTAAAAGGAAAAGGTGAAAATTTTTTACTATCACTTGATTCAAGAATTTTTACAGTTAAAAATGGAAATGATATTTTTCTTAAAAAAGCAGATTTTAATGTTAAGACTGTTGAGCTTGATGGTGACTTTTTTTTCAAAAAATTAAGAGAAAAACTTTTTTGGGGAAAAGATCAAAGAAACACACAATAAAATTAGTATTTAAAGGTTCTAATTATACACATATTATTGTGATATAGAATTAATGAATTTTTATTATAAAATCATCTTTTGTTTAATTTTATTAAGCTCAAATTTAAGTGCCCAATACCATGAAATTGGTGCTTTTTTGGGGGGCAGTAATTATATTGGAGATATTGGCTCTACTAGATATATTTATCCAAATAATTCAGCATTTGGTTTATTATATAAATGGAACTTGACGACAAGATATTCATTAAGAGCTGGGATAAACTTATCCAAAATTAAAGGTTCAGATTATGATACCGGAGATTTAAATAGATTTAAAAGAGGATACAAGTTTGACAATACAATAAATGAAGGTTTACTAGGGATTGAATTTAATTTTATAGATTTTAATCTTCATAACGGCAAACCAGTTTATACTCCATATACTTTTTTTGGATTAAGTTATTTTAGATTTAATCGTATAGGTTTCACTCCTCCAATAAAATCTCCAGTAAATTATAGGGATTCTCTAAATGATTCCCAAACTTTTTATGATTCAAATATAGCAATACCTATTATCTTAGGTATAAAAATGAATCCAAACCCTCTTTGGGTAATTGGATTAGAAATTGGAGCAAGGTATACCCTTACTGATGCCATTGACGGGAGTACTCTTTCCTACGATTCAGCCATAGATCCAAAAGATCCTTTTAATCCAGAATTTGGAAATATTAGAAATAATGATTGGTATGTCTTTACAGGTTTAACTATTTCATTTACCTTTGGCGATTTACCATGCTATTGTAAAGAATAAATGAAACATGTACCAAAACATATTGCTATAATTATGGATGGTAATGGCCGATGGGCTGAAAAAAGAGGGGAAAATAGAATTAAAGGCCATATAAAAGGGGTTAAATCTGTAAAAATAGTTGTTGAAGAAGCTATTAAATCAGGCCAACAACGCATTGATCGCATTCTTGTCTCA
>CAYUZY010000111.1:0-5788 GCA_964448645.1 uncultured Flavobacteriaceae bacterium
ACCCTCCTGCAAAATCACCAATACTTCTCATCATCTTAATTGCCATATCTCTCATTTTCTGAAAAGTTTTATCAGAAAGAGTCATTGCAGGTGCAACAGTAATAGAATCTCCAGTATGAATACCCATAGGATCCATATTTTCAATTGTACAAATTATTACTACATTATCATTTTTATCCCTTAATAATTCTAATTCATATTCCTTCCAACCAAGAAGAGCTTTATCAATTAAAACTTCATGAATAGGTGAAGCTTCAAGACCACGAGTTAATAATTTTTCAAATTCAGATTCATCATGAACAAACGAAGCTCCTGATCCGCCAAGTGTAAATGAAGGTCTAATAACAAGAGGAAATCCTAATTCTTGTGCAATTTCTTTTCCTTTTAAAAAAGAGTTTGCTGTTAATGCTGGTGCAACTGGAATACTAATTTTTTTTAATAATTCCTTAAATTTTTCTCTATCCTCAGTAATATTAATAGCATCAATATCAACCCCGATTATTTTAACCCCAAAATCATTCCAAATACCTTTTTCATCTGCTTCTATACAAAGGTTTAAAGCTGTTTGTCCTCCCATAGTAGGTAAAACAGCATCAATAGAATGTATTTTTAAAATTTCAATAATTGACTTTGTATTTAATGGTTTCAAATAAATATGATCAGCCATAGTTGGGTCAGTCATTATAGTCGCTGGATTTGAATTTATTAAGATTGTCTTTATTCCATCCTCCCTCAAAGATCTTAGTGCTTGTGATCCTGAATAATCAAATTCACAAGCCTGACCAATAATTATTGGGCCAGATCCAATAACAAGTATAGATTTTATAGAAGATGACTTAGGCATAATTAAATTTATTATAAAAAAAAAGTGTTAACTCAAAAACAGATAACACCTTTCAAATATAATTTTTTTTATCATTTATTATAAGTTAACTCTGATGATACAGAGATTTTTTTTCTTCCCTTAGTTCTCCTAGATGCAAGAATTTTTCTCCCAGCAGAAGTTGACATTCTTTCTCTAAAACCATGTTTATTTCTTCTTTTTCTTCTAGAAGGCTGAAATGTTCTTTTCATTCAATTTTATTTGGTATAATTAGGAATTCGAGCAAATATACAACAACTTTTTTCTCTAACAAATTGAATCAAAAACATTTCAAAATTTGATTACTTTTGAAAAAAAAAATGTTTAATAAAAATATAAAACTACTAGCAGCTTGTTTCACATTATTATACTCAATATATCAATTTTATGAAAACTATATTGGAAATGGTATCTTTCTGATTTTAATTTCATTATTTTTTATATTAATTTATTTTAAAAATGAAATTATTTTTCTTGCATTTTTGAAATTAAGAAAACAAGATTTTATAGGAACTGAAAGGGTGCTATCAAAAATATATAATCCTGAAAAAGCCCTTGTCAAAAAACAACAAGGTTATTACAACTATCTAAATGGTATTATTTATTCTCAAAAAAACCTAACACAAGCAGAAAAATATTTTAAAAAAGCAATTCAATTAGGAATGTCAATGAATCATGATCTTGCAATGGCAAAAATGAGCTTAGCAGGTATTTTAATGCAAAAAAGAAGAAAAAGAGAAGCTCAACAACTATTAACAGAAGCAAAAAAATTAGATAAACACAACATGTTAAGTGAGCAAATGAAAATGATTCAAAAGCAAATGAAAAGAATTTAATTTCTACTTCGGAATTTTAATTAAATATTTTTTTCTTGATTTATTATTCAAATGATTTTCTAATAACCAAGGGTTATATAATTTCATAATTTTATAATTAGTTCCAGTTATTTTTGAAAAATCTGCGATATTAGAAATTGCAGTATCCACTTCAATTTCTCTAATTTCATATGGCTCATAGAGATCTTTTTCTTGGAAGACGAAACCATAATTATCAGTATTTTTCATTATTTCCTTAACAGCTAAAATTCTAAAAATATATCTGCTAGTTTCTCTTCCTAATAACAAATCATAATAATTTTCAACTTTTTGTCTTTTAAGATTTCTTGATATACCAGAAATACCTCTATTATATGCTGCTGCTGCCAAAGTCCATGACCCAAATTTGTCTTTTGCTTTTTTTAAATATTTGCAAGCAACTCTTGTTGATAATTCTAAATTATAGCGCTCATCAACATTACTATTAACCTCTAAACCATATTCTCTTGCTGTACTAGGCATTATTTGCCAAATACCTTTAGCCCCTTTAGGTGATCTAACATTTTCTAAACTACTTTCAATAACTGCTAAATATTTAAAATCATCTGGAACTTCTTCTTCTTTTAGAATTTTCTCAATTAAAGGGAAGAATCGATTTGCTCTTTTTATTAGTAAAAGCATATTTGATTGCCAATAAGTATTAACTAACAATTCTCTATCTAATCTTTCTTTAACATCAAACAACTCTATAGGAACTTTTTCGTCGCAAAAACTTAAATTTTCAGGTGTTTTAAGTGCATATACCCTGTAAATGTTATCATATCCATAAGATTTAAATGCTGATTTGAAATTCTCATTAAAATAAGTTGTACTTATAAAAAGTGAAAAAATTAAAAATAAAAATATTTTTTTTTTCAAAAAAAAATAATTTAAAATGATATACAATATTAATAATTGAAAATCTAATTATTTAATAATTTAGATAGTAATTTGCTTATTTGATTTGCCTTAGTAATTATAATTGCGTGATTTCCTTCTAAAAAATGAACATTTCCAGATATATTTTTAATGGGAAAAATATTGTCTTTTTTTCCATGAATATGAATTAATCCTTTAATAATTTCTTTTTGATCCCAATTCACAATACAATCCATAGCCCATTTTAAATAATTCGGATCTCTAAATAATAAATATTTTTGATAAAGCTTTATTTTGGTCTTTATTCCATTTCCAAAAGCAAATAGGGCAAGTTTATCAAGGTTATTAATCCATTGAAAAGGTAATATTCTATGAATGTTTGTTTTTTTTGCCATTTTCATGCTAAGTGGTAACTCTCTACTAGTCTTTATACTAGATATTATTACAATTTTCTTGTAACTCAGGTGTTTAGAAATCTCTTGGATTAAAATACCACCAAAAGAAACTCCAATTAAAATAGGGTCTGGTTTATTAATTTTTTTGCAAATTCTTTTAGAATATAATTCTAAAGTCTCATTACTGTTTGGAATTATCCAATCTAACTTATGGATCAGATAAAATTTTGGTAATCTTAAATACTCAAAAATTTGCGAACTTGCAGCCATTCCTGGCATAAGATATACGTTGATCTTCTCCATCTATTTACCAAAATTTAATTGTAATCTAACAAAATAATTGTATTTTTGTCTTCCGTTAAAATTTAAGTTTAATTCTAAAATTAATCAAAGTAGATTTATGATTGAAATAAAACTTGATAATAATGAATTTCTTAGACAATTTGAAGTAAAGAAAAATGGAACTCTTGCTAGAATTGAATACGCAGAACAAGAAAGAAAAATTTTTTTAACAAAAATAGTTATACCTAGGAGTATCTATTCAAAAGAATTTGAAGAATATTTTATAAAGAAAACACTTGAATTTATTTCAAATAAAAATTTGAGAGTCGTTCCCACTTCTCCAAAAATAGCAAGCTTTGTTAGGCGAAATAAATCATATAAGTCTCTACTTCCTGTTGGAATTAAATTATAATTAAATTCTACAATAACCCATCTTGTCTATTGATTTTAAAACTCTTTTTTGAACAGTATTAATTTTATTAGGATTCCAATATTCTCTTACCTTGATATAGTTTTCAGTATAACCTTCTATAAAACCATTTTTATTTTCACTTTCAAAAAGAACATTTAATTTTTTTCCAATTTGAGATTCATAAAAACATTGTCTTTTTATTAAAGATAGTTTCCTTAAAATATTACTTCTTTTTTTTCTAACAAATCCTGGGATAACTTCAGAATAATTTAAAGCTTCTGTTTTAGATCTTTCAGAATATTTAAATACATGCAAATATGAAATATCTAATTTTGATAAATAATCGTATGTTCTCATAAACTCTTTTTCACTTTCCCCCGGAAATCCAACAATTACATCAACTCCTATACAAGAATTAGGTATATATTGTTTTATAGTTTTGACTCTGTTTGAAAACAAATTTGTTAAATACCTTCTTTTCATTTTTTTTAAAATCTTATCACTACCACTTTGTAATGGAATATGAAAATGAGGAACAAATTTTTTACTCTTAGATACAAATTCTATTATATCATCATTTAATAAATTAGGTTCAATGGATGAAATTCTATATCTGCAAACAGAAGGGATTTTATCTAATTCAATAATTAATTGCAGAAAATTATTTTGATCATTTTTTTTTGTGTTCATTCTTTTTCCATAATCTCCAATATTAACACCTGTTAAAACAACTTCTTTAATACCTTCTTTAGCAATTTTATGAACATTTGAAATTATATTTTTAACGCTATCACTTCTTGAAACACCTCTTGCCAAAGGAATAGTACAATATGTACATTTATAATCACAACCATCTTGTACTTTTAAAAACGCTCTAGTTCTATTTTCTCCAAGAGAATAGGCATCATTAAAAAAATTAACTTTTGAAATATCACAAGAGTTAATTTTATTTAATTTTTTTTCATCATATAAATCATTAATATATTCAACTAATCTGTATTTTTCATTTGTTCCAATAACAAGGTCAACTCCTTCAATTTCAGAAATTTCTTTTGGCTTAAGTTGAGCATAACAACCAATAACAACTATAAACCCATTTACATTTTTTTTTAAAACTTTATTAACTAAAGATTTAGTTTTTTTATCTGCATTATCTGTAACTGAGCAGCTATTTATTATATAAACATCAGCTATAGAGTTAAATGGAACAATAGTATATATATCTTTACTAAAGGTTCTAGATATTGAAGAAGTTTCAGAAAAATTTAATTTACATCCTAGTGTGTAAAAGGCAATTTTAACTTTACTTATTTTATAAACAGAATCCTTTAAAACTTTCACTTAATTAAGATATATTAAATTAATTTTGGAAAAAATTAACTTTTTAAAAATGTCAAAATTAATTAAAAATTTTGCTTTATTTATTCTTATTATCAACTTCATTTTATTTTTTTCTTTTTGTTCTAAAAACAGTAATAATAATAAAACAGATATTTTCAGATATAATGAATACAGAAATATTACCTCTTTAGATCCAGCTTTTGCAAGAAATCCTCAAAACATATGGCCAGTCAATCAAATATTCAACGGTTTAGTTCAATTAGATGATAGCCTAAAAGTAATACCTGAAATTGCAAAATCATGGGTGATAAGTAATGATGGCTTAGAATATACATTTCTTTTAAGGAATGATATTTTTTTTCACGAATCAAATTATTTAGGAAAAAATAAAACTAGAAAAGTAATTGCGTCTGATTTTACCTATAGTTTCAATAGGCTAAAAAATAAAAACCTTGGATCTCCAGGAAGCTGGGTTCTTCAAAACGTTAAACATTATAAATCGTTAAACGACAGTGTTTTTAAAATCAAACTTTATAATCCTTTTCCTGCATTTTTAGGCTTATTATCAATGAAATATTGTTCAGTAGTACCTTATGAAGTTGTAGAAGCTCTAGGAGAAAATTTTTCAAGAAAACCAATAGGAACCGGCCCTTTTTATTTTAAAAAATGGAATGAAAATGTGAAATTAGTTTTAAGAAAAAACAAAAAGTACTTTGAATATGATTTTAATGTAATACCTTGGCTACTTACGAAACAGCACTCT
>CAYUZY010000112.1:0-5523 GCA_964448645.1 uncultured Flavobacteriaceae bacterium
ATTTTGGTTGTTCATTACCCACTCACCATCTCCTAAAATACTATATACTCCCCAATGAATAAACATTCCAAACTTAGAGTTTTCAAACCATTGTCTCGCTTTTAAATTTTCAATAGATGGTTGATATGACTGAGCATAAAAAACACTGTCATTTAAAAACAAAAAAGCTAAAACAAAAATTAAATTTCTAAATTTTAAGATCATTAAAAAGTTAATTTTTAAAAGGAACAACCACTCTAATATCATCCCATCCTATATGCAGGTTAGCTCCATTATCTAGACCTTCAAAAGCCATTGAAAGAGCTTCAAGTGATTTTTTTGATTTAGTTACTGGAACTATTGTCCTCATAATATCATCTGACTCTTTATAATTATATGAACCCCATGTGTGAGTAGCACTATTAATAATAATAGTCCATTCTTTAGCACCCGGTATGGTATAAAGTGTATATGAACCAGGTGATATTTTTTTTCCTCCAAAATTCATAGACTTGTAAAAAGTAATCTCCGTTGATTCATTAGCTCCTGTTCTCCATAATTTTCCATTTGAGACTATCTTATTAAATTCTCTCCCCCTTAATTGAGGCCTACTAAAAAGTACTCTCATGACCTTATCCACTCCTCTTTGAGCAGGATATTCAATCATATCTAGAGGACTTTTATCTAATGCCTTAAATTCTTGACCATAAGATGAGTAACTAAAAGTAAATGCAATAAAAAAAGGTAACATTTTTTTCATAATTCTATTTTTTAATAAGTTTTGAATTAAAGATAATTAAAAATTAAATAAAACTTTTACTGGATGATGATCTGAAGCCCATCCTCCATATAAAGTTTTAACTGGAACATGTTCAAAGCTTTTCAAATCTAATCCTTTAGAAAAAACATAATCAATTCTCATATTATTATCATATGATTTTTTAAAACCATTATAAGTTCCTATGATATTATTAGAATTAATTGAAAATGAATCAACAAACTCTTTACTTAAAATTTTAATCGGATCTGAAATTGGAATAAGATTAAAATCTCCCATTAAGATAACAGGTTCCATTTTTTTATTAAGGTCGTATATTTTAGATATTATAAGGTCAGTTGATTTTTTTCTTGCAATTTCTCCCAAATGATCAAAATGCGTATTAAAAACCCAAAATCTTTTTTTTGTTTTTTTTGATTCAAAATACCCATAAGTGCATATCCTCTCAAGAGCTGCATCCCAACCTACAGATACTTTATTAGGAGTTTCTGATAACCAAAATGTGCTTGTTTTAATCATATTGTAAGAATCCTCCAAATAAAATATTGGGCTAAATTCTCCTTTTTTTTTGCCATCTTCTCTTCCTATGCCAATAAAACTATAATCTTTAAAATTAATTTCTAATTCATTTAATTGATTTTCTAAAACCTCTTGCATGCCAATAAAGTCAGGATTTTCATTCTTTAGAAAATTAAATAGAGTTTCTTTACGATTATCCCACTTATTAATTCCATCATTTAAATTATTATACCTGATATTATATGAAATAACCTTCAGATCATTATCTTTTTGATAATTTGAAAAACTAAAGAGCATTAACATAATTAAAATATTTTTCATTGCTATCTTTGTTTGCTAAAAATAATTAATGAAATTTAAAAAATTCATTTTTTTAACTTTCTTTCTGTTTTTGTTCAGTTGTGAAAAGGAGTCAACTGACACAAATAAAACTTCAGAGGAATTAAATATAGATGATACAAAACTTTTACCTCAATTTATAATTGATACATCTAATAAGATAATAGTTGATGAACCTAAAATTCCTGCATCAATGGATTTATACATTGATGGAGAATTAAATAAATCTTATAATATTGGAATTGAAATAAGAGGATCTAGCTCTCAATTTTTTGAAAAAAAATCATATGGAGTTGAAACGTGGAATAGTAGCAATGAGGATATTGATACAGACTTGGGGGGATTTCCTGAAGAGGAAGATTGGATTCTATATGGGCCATTCAGTGACAAAAGTTTAATTAGAAATGTGTTAATTTTTCAATTATCAAATGCTATTGACATGTATGGAAGTCGTACTGATTTTTATGAGCTAACGATAAATAATAAATTTTTAGGGACTTATGTTCTTATGGAAAAAATTAAAAGAGACAAAAATCGAGTAAACATAAGTAAAAATTTAGATGATGATATTTCTGGTGGTTATATTATAAAAATCGACAAACCACCAGATGAGGGATATACAGCTTCGAACTCATTTTCATCTAAATTTGATACAAGAGGATCATATGTTGGGGCATCTGATATAAAGTTTCTTTATACATATCCAAAAACTTCTGAAATTTCAAATGATCAAAAAAATTACATTAAAAATTATTTAAATGACTTTGAAGAAGCTTTATTATCATCAAATTTTCAAGATCCTGAACTCGGTTATCAAAAATATATTAACATTGATAGTTTTGTAGATTTTTTAATATTAAATGAAATTTCAAAAAATATTGATGCTTATAGAATAAGTACATTTATGCATAAGGATAAAAACCAAAAACTAAAAATGGGTCCCATTTGGGATTTTAATTTAGGCTTTGGAAACGTAAATTATTGTGATGCTGAACTCACATCTGGATGGTCATATAAATTTAATGATGTATGCGGAGGTGATAATTGGAAAGTTCCTTTTTGGTGGAACAGATTATTTGAAGATCCTGCATTTGTTACTAAATTAAAAAACAGGTGGTCTGATTTAAGAACAAATATCCTTTCTGATCAAAATTTACAGGATAGAATTGACAAAATCACAAATTTTCTAATTGAAAATAATGCTCCTCGAAGAAATTTTGATAAATGGTCAATCATTGGAAAATACATTTGGCCAAATAATTATATTGGAAATAATTATGGGGAAGAAATATCATATTTAAAAAACTGGGTGGCAAAAAGAGTTAAATGGATGGATGAAGAAATTAATTCAATTTGATTTTATCAATTTTTAAAATACTATTTAATAAAACATTTGCTCCTTTAGTAATTGATTCAGGAGTAGAGTATTCATCGGGTGAGTGACTGATTCCATCAACACTAGGAACAAAAATCATTCCTGTTGGAGTAATTAAAGCCATATCTTGTGCATCATGCCCAGCTCCACTAGGCATTAATTTTGTAGAATATCCAAGCTTATTTGAAACCTGATCAATTACTTTTTGAATTCTTAAATCTGTTAAAGCAGGTTCTGCAGTTGCATCCAGTCGCTTAAATTCAAAACTTGTATTTGTTTGAATGGCTATAAGATTAGATTCATCTTTTATTTTTTTATATAAAAGTTGAATTTTTTCTTTACTTAAATCTCTTAATTCCAAACTTAAAACAACTTTACCGGGAATAACATTTGGAGCTCCTGGATAAGCTGAAATTCTTCCAACAGTGCCAACTTGAGACCCTTCCATAGAGTTTACAACTTGATTTACTTTTAAAATAAATTTAGCTGCAGCAATCATGGCATCCTGTCTTGCATCCATAGGAGTTGTCCCTGCATGGTTGGCAAAACCAGAGATAATAACATCCCACCATTTTAAACCAACAATTCCTTCAACAACTCCAATATCTATTTTATTAGAGTTCAATATATTACCTTGCTCAATATGTAATTCTAAAAAAGCATGTACTTCATCTTTTTTTCTCGCTAATTCAAATACTTTTTCTGGCTTTCCACCAATTCTTTTTAAACCCTCTCGAATTGTATAACCAGAAGCGGTAACAACATCAAGTGTTTTATTATCAATTTTTCCAGCAATAGCTCGGCTTCCAAAAATAGCCCCCTCTTCATTTGAAAAAATAATTAACTCTAAAGGATGGTTCGTATATATTTTATTTTCATTTAACACCTCTAAAACCTCAATTGAACTTATGACTCCAACATCTCCATCATAATGTCCTCCATTAGGGACTGCATCTATATGAGAGCCAAAAGAAATAGGTTTTAAATTATTTTTTAACCCCTTTCTTAAAGCTATTATATTTCCAGCATAATCAATATTAACCTGAGTTCCAATATCTTTAAGGTAATTTATCAAATATTTTCTGGCAGAAATGTCATAATCACTATAAGCAACCCTATCATTTCCTTTATTTGAATTTATTCCAAATTCTGAAAGTCTTATTAAATTTTTATAAAGTCTTTCATTATTGACTTCTATTATTCTTTCTTGAGAAATTAACTTATTCGAAGAGAATAAAGAACAAATTAAAATTATTAATGAATAAAATATTTTCATCTCTGTCTAAAAGGTTTATTATAATTTAGAATAATTCTTCTTTTAAATTATTCATTTATGTATTTAATTTTGATTAAATTGCTTTTTTATTTGTGTAAAACAACAATAAAATCTAGATAGGATATTTATATTTTTCTTTAATTAAAATGAATTTATAACTTTCTTATCTAATTAACTAACTAATAAACTGACTATTAATTTAAAAAATAATAATAAATGAATTTATTTAAGCCATTATTATTTACACTATTTACTTTTTTTCTTAGTGTAGGTATTTATGCTCAAACAGTTAATGGTACTGTTGTGAGTGAAGATGGGCCTCTACCAGCTGCAACCGTTCAAGTAAAGGACACTGATAGAGGAACAAGTACTGATTTCGATGGGAATTACTCAATTGAAGCCTCTTCAGGTGATATTCTGGTAATTTCCTTTGTTGGATTTGCTACTCAAGAAATAACAGTTGGAGACCAAGACCAAATAAATGTTACTCTTGTAGCTGACAGTGAACTAGAAGAAATTATTGTAACTGGATACCGTTCTCAAGCTAGAGGAAGCGTAACTGGTTCTGTAGCAACTGTTGATGTTGCTGATGCAATAAAAGTTCCTGTTTCAAATGCTGCAGAAGCCCTTCAAGGAAGAGTTGCTGGACTTACGGTTATAAACAGTGGTCAACCAGGTACTGCTCCAATTGTACGTATAAGAGGATATAGTACTCCAAATAATAATGATCCTTTATATGTTATTGATGGTGTACAGACTACTGATGCGTATGTTTTAAACAGTATAAATCCAAATGATATTCAAAATATAAGTGTTCTTAAAGATGGAGCAGCTTCTATATATGGAGCTAGAGCATCTAATGGTGTAATACTTATAACTACTAAAAGTGGAAAAGGTGTTAGCGGAACAAAAGTTTCTGTTGATTTATCTTATGGTATGCAAAATGCAACTAACCTTCCTACTTTGTTAACTGCTCAAGAACATGGAGATATGTTATGGCAAAGTTATGCTAATGATGGCGTAGCACCTGACCACGTCCAATATGGTAATAGTACAACTGCTGTAATTCCAAAAAATATTAGAGGAATAACAAACGATAAAATTTTAATCGTTCCTCCTAATGGAACAGATTGGTTTGATGCAATTTTTGATCCAGCACCCGTTTCAGATATTAACATTTCTGTTGCAAGTGGACGTGAGGATTCAAATTTCTTGTTTTCACTTAATCATTTAAAGAGAGATGGTATTATGATAGAG
>CAYUZY010000113.1:0-5429 GCA_964448645.1 uncultured Flavobacteriaceae bacterium
CTTGACAAACAACAGTATTGTCAGGGTGAAGAATCTCAAATAATTCATTTTTTAATTCAGATATATATAATTTATTTCCTAGTTCTAATTTACTTATATCAGCAGTTAAGAAGTCAGGCAGATTTTTTGGCAAAGCCTTTATTCTTAATTTTCTTTTATTTCTAGACAAGACTCCTCCGCTATTTAAAACTCCTGGCGCAGCCCCTTCAACTTTTACAGGAATATCCATTGACACTTCTTTATCATCAAATATTTGATAAAAGTCAATATGAAGAATTTTATCATTAAGTGGATGAAATTGAATATCCTGAAGAATTGCATTTATTTCAGTTTTTTCATCAATAATTAATTTTGCAGTATAAGCATTAGCTGTATAAACAAGTTTACTGAAATCAAGTTCAAGTGCAGAAAAATTTAGAGGTTCATCACCTCCATATAACACACATGGAACTCTGCCAGCATTACGTAAAGCTTTACTTGAAGATTTGCCCACGCTTTCTCTTTTAGATCCTTTTATTGTTATAGATTTCATTGTTTTTTAATTTACATTAAGAATTTAGAATGTATTGATTTATTTGAGTGAACCGATTCCATTACTTCAGCAAATAGTTTTGAGCAACTAAGAATTTTAATTTTAGAATGACTCTTTTTAGAAGTAATTGAATCAGAAACTATTAATTCTTCTAATTTAGATTTTTCAATTTTTTCAAATGCATCTCCAGAAAGAATAGCATGAGTGCATATTGCTCTTACAGATTTAGCCCCTCTATCAATCATAAGATCAGCAGCCATAGTTAAAGTACCAGCAGTATCAACCATATCATCAACTAATACTACATTTTTACCTTTTACCTCTCCAATAAGTTCCATATGAGAAATAATATTAGCTTTTTTTCTTTGCTTATAACAAATTACAACATCAGACTTTAAAAATTTTGAATAAGCATAAGCTCTTTTTGAACCTCCCATATCAGGAGATGCAATTGTAAGATCATTTAGTTTTAAAGATAAAAGATATGGAAGAAAAATTGATGAAGCATATAAATGATCAACTGGCTTTTCAAAAAAACCTTGGATTTGATCTGCGTGAAGATCCATAGTTATAATTCTTGTGGCACCAGCAGTCTCAATTAATTTAGCTATTAATTTGGCTCCAATTGGAACTCGAGGTTTATCCTTCGATCTTGACGGGCCCAACCAAAATAAGGTATAACTGCTGTTATATGGCGAGCAGATGCTCTTTTAGCTGCATCCAACATCAATAACATTTCCATTAAGTTTTCAGAAGAAGGATTTGTAGATCCAATTATAAATATTCTAGCACCTCTTATAGACTCTTCAAAAGAAGGTTGAAATTCTCCATCACTATAATGGGAAAAATTAACTTTTCCTATTTCTACACCATAGGACTTAGAAATCTTTTTTGATAAATCTATACTTTGAGAGCAAGAAAATATTTTAACAGACGGCTCCAATTTTTTTATATTTGGACTGCAAATTTAGAAATATTTTTAACCTTATCATTAAGGTTTAAATTAAATGTGAAAAAAATATTTTTTTAATTTTGAATTCTTTGCCTCGGTGGCGGAATTGGTAGACGCGCTGGATTCAAAATCCAGTTCTTTCGAGAGTGTGGGTTCGATTCCCACCCGAGGTACTTATGTTTAAATTATTAGTTTTTGATATTTAAGGTTTTTTTTTAAATATAAAGGATGTTTTGGGATTCCATTTTTAGATAATTCAATGTAATAGGGGTTTTTTATAATGGCTTTTAACCAATTTGGAGCCTTTTCATTATTTCCCCAGGCAAATACAGATAATTCAGCTTTTTCTTTCATTTTTTTTATGGATTCAATATTTTTTTTTTCACGATGAAATTTAATTGACCTTATATCTTTTGGATATGGACTTATATTACTGTATATATTTCCCACATATACCCCACCAAAACCCCATGATTTAGAATAGGATATGATTTTTCTTATTGTTGGATCATTTTTTTTTGAATTGGCAATAGAAGGATTTAACATTATAAATAAAACCTTAGGTAATTTGTTTTCCCAAATTCTAGATAAGCTATATCTGTTATGACCATCTAATGAAAACTCAGCTTTGCTAATCATTTTATTTTTTAAATAAATAATAAAGAAAAGAAAATATAATACTTAAAATAATGGAAGTTCCTAAAGGAAAATAAAAACTAAAATTATTTTTTTTATATGTAAAATCAAGAGGGTTATTGTAAATATTAGGATATTTATCAATTAAAATTAGAACTAATCCTAAAATTGATATAAATATTCCAATACTTAAAATGGCTTTACCGATAACTTTTAAATTAATATTCTAAAATAAAAAAAATTAAATCACTTGCCTAAAATATCAAATTGGTAATTGTATTTAATAGTTATTATTTGATTGTCAATTTTGTCAATAAAATCAGAATCTCTTATAGTATTTAAGACAAGAAAAAGACCAGTATTTGCATTTTTTATCCAGCCAAAACGAGTGTTTAAGGATGTAATGTTTGAGATGTTATTATGCTGAATTAAACTTTGAATAAAAATTCTTGGTGTAAAAGAGTAAGCTAAACGTAATCCTGATATAACTGCATTTATTGTGCCATTTTTTAACTTTAAATTATTATAGTTTAAAGAAAGAGATGAATTAAATTTATCACCTAATCGAAGATTTAGTTTATTTATACTTGAAATTCGATTTCCTCCGAAGTATCCACCTATAAAAGTTGTTGTTTTATAGGAAATTTTTGCATTAGGATTTGTAATAATAACAAGTTGAAGTTCTTTGTTTTTATATTCTCCTTGTTCAATTTTTACTTGTGATATTTGAAAATCATTAAATACTCCTTCTGTTGTTAAGTTAATTCCAGTATGAACTTCAAAACCATTTTCCCAAACCCAATGATTATCAATATGCGTCCAACTTGTAGTAAGTTCTTTTTCAAAATTCCAAAAAGTTCTGTTTGCAATATGAGGTCTTACTTCTAAAAGTTTTCCAGTATTTTTAGGTCTCCATTGTTTCCAAATTAAATATCCAAATTTTTTAAAACCATCGTTTCTACTTAAATAACCTACTTCCGGGTTAAAACCTTCACCAACTTCAGTATAACCAAGTATTAATCTCCATCCATTCCAATTATAAGTACCTTCTATTTTTATAGCATGGTCATTTGATTTAATATCTGGTGTATTGCTTTTAGATATAAATCCTGTTATTTGAGCTTTTTTTCCAAGACCCCATTTTCCATCCATAGCAAAAACTCTATTAAAGTCATCATTATTTTTAATGCTTTTTTTGTTTATTATAATGCCTCCAATTGATGATCTTGTTTCAGAAAAGTCATGGTTTATTCTCGCAACTGTGAAACTGTTTTTATCAATATTAGATGAAATAATTTCATCAGTATACATGTTTAAAAGGCCAATATTTGTTTGACCAATTTTGCCTGAAATTCTTGATCCACCTATTATAGGAATAATTGAACCATTATTTGATAATCCTATTCTCCTACTAAAAAACAAATCAATTTCACCAGGACTTCCAACAGAGAATTGACCTGCATTTTCTAAAAAGAAAGACCTTTTTTCAGGAAAAAAAAGATTAAATCGATCAATATTGATTTGTTGATCATCAACCTCAACTTGAGCAAAATCAGTGTTATATGTTAAATCAAGAGTTAAGCCTGGAGTTAAACTATATTTAACATCTAACCCTTTATCAAGATTTGCACTTTTTGTTTGATTAGCTTTATCATTAATTCTTTGAAGAAGCCCGTAAGGAATTATTTTAAGGTTTTTAGGATTTTTTATATTTATTCCAGTCATTTTTCCAGCAAGAGAAAGTCTTTTAATTTCAAATCCAAGAGGTAAAGGGGACCAAAATGCTGTTTCAGAATTTTTACTTATGTTTCTTTGAAAATTTATTCCCCAAATTTTATTTTTTCCAGGACTGAAACGAATTGAATTTAGAGGTATAGCAAATTCTGCACTCCAGCCATAATCTCCTTTATCTGTTTTCACCTCCCATGATGCATCCCAATTAATGTTTGTTCCTCCAATTACTCCTCCTTGCTGTCTATTAGCATTAAAATTACCTTTACCTTCATTGTCAATTTGAGCATCATATTCCATACCATTGGAATTTGTTCCAAAAAGAAATCCGTTTTGTTGATCATTATATGTATCTATAATAAATAAAAAACTGTCTTCATCATTTAAGTCAGAGTCTCTTCTTGAATCAGAAACAACAATTTTTTCAGGATTCTTATCAAAACATATAACTCCTATAAAAAGCATTTTATCAGAGAAAGCAATTCTTATTTCAGTTTTTTCAGAGGCAAGTTCTCCAAACCTTGGTTTGATTTGAATTAAATTTTTTATTGGATTTATTTCTGACCATAAAGGGTCAGATAAAATGTTTCCATCAATTTTTGGTTCAACTGAAAAATAAGATGCTTTTATCTGTTTATCATTTTTTTCGAAATTTTCTTGAGAAAAAGAAAAAAGTGAAAAAAAAATTAAAATAAAAAAGAGGTAAAATTTCAATATTTGCCTTTTTACTTTTATGCTTTAGATTCTAAAACATTTTTACAATAATCGACACATTTTTTAACTTCCTTTATAATGTTTGAGTCTGAAGGAGTTTTATATTCATATTCCACGGTGGCAGGAAATTTATATTTTTTATCTTTCATATGTAAAAGAACTTCTTTTATTGGAGTATCTCCAGTTCCCCATACTACATTATCCTTTCCATTTTTAGGGTTTTTTCTATCCTTTACATGAATACTTTTAATATGTTCGTGTTTTTTATCTAAAAAATCAATAGTATCCGTATGGCCTGCAGCAGTATAATGCCCAATATCTATGTTTATTCTATTTTTTGGAGATTGTTTAAGAGCTTTATCCCACCAGGTTGGAGTTTGTTGTTCATGTCCATGGTACCCAACATAGATGTTATTTTTTTCAGCAAGTTTTCCTAATCTGAGAGAATGATCCTCTTTTGGAAGTTCAACAGTAACATGAGATGCTCCTAGAGCTTTACCAGATTTCATAGCAAAAGTAATTTCTTCATTTGTGTTTTTTGGCCCTAATATAAAATTGGGTTTATAAGCATAAATACTAACACCAGCTTTCTTGTAGAGTTTACCAAGTTTTTCAAATTTATTCAAGTCTGCATTTCTTCTCCATTTTTTAGCTTTTTCACTATTTTCTTTTAATTGATTGCGTAATTCTTTTAATTCTTTTCTGTCAATATTTGATTTATCTTTTTTGTAGATCAATCGATAGAATTTTTTCATGTTGACATTGTTTCCAGGTCTACCAGCATATATTTCAGCAGGATCGCCCATAAGTTCAATGGCATTAACTCCACAGGATAAAATATACTCTAAAATAGCTTCAGCACTT
>CAYUZY010000114.1:0-5379 GCA_964448645.1 uncultured Flavobacteriaceae bacterium
TTTATTTAATGAAACTAAGAAATGAAAAATAAAAAATCTCAAACAAAAGATCAACTTACGTTTAATCAAATACATGCTAAAGTTTCTATGCTATTATCTAAATATATCAATGAAAATGACCATGTTTTAAAACAAAAAAATCCAAAAAAAATTGCTAATGAACTTAATTTAAAAGATAATCTTAGAGATGGATTTGAAAATGTTGATTCTATGATGACATTTATCAAAAATTATTTATCAAACACAAATCATTTAAAAAACTCAAGATATATGGGGCATCAAGTTGCTGTTCCGCAAGATTTATCAGGTATTCCTGAAATGATTCATGGAACTATAAATAATCCTAGTTCTTTATATGAAATGGGCCCTTCTGCTTCAGTTATTGAAAGTTTTATGATAAACTGGATGTTAAAAAAATTAAATTGGTTTAAAGGAATTGATTTATATGACTTTAAACATAGTGAAAGTTATGGAAGTGGCTTTTTAACTCATGGAGGCTCTATTGCTAATCTAACTGTTCTTTCAGCTGCAAGAGCATCTATATCTCCCAATTCATGGACTAATGGTAATCCAAATGATTTAGTTGTTTTAGGAGCAAGTTCAGTTCATTATTGTATTTCGAGATCATTATCAATAATGGGAATGGGATCTAATTCATTTATTCCTATTCGAGTTGATAATGAGGAGAAATGCATTATGGATGAGCTTTATAAAGTCTATGAAAAAGTTATAAAAGAAGGAAAAAAAGTTATGGCTGTTATTGCAAATGCATGCGCTACATCAACGGGTTTATTTGATCCTATAAATGAAATGGCCGAATTTTGTTCAAAAAAGAACGTCTGGTTTCATGTTGATGCCGCACATGGAGCAGTTGCTTTACTTTCAAAAAAAGAAAAACATAAATTAAAAGGAATTGAAAAGGCTGATTCTGTAATTTGGGATGCTCATAAAATGATGAGAGTTCCATCTCTCTGTACAGCCGTTTTATTTAAAAATCATACAAACCAAATTAATAATTTTATACAAGAAGGAAGTTATGTTTTCCACAAGGAAGAAGTAGTTGGAATGGACACAATGCCATATACTATAGAATGTACAAAAGCACCTTTAGGCCCAAAACTGTTCTGGACATTTGCTCTAGAAGGAGAAAAGTCCATTACAAATTATGTAGAAAATAGTTTTAAAAAAACAAAACAATTACATGACCTTTTAAGTAAAAGAGATGATTTTTTATGCCCTTATTATCCAGAATCTAACATACTCTGTTTTAAATACATGCCTTCAAAATTTGATTGTGAAAAACAATTAAAGCTTAGATATAAAATTATTAAAGAAGGTTCAATTTATTTAACTTCATGTATTTTTAAAAACGAAAGGTTTCTAAGAGTTGTTATAATAAATCCAGATACTTCAAAAAAAGATTTTGAAAAATTGATACAGGTAATAATAAAAGTAGGAGATAAATTATAATTTTTTAAAAATCATTTATTGTAAAAATATATTTATGTTTGTTTTTATTTAGGATCAGCTAAAATGAATGATTTTAATATTCAGTCTCTAATTAAAGAAATTCTAATAGAAAAGGGAGCTAACGACTTTTGGTCTCAAATCTTTAGTTTTGGAATTTCTTTTATACTAATTTTTCTTTCAAGCTTATTAATATATTTTGTTTCAAAAAAAATAATTGTTAAAATATTTAATAAAGTTTCAAAAAAAACTGATAGTAAGTTTGATGATTTTTTAATTCTTAATAAACTTCCTGTAATATTATCTTACATAATTCCAGTTTATTATTTATTTGTATTCTTCCCTGATTTCTTTACCCTTGAGATAGATGTTAAAAATTTATTTTTAAATATTCTAGAAGCTTCAACTGTTATTATCTTTATCTGGTTAGTCAGAGCTATTCTAAAAACAGTCAGTGACTATCTAAAAACACTCCCAAATTTTAAAGACAAACCTATTGACAGCTATATTCAAGTTTTTATGATCTTTTTGTGGTTTCTAGGAGTTCTTTTAATCCTTTCTATTTTCACTGATAAAGACATTTCGACTTTCATAGCAACATTAGGGGGGCTTACCGCTGTTATTCTTTTTGTTTTTAAAGACTCAATATTAGGTTTCGTTGCAAGTGTTCAAATAACTGTTAATGACACTGTAAGAATTGGAGATTGGATCACAATGAAAAACAGTAATGCTGATGGAGATGTTATATCTATAAGCTTATCATCTGTTCAAGTTCAAAATTTTGACAAAACTATAACATCAATACCTACTTATAAACTCGTTTCAGATTCCTTTGTAAACTGGAGAGGAATGAGTGATTCCGAAGGAAGAAGAATAAAAAGATCTCTTTTAATAAAAGCAAAAAGTATAAAATTTTTAGATTCAAAAGAAATTAAAAAATTAAAACAAATTGAACTTATATCTGATTTTATTGCTAATCGAGAAAATGAAATTACAAATCATAATAACACAAAAAAAGTCAATAAATCAATTCTAATTAATGGTAGAAATATGACTAATTTAGGTCTCTTTAGAAGATATGCCGAGTCATATTTAAATAACCATAAGATGTTAAATAAAAAAATGACAATTATGTGTAGGCAATTAGCTCCTACTTCTCAGGGAATTCCAATTGAAGTTTATGCCTTTAGTAAAGAAAAAGAATGGATTAAATATGAACAAATCATGTCTGACATCTTTGATCATTTGATCGCATCGATAAACTTTTTCGATTTAGAAATTTTTGAATTCTCTCAAAATATTGAAAAAAAATAGAACCATTCAATTAAGAAAGGTTCTATTTTTTATAATATTTATATACTATTTTATGTTTAAATATGGTGAGCCAGCTTTAATTAATTCATTATTTATTTCTGGAATTTCAACATTATAAATTTTTTCAATTTTAGTTTTAATTGATTTTATAGCCTTTATTGCTATACTCATGCTTTTTTTATGAAGCATCGTTGGACCATATGTTGTTGATAATCCCCTTTGAGCAACACTCATTCTATTTTGAACTGTAGGCGCTCTTTTTTCTCCAATCTGCTTTTTTGCATCACTACCATTAATTTCAAGATTAATGTCTCTAATAGTATTTTCTAATTTAAATATCTTAGAGTTTAATTCTCCAGGATTAATTTTAATTCTACTCAAAGCTTTTTTGAAAGAACTTAATTTCCCTAAACTTTGATTTAACAAATCATTAACTTCATACAATTGATTTTGAATAGCAGATAAATCATTTTTATAAGAATTATATTCTTGATAACTAACGCCTTTTAAAACTCCTTCTCTAATTGGCTTTACTTCAAACTCGATCGGTCCATCTAATTTGGAAATTTCACCATTATTATCTAAATATAAAGTTGCATTGTAATTCCCTGGAATTGCAATTGGACCAGAATTTGATCTCCTACCAGAGTTTGATCCAATTGATCTATTACTCGGGTGTCTTAAATCCCATGCTATTCTATGAGAACCTTTTCTTGCAGTTTTAGATATATTTCTTATTATATTTCCATTCATATCTGATATGCTTAACCAAATTTTAGCTTTTTGTTCATTAATTTCCTTATCAACCTTATTCCAACCTGGAAATGTAATGTTTTGCAATCTCTTATTTAATGATTTCTCCCTTTGTTTTCGAGTTTCTTTTTGAGTAGGATAATTTTTTGATAAATGATAAGTAAAAACTGCACCAAATTTTGGATTTTTAGCAAAATAATAATCTGCACCTGTGTTTCCTACTTTACTTCTTGGCACATACCATTTTGCCGGTCTTGGTTTAAAAAGAGTACCCGTTTTATTTAAATTTTCAGGAATCATCTCTCTTAATGCACTAAAATCATCTAGAACATAAAACCCTCTTCCAAATGAAGCGGCTACAAGATCATTTTCTCTTTTTTGAATAACAAGATCTCTAAATGAACTATTTGGAGTTCCAGGAATTTTCTGCCATGAAACTCCAGAATTCAAAGAGGTATAAATTCCAAATTCAGTAGCTACAAAAAACAAATTTTTTGCAATTGGATCTTGAACTAATCTCCAAATTAATGTTCTTTTAGGTAAATTACTTGAAATTGACTTCCATGTTTTTCCTTGGTCAGTACTTTTAAATATATAAGGATTAAAATCACCTTCTTTATGATTATCTAAACATACGTAAACAGTATTAACGTCATGTAAATCAGCTTTAATATCATTTACAAAAGTTCTTTTAGGAAGACCTAATTGAGTTACAGGAATTTTGGTCCAATTTTCTCCGCCATTGGATGTTACTTGAATAAAGCCATCATCTGTTCCTGCATAAATTAATCCTTTTTTTAGAGGAGATTCAGACAAAGAAGTAATAGTATTATAAGTTGACATTGCGCTAATGTCCCAAGGATTGTCCCAACTCTGTTTTCGACCCATTATAGGTAAAGTTATTCTTTCTTCATTTCTAGTTAAATCTCCAGAAATAGCAGCCCAATCATCACCTCTGCTTTCAGACTTCCAAACTCTATATGATCCAAAATAAAGTGTTGCTGGATCATGAGGGCTAACTAAAATTGGTGCATCCCAATTAAATCTTTCATGAGGATCTCCTTCTCCAGCTTGTGGTTGAACAAACAATGTTTCACCAGTTATTAGATCTACTCTATGTAAACCTCCTTGTTGAGTTTCAGCATAAACAATATTATTAAATTCAGGATCGCTAGCAGTCTGATGCCCATCAGCTCCTAAAATTTTATACCAATTTCTATTACTTATTCCTTCTCTTTCATCAGTTGCAGAAGGTCCTCCAGCTGATCCATTGTCTTGAGTTCCACCGAAAATATGATAAAAAGGCTTAGCATCATTGACTGCAACCTTATAAAACTGTGTTAGAGGTAAATTTTTAATATACCTCCAATTTTCAGCAAGATCAAAAGTTTCATAGATCCCTGCATCAGTTCCTATCATTATATAATCAGGATCATCTTTTTTAAATATTATTGAATGATTATCCGAATGCTTTTTACTTTCCTTTAACTGAGTAAAGGTCTTTCCTCCATCCTCAGACGTTTGAACTCTTACATTAACTAGATATAATCTATCAAACTTATGAGGGCTTGCATAAAGTTCCTGATAATAATGCAATTACACCACTAAGGCTTGATATGTGAAGAGTTTTGTTCTTTGTAAATGGTTTTACCTTCCTAGAAATTATATCAACTACACCTGAATTTCTAAGTGCTTTACTTATTATTAGTACTGCAGCAACAGTAACTACTGCTGGATGTCCAAATCCATTAAATATATCTGATATATTTAAAATAAGAGTAGATTGCTCTCCTCCAAGAATCTTGTCAAAAACAACAAGCAAGAAAAGTGATATTATTGATACAA
>CAYUZY010000115.1:0-5270 GCA_964448645.1 uncultured Flavobacteriaceae bacterium
TCATCATCTACATTATCTGGAGGTGAAGCACAAAGAATTAAATTAGCATCATTTTTAAGCCATAAAAATTTTGAAAAAAAAATTCTATTTATTTTTGATGAGCCCACAACAGGTCTTCATTTTCATGATATTAACAAACTCGTAAATTCTTTTTATCATTTAATAGAAAAAGGTCATAGCATAATAGTTGTTGAACACAATCTAGATTTAATTAAAATCGCAGATCACATAATTGATCTTGGTCCTGGAGCTGGAGATAAGGGAGGTGAAATAATTGCAGAAGGGGATCTAAATAAAATTATTAAAAATAAAAACTCATTTACTGGAAAATACCTTGTAAAGTAATTTAATTGATCCTCTTAACCCATTATTATATATTTGATTTAAATTTTCAGATAGTTTTAATTTAATTATAAAGAAAGAAAATACAATAAAAGAAATTATACCTTTTATTAAAATAAGCAATAGAGGATTTAAATCAAAAGACACTTGATTTATAATATAAAATATAATTATAATTAACAGAAGAGCATAAATTGTTTTATAACTGTATGGATGAATTTTAAATTTCACCAATATTAATATAAGCTTACAAATATTAATAAAAACAATAACAGCTAATGTAGCATAAGCTGCTCCAACAATTCCGAATTTTTCAATTAATAACAAGTTTAAAATAATAGCTGAAAAGCCTGATATTAATGAAAACCAAAATATGTAAGGATAATATTTTGAGTTACTAATAATATTATTTATACACCCCATTGACATGCTGAATAACTTTCCAATAGAAACTATCCAAATTACTGACAATGCATTAGAATAACCTTCCTGATTAATTACTTGATATAATTCTATAAGGTTTGAATTAATAACAATAAATACAAAACCACAAACTATAATTAAATTAATAGAAGTTTTTTTTAACAAAACTTCAAGTCTTTTAATATCATTATTATTAATAGCTGAAGCTACTAAAGGACTAGAAATTTGAAAAAGACCTCTACCTGGAGCTTCAATTACTGTGGCAATAAAAAGGGCTACAACATAGAAAGCAACATTTTCAACTTTTAATATTGAATAAATCATTGATTTATCAATGTCTAATATTATACTAGCCGCTGTACCTGATAGAAAAATTAAAATATTATATTTTAAAATAGATGATAAATTTTTAGGAAGTTTTATTTTAAAAGATGGAGTATATATATAAAAGCTGTAAATAATAACAATTAAAAGCCTTATAAAATAACCTATTAATAAAAAATCAATAAATTGATCTAAGTTTATTAAACCTATAATATAAAATGTTAAAAGTGAAAAAATTAATAAACGAGGGTAAAATTCTTTTAAAAAATTTCCAAAAATAGTTTTTAATTGAATTCTTAGCCAACTGAAAAATATTTCAAAATAAGCAGTTAATATAGCTATGTAAAAAATCATTTTTAAATACTTTTCAATTTCTAAATTAACGTTGGTAAGAAAAGAAATTATTTGTGGTTTTAAAAAAACAACTGCTGGAACTAAAGCTAATATTATAATAATTGGAAAATAAATTGAAAACCATAATAAATTATCTCTATCCTCTTTTGATGAATAGGATGAATAGAACTTAATAAGAGCATGTTGACATCCAAATGAAATAAAAGGTTGTAACAAATTTGATGTAGCTAAAAGAGCAACCACAAGCCCTTGAAATTCTTTTCCAGGATATGATGGGTATAAAAACAAAGTATTAATTGCTCCGATTACAAAAGCAATAGAAATTGTTATGAAATTATAAATTGATTGTTTAGCAATTAAACTCATTATTTTGCCCTCAGATTTAGAGTAGATTCAAACTTTAACAAACCTATTAAAAATGAAATAAAAACAATTAAAGTTAACCATCTTATATTTGTTCCAACCTTAACTAATTTTGGTTCAAATTCAAAAACTAATTTATGAATTCCTGCTTTAACATAAGCGCCTCTTAAAATATAGTTTAGGTTTAAAATCTCTTTAAATTCATTGTCAATTTTTAGAGTCCATCCGTTAGGGTAGAAAATTTCAGAAAACACAATTAATTGATCTTCATTAGAATTAAATGAATATTCTAAATAATTAGGTCTTGATTTTGTCAACTTTATATTAGCTAATGAGTCATTAATAAATTTAAAAGGAATTTTTTCATTATAAGAATCTTTAATGATTACAGCTGTATTCTTTAAATCATTATTTTGTATAAAACTAATTACTGAATCAGGAGTAGAAACTTCCTTTAATTGATTCACAAACCATGCATTTCCATAATTATCTGGGTTTTTATAAGGTTTTAAACCGTTATCATCTGAATTAATAATATATTTTACATTCATCATATTAAGAAAAGATTTCACTCCCCTTTCCTTATATAATTTATATAACTCTTCAAACCTTCTGAGTTTTGCAGCGTGATACCCTCCTATTGAATTATGAAAAAAAGATGTCCTTGAGCCAGTTAAACCAAGCCTTGGCTCAAAAACCCTATATTTTGAAGTGTCTTTTTTTATAGCTAAGTCTGCATTAGATATATTAAAAGGTGTTTCATAGTTTTTTTTTGAAACAAATTGACTACGATCAATATATCTATTTGAAATCCCAACTAAATCAATTAAAAGAATGGTAATTAGAGAAAACATCATTTTATTTAAAGTTATTTTATCCATTTTAAATAAAATTGAAATTAAAGCTAAGGTTAATGAAAAAATAATAGCCCTGACTAAATCATATACAAAAATTGATTTTCTTTCATCTAATATTTTTTCGAACAACAAATCGCCATAAGCTGATTTTAAATAAGGATCCATTAAACCTGAAAATGAAATAAAATTTTTAGATAAAATAATTAGCAACAAAACGCTAGAGATTATTACTGAAATTTTTAAAATTGATTTCCAAAACTCTTTTTTTTCATTAACAATTGTCGCTATACCAATAGAAGCAAGAACTGGAAAACAAAATTCAAGAATAACTTGAATTGAAGAAACCGCTCTAAATTTATTATAATAGGGAAAATAATTAATAAAAATGTCAGTTAATATTGAAAAATTTTTTCCCCAAGACAAAAATAAAGAAATCAAAACTCCAGAAATCAACCAGTATTTAAGACGATTATTACTATAAAAGACTGCTATGATTGCAAAAAAGAAAATGGTTATTCCAATATAAGCTGGAGCTTCAAGAATAGGCTGATTTCCCCAATAGGTTGGGACATTCTTAATAAAGATATCAGCTTGTTCTATGCTAACTCCTTTATTAATTAAGAAACTATAAATTTCAGAATCATTTCCTAAATCTTCTCTAGACGAACCTCCTTGAACTCTTGGAGCTATTAGGCCAATACTTTCAAAAATACCATAACTATATTCAGTAATATAATCATATTCTAAACCATTAGTTTTTATACGCTCACTTCCATCAAAATTATATTTCAATTCAGAACCAGATCTAGTGCTAAATTTTGAATATTCATATGTTGTTAAGATAGGTGTAGAATTAAATCCTAGAGAAATAATAGTTGAACAAAAAAGAATAATTAATGGAATAGAAAACTTTTTAATTTCCTTCTCTTTTATAAATTTATAGAAATAAAACAAAATCAACAGGACTATTAAAAACATTAAATAATAAGTCATTTGGTAATGATTAGCTCTAATTTGCATTGCTAAAGAAATTGAAGTTAAAACAAAACCATAAATAAAATTTTTTCTGAAAATCAGAATAACACCTGACAAAACAAGAGGTATAAAAGAAATTGCAAGGGCTTTAGTATTATGTCCAACTTGAAGAATAATTAAAAGGTATGTTGAAAAGCCAAATCCCAATGATCCAAAAACTGAATATTTCCATGATAATTTTAAAATTGTTAAAAAAATATATATAGAAAAGAAATAAAGAAAAAGAATATGAGCTGGTCTAGGAATTAATCTTATTAAGTTATAAATAGGTGAAAGAAAATCTGCAGGATATTTTGCTCCCAACTGATATGTTGGCATACCTCCAAAAGCATTATCAATCCAATATGTTTCTTCTCCACTAGAACTTCTAAAATCATTCAATTGTTTAGACATTCCTTTATATTGAACAATATCTGATTGAACTAATTTCTTACCACTTAATAAGGGGTAGTAAAATAATAAAGAAATTATTACAAAAATCAATGTAATAATAAAATGTGGAATAACATTTTTTAAAAATAAAGGTCTAATCAATTTCCTCATAATCTATATATTCCCCCATATTGGAAGATTTTGATTTATTTTGATCTTTAGTGTTTTCTCTATTTTTTTTTCTAAATTCTTTTTCAACATTTTTTGACAATCTAGAGATGAAAAACCTAAGCAAAAAAGGGGATGCTAATCTTAGCAGATAATAACCAAGTATAATAAATAATAATGCTTTTATCATGAAATAAATTGTAGTTCAAAAATATTATATCCAAAATTAAGTAATTACATTTGAAGATTGATATTTAAATTCAAGCATTAACTTGATAAATTATAAAATTTCAATAATTGATTCATCATAATTTAAAAATGTTACAAAGATTTTGTTTACTTATTTTAGTTCTAAATTCAATTTCACTTAAATCCCAATATACTGATCAAATAAATTCTAATAGACCTGGAGCCTCTATAGGGGCTTTTTCCGTAGGTAAAAATGTAATACAGTTTGAATCTGGAGTTGAATATAGAAGCTACAAACATTCTGGATATAACTCCTCAACTTTCAATTCTGGAAATGCATTCTTATCAATAAGATGGGGATTTTTATTTGAACAACTGGAATTAACATACGAGGGAGTTTATGGATTTGGAAGTTTAAATTCAAAAATCACTACTCCAAACTATAATTATTATTTAAACGGATTACTTCAAAACTTTATTGGCTTAAAATTTTTACTTTTTGACCCTTTTAAAAAAGAAAAAAAAGTTAATGTTTATAGTTGGAAAGCCAATAATGGTTTTAAAATAAAAGAACTACTCCCAGCTATTTCAATAACTATTGGTCCTAACATAAATTTTGAAAAGAACAATCCATTTCCTTATGGAAACATTTTTTCAAAAATTTACAAACCAGTTTTTTTTCAAAATATCGGAGGCAAAGTTGATGAAGAACCTTTTTTTCATTTAAGAGGAACTATTGCAACTCAGTCACATTTTTTAAGAACCTGGGTTTTAGTTACTAATTTTAACTACAATAGATACTTGTCAGATAATGTTGAAAAAAGTTACGTGCTTACTCTAACT
>CAYUZY010000116.1:0-5220 GCA_964448645.1 uncultured Flavobacteriaceae bacterium
TTTAAAGATTCTAAAGAATTTGCTACACCTAGATCATAATCATTGTGCCCATGAAAGTCAAAGTGAATATTAGGAAATTTATTAATTATATCAGATAAATAAGTGTATGTTTCTCTAGGATTTAATATACCAAGAGTATCAGGTAATAATACTCTTTTGATTGGCTCATTTGATATAAAATTTAAATATTCAAAAACATAATTTTTAGAGTTTCTCATTCCATTACTCCAATCTTCAAGGTATACATTAGTTTCAATTCCTGATTTTTTAGCTTCGGAAATATTTTTTGAAATTGATTTAAAATGATCTATAGGTTCTTTTTTTAATTGATATTTAAGATGGTTTAAAGATCCTTTTGTTAGTAGGTTTTGAACTATTGCATCAGATTTTTTCATCCAATTTAAAGAGATTCCATTATCAACAAAAGTTAGTATTTCAATTCTATTTAAAAGAGAATTTTCTTGAGCCCATTTGGTAATATTTTTCACAGCATTAAACTCTCCTTCAGAGACTCTTGCAGAAGCTATTTCTATTCTATTTACTTTTAACTCATTAAGCAATAGTTTAGGTAAAGTTAGCTTTTCTGAAGATGAAAAGGATACACCAGATGTTTGTTCTCCATCCCTAAGAGTTGTGTCCATTATTTCTATAACTCTATTGCTCATTTATAATGGTAATTTTTTCGCAAAAGTAGTTATATCATCTCTAATACTAGTTAAAAAATCAATATCATCATAGCCATTCAATAAATTTTCTTTTTTATATAAACTAATATTGAATTTTTCCATAGCATTATTGGTAATGTTTAAAATTTGTTGATTGGGGAGATCAATTTTAAATTTAGCTTTAGGGTTTTTTTCAATTGTTCTAAAGATTTCTTTTAAAAAATTATTTGAAATTTTAACAGGTAAAACACCAATATTTAAACAGTTGTTTTTAAATATATCAGCAAAAAAACTTGATACTACACATCTGAAACCATAGTCATATATAGCCCATGCTGCGTGTTCTCTTGATGACCCTGAGCCAAAGTTTTTTCCTGCTACGAGAATTTTTCCTTCAAAGTTTTTGTTATTTAAAATAAAATCTTTTTTTGATTGATTATCATTGTAATATCTCCAGTCTCTAAAAAGATTATCACCAAAACCCTTTCTTTCAGTTGCCTTAAGAAATCTAGCAGGGATTATCTGATCTGTATCCACATTTTCAATTGGCAAAGGGACAGCTGTACTATTTAGAATGTTAAATTTATCGTATGCCATTTATTTGTTTATATAAAATTTCTTGGATCAGTTACTTCTCCAGTTATAGCAGCTGCAGCTGCAACTATTGGACTTGCTAATAGAGTTCTGGATCCTGGACCTTGTCTGCCTTCAAAATTTCTATTGGATGTACTTACTGCGTATTTTCCTGCAGGAATTTTGTCATCATTCATTGCAAGACAAGCAGAACAGCCGGGCTCTCTTAATTTAAAACCAGATTCATTTAAAATATTTAATAAACCTTCATTTTTTATTGACTCAAGAACTTTATGTGACCCTGGAACTAACCAAGCAGTAATATTACTAGCCTTTTTTCTCCCTTTAACAATATTTGTAAAAGCTCTAAAATCTTCAATTCTTCCATTAGTACAACTTCCTAAAAAAATAAAATCAATTTTTTTTCCTATCATTTTTTCCCCTTCATTATATCCCATGTATTTAAGAGACTTTTTATAAGTCGAAGGGTCTCCAATTATTGATGAAACTTTTGGAATAGATTTGGATATAGGTAATCCCATTCCTGGGTTAGTTCCAAAAGTTATCATAGGTTCTATTTTATCACCATCAAAAATGTATTCTTTGTCAAATTTTGCTTTTTTATCAGATTTTAATGTTTTCCAATATTTCATCGCCTTTTCAAACTTCAAATTTTTTGGAGTAAATTCTCTGTTTTTTATATATTCAAAAGTTTTTTGATCAGGTGCAATCATACCTCCCCTTGCACCCATCTCAATACTTAGATTACATACAGTCATTCTTCCTTCCATAGATAAGGATTTAAAAACTTCACCAGAATATTCAACAAAATATCCAGTAGCTCCCGAGGTAGTTATTTTAGATATTATAAATAGAGCTACATCTTTTGGAGTAACTCCATTATTTAAATTACCATTAATAATAATTCTCATTTTTTTTGGTTTTGGCTGAATGATACATTGAGTAGCTAAAACCATTTCAACTTCAGAAGTTCCAATTCCAAAAGCTATTGCTCCAAACGCTCCATGAGTAGATGTATGAGAATCACCACATACAATTGTTGCTCCAGGTTGAGTTATACCATATTCAGGACCTATAACATGAACAATTCCATTTTTTTTATGACCTAATCCCCAATAAGAGATTCCGTGATCTTTTGCATTATCTTCCAGAGCTTTTAGTTGTTTTGATGAAAGAGGATCAGAAACTGGAAGATGTTGATTTATTGTAGGAGTATTATGATCAGCAGTGGCAAATGTTCTTTCGGGGTATAAAACATTAATTTTTCTTTTTTTTAAACCTAAAAAAGCAACAGGGCTAGTTACTTCATGAACCATATGACGATCTATAAAAAGAACATCTGGCCCATTTTTAATTGACCTTACAACGTGAGAGTCCCATACTTTATCAAAAAGTGTTTTATCCATTTATAATTAAATATTACTAGATTCAATAATGTTGGGAATATCTTCATCAAGAACTTCTTTTTGAATATCAGCAATTTTTAAAAATTCTTTGTAAACTTTATCTAATTGTAATTTGTTTAATTCAAAACCTACATTTCTTGCTCTATAAGCCAAAGCAGCTCTTCCACTTCTAGCAGTTAAAACAATTGAAGATTTATCAACACCGACATCTTTTGGGTTAATAATTTCGTAAGTTTCTCTTTTTTTGATAACACCATCTTGATGAATTCCAGAACTATGTGCAAAAGCATTGGCTCCTACAATAGCTTTGTTTGGTTGAACAGGCATTCCCATGCTTTCTGAAACTAATTTACTAATTCCATAAAGCATTTCAGATTTTATTTTAGTGTCTAAACCAAGCTTTGGGTGTTGTCTCATAATCATAACGACTTCTTCTAATGATGTGTTCCCAGCTCTTTCACCAATTCCATTAATTGTACATTCAATTTGTCTGGCTCCATTTTGAATACCAGCTATAGAATTTGAAGTTGCTAATCCAAGATCATTATGACAATGACAAGAAATTTTTGCTTTATGAATACCTTTTACATTTTCTTTTAAAAATTTAATTTTACTTCCATATTCTTCGGGCAAACAATAACCAGTAGTATCAGGTATATTAAGAACAGTAGCGCCAGCTTTAATAACTTCTTCACAAACTTGAGCCAGAAATTTATTTTCAGTTCTCCCTGCATCTTCAGCATAAAATTCTACATCTTCAATATGTTTTTTTGCATGAGATACTGCAGCTACAGCTTTTTCAATGATTTGTGATTTATTAGCTTTAAATTTAAACTTCATATGACTTTCTGATGTCCCTATACCAGTATGAATTCTTGGTTTTTTTGCATGTTTAAGAGCTTCAGCTGCTACATCTATATCTTTTTTAACAGCTCTTGTTAAACCACAAACCGTTGCGTTTTTAATTATTTTTGAAATTTCATTTACTGCTTTAAAATCACCAGGACTAGATATTGGAAAACCAGCTTCTAAAATATCGATACCAAGAAAGTCAAGTTGTTCTGCAATTATTAATTTAGTTTTGGAATCTAATTTACAACCAGGTACTTGTTCACCATCTCGAAGTGTAGTATCAAAAATTTCAACGTACTCCATAAATTCGTTAAAACAGATATTATATAACAAGTACAATATACATATTATCTAAAAAAAGCTATAAATTATTTATATTTGTATTACAATATTCTATTATAACACTAATTTTATAACTAATTAATATACAGGCTCTTAAACTTTAACTTTTTACAATGACAAGTCAGCAGAAAGATAATTTGTTTATTTTAATTAAATCATTAACAAAATCTGAAAAGAGACAATTTAAATTATACGTTGGAAGAATGGATTCTAATGAAGATTCTAAGTATATAAGCCTTTTTAATTTAATGGATAGGATGAACAAATATAATGAAGAATCTATTTTGGTAAAAGGGATAGTAAAAAAACAGCAATTATCTAATTTGAAAGCTCATTTATACAAACAAATTTTAATTAGTTTAAGACTAAATCCAGTGTTAAAAAATGTCAGAATTCAAATTAGAGAGCAGTTAGACTTTGCAACCTTGTTATATCAAAAGGGATTATATAAACAAAGTTTGAAGGTTTTAGAGAAAGCTAAGGTTATGGCTTTAAATCATGAAGAAAAATATATTGCTTATGATATTGTAGAACTTGAAAAAGTTATTGAGTCACAATATATAACAAGAAGTTTATCTAACAGGGCAGAGGAGTTAATAAATGAAGCTGATAGATTAGCTAAACAAAATAACATCTCAACTCAATTATCTAATCTTTCATTAGAATTATACCAAAGATTAATAAAAGCAGGTTATGCGAAAAGTGATATAGAATTTAGAGAAATTACTCAATTTTTTTATAAAAGAATGCCAAAAATAAAAGAGAATGATCTAGGGTTTAGAGAAAAGTTATGGTATTATAAGGCTTATGTATGGTATAGTTTTTTAACTCAGGACTTTTTGTCGACATATAAATATTCATCAAAATGGGTTAAAATGTTTGAAGAATTCCCAAAGATGATTCCAGTTCATCCTGTATTTTATTTAAAAGGGAATAATTATTTAATGGAAATTCTTTTTTTAATTAAACACCCCGTAAAATTTAAAAAAGTATTAACTCTTATGAAGAAAAGAGTTGATAATATTGATTTTCCTAATAATGACAATTTAGGCGCTTTGTCATTTCATTTTAATTATAGTAATCTAGTAAATCTTTGTTTTTTGGAAGGAGATTTTGATCGAGCTTTAAATTATATTCCTTCAATTTTAAATGGCATTAAGGAATATCAGAACCAAATAGATGCTCACCATGTAATGATGTTTTATTATAAAATAGCTTGTATATATTTTGGTAAAGAAGATTACGAGAATTGTATTATTTATTTAGATAAAATAATTAGCAATAAAGACTTAAAAATGAGAGAAGATTTATTATGTTTTTCAAGAGTTCTTAATATTTTCGCTCATTATGAAGCTGGATTT
>CAYUZY010000117.1:0-5088 GCA_964448645.1 uncultured Flavobacteriaceae bacterium
ACTTTGTTTTTCTACAAGTGATGAAATTGTTAAAATTTCAATGATGGCTAACACAGTTAAAGACCCAAACCACGACCCAAATTTATACAACGAAATTGATGTTAGTTCCTGCACTCTTTAATGAATCATATCAGCATCTTTTTTCTATGTTATTTTTCCTCTTATTTAACATAGATTCAAGCTTCTATTTTTATCTAATGGTGGTGGTGGCGGTGGAAGTTCATTTTCATCAATTGTATACTTTATTCTTGCCTCTGCTTTTTCTAATGTTAAGGCATCAAGATATAAAATATTATTTCTGTATAGTTTAATCACAACCTTATCATTGGGTTTTATTAAAAATTGTTTTAAATCTTTTTCAATTGATTCTATTCTAATCTGAAATTCAACAGAGCCAATATTTTCTATTAATGAATATGAGTAATCTTCATCAGCATAGGGGTTGATAGTTGCATCTTGTCCTTGACCTTTACCAATCATACACATACTTTGACCATTGGTTAATTCAAAAGATTGCCCAAAAGAAATAAGCGGAACAAATAGTAAAATAATTAATAGTTTTTTCATTTTGTTTGTATTTGAAACTAAAGATAAAAAAAAGATACTTTGTGCTGTATTTACGCTGTATATTTTTAATTTAGTAGACTAAATGAGGAATTATGGACTTAAAAAAAATACTTCAAGTTCTTGGAATAATTGCTTTACTGCTATTTGTAATACAACTTATTTTAGGTCTTGTATTATCCTTTGCGATTGGAGGTTTTATTTTTAATGCAGTTGATAAAATAGAAGATAAAATAGAGGTAATTGATTTATCAGATGTAAAGGTAGATATTATAGATGATGAAGATTCAATTCATATCAATTCTGATTCTCACAAAAAAAATAACATTAAAGAAAGAGTGCTTATTATTATGGGTAATGACACTATAGTGAACTTTCAAAAAAATAAAAAATGATTGTTAGTTTATATTTTTCTCGTTATTTTCTCGTTTTCTTCGCTGTATTCTCACTGTATTTCATTCTAAAAAATTCTCCACTATGAGTTAACTTGAAAAAAATTGATTAATCAAAAAGGGATGTATTGATCCTTAAACTTTAAGTCATAAGGTATGTTTTGCGAAATAGAAACCATAATTGTGTACGATTTTGTACGGAATATTTATTCGTACATTATTCGTACAATAAATATACATAATTAATGTCAATTAGAAGAAGTCAAAGTAAATGAAAAGCCTTATATTTAATGTAATATAGAAGTCAAAAGAAGTTAAAGAATTACAGTTCTACATAATCGACAATTATTTGTCCTAGATTCCAACTAGGAATATAGTATTTAAATTCTGAGTTTTCTAGGATATTTTCAAATATCAATTTTTGAAGAACCGATGAATTTCCAGTAATAATGGTCAAAGAAAATTGACCTTTTTCTTTTTCTTGCTCAAGTTTTATTTTAACTATTTCAAGAGCTTCTTTGTGGCGAATTCCGTGTAGATCTAGTTCTTCGATTTGGAGTAATAATTTTATAGGTTTTTAATTTAGCCTTAAAATAATGTTTTTTTATTATTTTTACTGAGAATTTAATTTCAATTTTATGTGGAAAAATTTTTTTGAATCTATTGCTTATTTGTTTGAAGAAATTTTATTTATTCCTTTTAATTTTCTTAGGGAAATGCAACTTGATAGTTGGTGGTTAGCAAACATAGTTTCTTGGATCTTTCTTTTTTCTGGTATAGTTGCTTCAATATACTGGATTAGACAATTAAAAATATTTGATGATAGAGGAGAGGAGAATAAAGATATTAGTTCACATTCTTTTCTTTAACTATTTTTTTATTGATTTCAGGTACCTTTTTATATGCATTTGATTTAAAGAATCTGAATCCCCATATTTTAATTTAAGATCGGATAATTTTACATGAAGGTTATCTTTAATTTCCGAGTATTTAGGATCATTATAAATATTGTTCATTTCAGACGGATCATTATCTAAATCATACATTTCCCATTCGTCAATATCATAATAAAAATGCATTAATTTGTATTTTTTAGTTCTTATTCCATAATGTCTCTTTACCATATGAACCGATGGGTATTCATAGTACGTATAGTATATAGCATCTCTCCATTGTATTTTTTCACGACTAACGAGTTTTCTAAAAGACAAACCTTGAATATCAGAGGGTTTATTAATATTCGCATAATCTAAAAATGTTGGGGCAAAATCTAAATTTTGAATTAATTCATTTATTTCAGTATTTGTTCTTATTTCTTTTGGGTATCTCATTAAAATAGGAGTTCTAAGAGATTCTTCATACATAAATCTTTTATCAAACCAACCATGTTCACCAAGATAAAAACCTTGATCAGAGGTATATATAACAATTGTATTTTCAGTAAGATCTTCATCGTCAAGATAATTTAGAACTTGACCAACACCGTCATCAATTGATTGAATAGTTCTTAGATAGTCTTTTATATACCTGTTAAACTTCCATAAGGCTAAATCTTTTCCTTTTAACTTTTTAATTTTTAATGCATTATTTTTTGGTGTATATGCAGTTAGCCAATCTTTTTTTTGTTGGTCTGTAAATCTGTTTAATTCTTTTTCAAATCCAGTATTTCGGCCAAATGGGTCAACAACAAATTTAAAATCGTGACCCCATCTTCCATGCCCTCCATTTCCATGAGCTAATCTTATTTGTTTTTCTGTTGCATGAATTAACATTTCTTGCTTTTTTGCTGCAGTTCCTCTATTTGAATAATCATCAAAAAAATTAGAGGGCGGATCAAATGTTTTTTCATCAAAAAGATTTAAATATTTTTTTTCTGGTTTCCAATTTCTATGAGGCGCTTTTTGATGATATAGAAGTAAAAAGGGTTTTGTTTTATCTCTTTTATTTTTTAACCAATCTAAACTTAGGTCAGTTGTAATTGATGTGACATACCCTTCTATACGTTTTTTAATTCCATTAATCACAAAATCAGGGTTATAATAATGACCTTGTCCTTCTAAAACAGCAGAATAATCAAATCCTTGAGGGAACCCTCTTAAATGAATTTTTCCAATTAAAGCAGTTTGATAGCCAGCTTTTTGTAATAATTTGGCAAAGTTTGGTTGTGACCAATCAAAGTCTTGATGATTATCAACTTTTCCATTTATAAAACTGTGTTTGCCAGTAAGCATGACGGCTCTGCTTGGTGCACAAATTGAGTTAGTTACAAACCCTTTGTGAAATATAGCTCCTTCATTAGCTATTCTATCAATGTTTGGTGTATTGTTTAGATTATGTCCATATGCACTGACAGCTTGAAAGGCATGATCATCAGACATTATAAAAATTATATTTGGAGGAGTTGAATCTCCAGAACAGGAAGTTATACTTATATATAAAGAAATTAAAAGAATAATTTTTTTCATCAAAGATTGGTTTAGAATGGAAATTAATTTACAAAAATATCAGACTCTTTTACTTTAATTACTTTTCCAAATTTTTTAAGTTCATCCATATTAATTCTAGAAAAATCACCAACTATGGATATAATTAAAGGTTTGTTTTTAATTTCTTTATTATAAAAATTCAAAATAGAATCAAAGGAAAGATTTTCATAATCCTCTAAATAAATTTTATTTGGGTCAGAATTAAATCCTTGTCTTATCCAACTCTCAGTTGTTTGAAGGATATTTCTAAATCCTGGTCTTGAAGATTTAGAAGTTTCAATTAAAGAGGATTTTATTGTTTCTATACGTTCAGGTTTTTCAGGCATTTTATTAATTAAACTGGTCATTACTTTTATTGATTCAATTGTTTTGTCTGATTGAGAACCAATATAGGCAACAAATCTGTTATTTTCTCCTTCTATTGGAGCTAATTCATAATTTGCAAATGTTGCATATGCAAGAGATCTAAATTCTCTTATTTCTTGAAACATAAGACTTGACATATCTCTTCCAAAATAAGAATTGAATGCTTCAGAAAATGGAAGTGATGAATTTGATCTTTTGTTTCCTTCAATGTTAAAAACAATGTGACTTTGAATGCTGTTTTTTTTATTTAAAATATAAATTTTGTTATCATTATAAATTTGCCTTTTAGGAATTACATAAGACATTTTTTCGTTAAGTTTTTTATTATCATTTATATATTTATTTAAAATTGATTTTAAACTATCAATATTAGTATTCCCCACAAAGTTTATTGTTTTTTCATAAGTTTTAATCTGATCAAAAACAGCCTTTAATTTAGATGAGTTCAATTTTTTTATTTCTTTTTTTGACAACTCTTTAATTTTTGGTGCGTTATCTCCCAACATAGCAAATTCATTTAAGGATTGAGCTATAAAGACGTTTTGTTCTTTATTTAGTTTTCGACTTGCTTTAAATTCATCTATTATCTGAGATATTTTAGATTCTTCAAAAACTAGTTGATTAATTAATTTCTCACATAATTTCAATATTTCTTTTAGATTGGATTCAATTCCTGAAACATTTAAGGAAAAAGTATTATCGGTATACGAAAAATAATATGTTGAACCAAGTTCATGGAATGCTTCTTTTATTTGACCAACATTAAATTCCTTAGTTCCAATTAGACTTAGATAATCACTTAAAAACATAATTTCCGGAATTTGATAAAAACCTATTCCAAATCTAATTTCTAAATCAAAAATATTATTGAACGGATTTTTTGTTTTTAAAATTGAAAATTTATCATTGACATTAGATCTTATTATATCACTATTAAAATCAATATAATCAGGATTATAATTTAAAGATTTTAGTTTTGAAAATTCTGAACTAAATTTTGAAATAGCTTTATTGTTTGAAATCGCAGGATTATAGTCAGGCTTTTCTAATTTTTTCTTTTTTGGAGAACCCATTTTAGAATAAAATACGAGATGATTATTATTAAAATAAGTTTTAGCTATTTCAATTATTTCATTTTTTGTAATATTATTTATAGCTTCATAATTACTATAATATTCATTCCACTTTTTACCTTGACTAAATGCACTTAGCATTTCTAAAGCTCTACTTTCATTACTTTCCCATTTATATGAGTTTTATTAAATTGCATTATTTTTTAT
>CAYUZY010000118.1:0-5081 GCA_964448645.1 uncultured Flavobacteriaceae bacterium
CCTAATCTTTTTTGAGCTATTGAAAAACCCTCTCCATCTCCACCTAAAACATTAGAAACAGGGACATTACAATTATTAAATTTAATTTCAGAATGACTCTCCCAACCTCCTCCAGGATGACCCATTATTTGAACATTTCTTATAAATTCTAGTCCATCAGAATCTGTTGGAACAATAATTTGACTGGCTCTTTTATGAAGATTATCTTCATCTGGCTTAGTTATTAGCATAACAATAACAAATGAAGATCCATCAAAACCTGATGTAAACCATTTATGTCCATTAATTATATAACTTTCACCCTGCTTTTTAGCTAATGTTCCCATTTTTACAGGATTTGAACCTGCATAGTTTGGTTCTGTCATTGCAAAACAACTTCTTGTTTTTCCTTCCAAAAGAGGATATAAGTATTTTTCTTTTTGTTGATTAGTTCCGAATTCAATTAAAATTTCCATATTTCCAGCATCAGGAGCTTGACAATTAAAAATATAATGCCCATAAGGACTAGTTCCTAATATTTCACTAACCTCTCCATGTTGTTGAAGAGTTAATCCAAGACCACCATATTCCTTAGGAATTTGGGGAAGCCACAATCCCAAATCCTTAACTTTTTTCCTTAAATCATTAAGCTTTGGAAGCTTTTCTTCCCATCCCACATTTATTATCCAAGGTTCAAGAGAAAATAATTCTTCTTCAACGAGCTTTCTTATTTTAATTTTAATTTTTTCAAAATCCATAACTTTTTTATTTTCCTAAAAAATTAGGTTTACGTTTTTCAATAAAAGCGGAGACTCCTTCTTTTAAATCATGACTTCCAAAAGCTAAAACTTGCCTTTCCGCTTCATAAGCAATAGTTTTTTTCAAATCATTATTCATTGAATAAAAAATGTCTTGTTTTGTAATTCCAATTGCTAAAGTCGGTTTTTTTGCTAATTCTAAAGCCCATTTTTGAGCTTGAGTTAAGATGCTATTTTTTTCTACAATCTTATTTGTTAAACCTAATTCTAAACATTCATCTCCTAAAACTTTTTTTCCACTTGTAGCAATTTCTAATGCTTTACTAAATCCTACCTGACGAGATAATAACCAACTTGCACCACCATCAGGCCCTAAACCAATATTAATAAATGCAAATAAAATTGCACTTTCAGAACTCATTACTCTAAAGTCACATGCTAAAGCAAAAGAGGCCCCAACACCAGCTGCAGTTCCATTAATAGCTCCTATTATAGGTTTTTTTAAATCAAAAAATTTGCCCAAAAGAGGTTGGTATTGATCAATTAAATAGTCTCTTCTTTGTTCAGGAGTGGCTTTTTGTCCAAACACACTCATGTCAGCTCCAGCGCAAAAACCCTTACCTGATCCAGTTAAAACAACCGATCTAACACTTTCATCATTTGAAGCCTTATTTAAAGAATCTGAAATTCCATCAACTAAAGCTTGATTAACTGCGTTGTAACGATCTGGTCTATTCAAAGTTATTGTCGCTACAGAACCTTTTACCTCATATATAACTGCTTTTTCCATAATTTTATTTATTGTAAGCTAAAGCTAAAAACTCCGCTATACAAGCAGGTTTTTCTTGCCCTTTTAACTCTATTATTACCTTTAATTTATATTTAGCTCCTGAAGGATTTGATTTAAATTCCAATAAAGAAAGTCTACCTCTATAAAAAGATCCTGCAGGTGTGGCATTGGTAAAACGAACTTTATCAAGACCATAATTTATAAACATTCCTATATTATTTAATTCATAACTTTCAAACATAAGTTTAGAGCACATAGATAACATAAGAAATCCATGAGCTATAGTTGTTTTATATGGCGATTCCTTAATACAACGGTCCATGTCAATATGGATCCATTGCAAATCTTCAGTAACTTCAGCAAAAGCATTAATTTTTTCCTGAGTAATTTGAAACCATTCTGTTAATCCTAGTTCTTTTCCTAAAACATTTTCTAGGTCACTAATAGAATTAAATTTTGTTTTATAAGCCTTATCTGTTTTTGATTCCATAATAATTATTTTACATTGTCATATGACCACCATCAGCTGTATAAATTCCTCCTGTAGTGTAACTTCCTGCAGAAGAAGATAAATAAACTGCCAGCCCACTCATTTCTATAGGTTCTGCCACTCTCCCTGCTGGGAGGTGTTTTTTAATTTGTTTTTTTAATTTTTCATTTTGCCATAATGCTGAACTAAATTTTGTCTTTATTAACCCTGGGCATATTGCATTTGAGCGAATCCCATATTTACCCCATTCTTTTGCTTGTACTTGAGTTAACATAATTAATGCAGCTTTTGTAATACTATATAATCCAAGGCCAAAACTTGGTTTAAGCCCTTCAACTGAAGCAATATTAATAATAGCTCCTTCTTTATCTTTTTTTAAATGCGGAAAACATAAATTACTAAGATCAAAAGCAGCTTTAAGATTAACATTTAAAATCTTATCATAAACTTCACTGCTCATTTTTTCAATAGAATCATGGACAGGATTAATTGCCGCATTATTAACTAAAATATCTATTCTTCCATAAATATCTATAGTTTTTATTACTAAGTCCTTTCTTTGATTTTCATCTCCTACATGACATGCAAATGGGAAAATCTTTAATCCGTCAACTGATAATTCTTTAGCAACTAAATCCAATGATTCTTGAGATCTACTACTAATTACAACTTTTGCTCCATATTCTGCTAATCCTCGGGCAATAGAAAGCCCTATACCTTTACTAGCTCCTGTAACAATTGCTACTTTACCTTCTAATTCGAAAAGATTTCTTGTACTCTGTTTCATTTTTTACATTGGCATTGCCCCTCCATTAGCATGTAAGGTTATTCCTGATATAAACCCTGCTTCTTTTGAAGCTAAAAATAAATAAGTATATCCCATATCTTCAGGTGTTCCTATTCTTCCAACAGGTATCTGAGCTATTCCTGCTTTTATAATTTCTTCAGGCATAGAGTCTGACATTAATGATTTAATAAATCCAGGTGCAACAGCATTTACAGTAATTCCATATTTTCCTCCTTCTTTACATAATGCTCTTGTAAAACCAATAATACCCGCTTTGGTCGCAGAATAATTTGCTTGACCAAAAGCCCCTTGAAAAGCATTAATTGAAGATGCAGAAATAATTCTTCCATATCCAGCTTCTTTCATTAAGGGAAAAACTGCTTTAGTTACAATAAACATTCCTGTTAGGTTAATATTGATAACAGTGTCCCATTCTTCTTGTGTCATTTTCATAAAAGAGCGATCACGAATAACACCAGCATTGTTTACAAGAATATCTATTTTACCGTGATCAGAAATAATTTTAGAGACAGCTTCTTCAACCGAAGATTTATCTGTTATATCAACTTTTTGAAAGAAAATTGATCCTCCATCTTTTCTAATTTGATCTGTTGTCTGAGTTCCTTCATCTAAAACATCCCATAAAGCAACTGTTGCTCCTGCTTTACAAAACACCTCACATATCCCTTTTCCAATTCCACGAGCTCCTCCTGTAATAATAGCAACTTGTCCATTTAAACTATACATAATTTTTTTAATTTTAAAATTAGAATTTTTTTAGTACGTTATATAACTCCATACGATCTCCAGCTAAATTTTCTAGGCCATCAACAGGTAAGGTTACCCCACTTATATAACTGCTCAATGGACTTGCTAAAAATGCAACTGCAAAAGCAACATCCTGAGGAGTACCAAAACGTTTGGTAAGATTTTTTTCTTCAGAAGCCTTTAAAAATCTCTGCATTTCATCAGGGTATGATTCAAGTCCCGTTGTGGCAATTGTTCCAGGAGCAACAGTATTAACACGAATTTTATACTCAGCCCACTCCTGTGCTAAAGATTTTGTTAGATTTTCAACACCCGCTCTTGCCGCACCCGTATGAGCCATTCCAGGAAATCCTCTAGAGATATTTGCTGTAATATTTACAATTGATCCTTTTTGTTGGGGAATAAAAAAATTGTTTCCAAAGGTATGACACATATTAAAAGTGCCATTTAGATTATTATTTATTACAGCATTCCATCCTTTTACAGACATTTTCGTAACTGTTGAAGGAAATTGACCCCCTGCATTATTAACCAAAACATCTACAGTTTTAAATTTATTTTTTATCCAATCAGAAAATTTATTTACTGATTCCAAATCTCTAATATCACATAGATAACCAAAAGCTTTTCCAAAAGAAGATAGAGATTTAACAGCTTTTATTACTAGAGATTCAGTCCTTGAAGCAATAATAACCTTTGCTCCTAACCGAAGAAATAATTTAGAAATTGAGAACCCTATACCACTTCTCCCTCCAGTAACAATAACAGTTTTATTTAAAAAAAGATCTGAACTAAACATTTTAATCTCTTAAAGGTAAATTTAATAATTCTCTAGTCACATAAACTAGCTGTAAATTCACCAATACCCTTTATAGCTCCTGAAATAAAAACTATTTTCTGAACTATTCCCAATATAATAAAAAAAAAGGGTAACCGCTCTCACGATTACCCTTTTAGTATTAAAGTATGAAATTAAAAACTATAAGTAGCTTTAGCTAGGGTTCTTCTTCCTATAACTGGAAGACCTGGCATAGCTCTATATTTCTCATCAAATAAGTTAGTTGAACTTATATCAATTGCAAAATTATCACTGAATTTATATCCAATATTAACATCAAAAAGATTCTTTTCATCAGCATCTCCTTGAATATAGTTTCCTTGATCAACATAAAAACCATCATCATGTTGGAATGAAATTCTTCCTCTAAATCCTTTATTAGGTGAATAAACTAATCCTGTTCTCCACTTACTCTTTGGTTTATTCAAATAAGAAGCAAATGGAAGACCTTCGTCACCTCTTTCCCAATCAGTTTTACTAAGCGTAGTCATATTTGCATACCACGTCCAATCTCTAGTAAGAAAATACTCCATAGCTATATCAATTCCTGAATGCTTTCTTGAAGCATTAGAAAAATCTCTATAACCAGTAGGTAAGTGAACATCATTTCCGCCAGCAGGAGCTCTGTTTGACTCAATTGCACCAGCAATTGGGTACAAAAGTGATAATTG
>CAYUZY010000119.1:0-5046 GCA_964448645.1 uncultured Flavobacteriaceae bacterium
CAACCACCATATAAGGGTAGCAAATTTAATTTATTTTTTTACAGAACAAAAATGGTATAAAAAGAAAATATATAAAACTAATTTAAAAAAGAGTTCAGATCACTTATAGATAATACCTGTCTAGAATTAAAACCTTCACCAGCTTCAGAATTAATTAATCTACCCATGTTTTTTGCTCTATAAGACACGCTTTCAATAAAGTTTTTTGAACTTATAGGCGTTTCTGATTCAGAACTATTTGGATTAAATAATTGACTGGAATATGCTTTAACTGCATCTAACTTAATTTTTAAATAACCACTAATGTCAAAAATAAAATCTGGTTTAATTTCATTCCATTGAATATATTCTAAAACAATTTTTGGACGCCAAACTTCTTGTATGTTTTTATTAATATCAAAAGTTTCAATCTTTTCAAGACCACTTAAAAAACATGAATCGTTAACTAAACTACTACCCTTTCCATGATCAATATGTCTATCTTCAGAAGAGTTACATAAAACAATATCCGGTTTAAACTCTCTGATTTTAGAAATTACAATTAACTGATGCTTTTTATCATTTTTGAAAAATCCATCTTTGAAATCAAGATTTTCTCGAAAATTAATTCCTAAAATTTTACTTGCTTGAGATGATTCCTTTTTTCTTATCTCTACACTTCCTCTTGTTCCAAGTTCTCCCCTTGTAAGATCAATAATAGCAACTTTTTTGTTTTGACTTAACGATTTAGATATCGTTCCTCCACAACCTAATTCTACATCATCCGGATGAGCTCCAAAAGCTAATATATCATATTTCATAAACTGTTTTTTATAGATTGAGATAAATCATTTTTTAAATCATCAATAAATTCAATTCCTGTTGAAAATCTAATCATTTGATCATTAATTCCTTGTTCTTTTCTTTCAAAATCAGAAAGCAATGCATGAGATGTCAGTTTAGGACTCAAGACAGTACTTTCTACTCCTGCTAAACTCATTGAAGGTTTTATAACTTTCAATGAGTTTAAAAACTTTTTAACCTCTATATTTTTATTTAAATCAAAAGTTAACATCCCTCCAAAACCTCTCATTTGAGTTTTAGCTATTTCATGATCAGGATGACTCTTTAATCCTGGATAATAAACTTTATCAACCCAATCTTGAGAAAGTAAAAAATTTGCCAATTTTAAAGCATTATTATTTTGAGCCTTAACCCTTAAATATAAAGTTTTAATACTTCTTTCTAAAAGCCATACAGTATAATCACTTAAATTACCACCTAAATTTTTAGCTGATTGAAAAATTATATCAATGTTTTTCTTTTTACTTACAACCACACCTGCACATATATCACTATGACCACCTAAATATTTTGTTGCACTATGAACAACTATATCTATTCCAAATAAAATAGGGTTCTGATTAACAGGGCTTGCAAAAGTATTATCTATCATTGACCATAAATTGTTCGATTTAGCAAATAACCCGATTTTTTTTAAATCAACTATTTTGAGTAATGGATTACTAGGGGTTTCAATAAAAATACCTTTAGTATTTTTTTTTATTTCTTCTTGAAAAGATTGAATTGTTAAATCTCTAGTAAAACTAAATTCAATATTATACTTTGGTAATTCCTTTTTAATAAAATTTCTTGTTCCTCCATATAAATCTCCTTGAATTATTAAATGATCACCAGACTTTAAATGTGAAAGCAAAGATGTACTTATTGCAGCCATTCCAGAACTAAAAATTAATCCAGTTTCAGCACATTCAATAGATGAGATTTTTTTTACTAAAGCTCTTTGATTAGGTGTATTAAAATATCTAGGGTATTGTTTTATATCAAGATCAGTAAAAGCATATGAAGTTGACATGAATAAAGGAGATGTTGATCCTTTAAATTGAGTATCTTTAATCTCTCCCTCATGAACACATAAAGTTTTAAAATCTTTTTTACCCATTATTAAACTTACAATTAATTTATAATCCAATCAATAATAGACTCGTCATCAGGTTGAATTCTAGGAGAAATTACTCTTTTTAATTTACCGTCCTCATCCAATAAATATTTTTGAAAATTCCATGTAACTTTTGAATCTAAAACACCATTTTTTTCTTTATCAGTTAAAAATTGATAAACGGGATGTTTATCTTTACCAACAACAGATATTTTACTCATCATAGGAAAAGAAACACCATAATTAGATTTGCAGAAATTTGAAATTTCATCATTTGAACCAGGTTCTTGAAAAAGAAAATTATTTGAAGGAAATCCTATTATTACAAATTTTTGGTCGCCATATTTTTCATATAAAGATTGTAGTTTTTCATATTGAGGTGTTAACCCACAATTAGAAGCTGTATTTACAATCATAATCTTTTTGCCTTTTAAAGTAGAAAAATCAAAACTATCTCCATAAATATCATTAACTGTAAATTGGTGTATAGAATAATTCATAATTAAGTGTGAGTTTATAACATTAAAAAAAAATAAAATCGAAAGTAAATAAAACATCTAATTAAGATTTAATATTTGCAAATATCTCAATTTTATTTATTAAAATAAATATAATTTCAAGTAATTTCCGCTGATAATCCAGCTTCCAAAAGAGCACTGCAAATAGGAACTAGTTTTTCCAAAGGACCTGTTTTTACAACACACTTTCCTGAAAAATGAACAATATAAGCACATTGCTCAGCTTGTTGATAGGTATGTTTACATACTTTCACTAAAGTTTCTATAACATGCTGAAACGTGTTAACATCATCATTATATAAGATTATTTGATGTTTTTCAACAGTTTTAGTTAAAACATCTTCATCAAGACTGGGATTTATTTTTTCTTTTTTACTCATTTATAAAAAAACAAGAATCCATTTAATTTAATATTAAAAAATTAAAATAAATTTATTAAACTTCTGAATACAAAATAACTTATTAAAAAGAATTTATTATCTCAATGAAATCATCACTAATTAATGAAGCTCCTCCAATCAAGCCACCATCAACATCAGGTTTAGAAAAAATTTTAGACGCGTTATTTGGTTTAACACTACCACCATATAATATTGGAACCATCTCTGATATTTTTAATCCAAAATTTATTTTAATCCAATTTCTTACATAAAGATGCATCTCTTGTGCTTGTTTAGGAGTTGCATTTTCACCAGTTCCAATTGCCCAAACTGGTTCATAAGCTAAAATAATATTATCCCAATCAGATTTTTTTAAATCTAACAATGTTTTTGAAAGTTGATTATTAACAACATCAAATTCTTTGTTATTTTTTCTGTCAATAATTTGCTCACCAAAACAAAAAATTATTTTAAGTTGATTCTCTAATGCGTTATTAACTTTTTTCTTTAATATGATGTCTGTTTCATTATAAAATGCTCTTCTTTCAGAATGACCTATAATAACTCTTGAAACACCAATACTTTTTAACATTGAAGGTGAAATCTCTCCTGTATAAGCACCTTTTTCTGACTCACTGATGTTTTGAGCTATTACTTCAATTTTTGAGTCAGATAAATTAACCACACTTTTCTGAAGATTAGTAAATGATGGAGAAACCATTACAATCACATCATTTTTGAAATTATAGTTTTTGAGTTTATTTAATAAAGATTCTGTCTCATTGGCATCATTATTCATCTTCCAATTACCTGCAACAATTTTATTTCTCATATTAATAATATTTAATTCTTGGATCTAGATATAAATGTGTAATGTCTACTAAAATATTAATAATTATAAAAAGAAATGCAATAATTAAAGTTGATCCCATAATAACTGGAATATCCATATGGTTTAACGCAAAAATAATTTCTTTACCTAAGCCATTCCATCCAAAAATATATTCAACAAAAATTGATCCTGCTAAAAGCGAAGCAAACCACCCTGATAGAACAGTAATAACAGGATTTAAGGAGTTTTTTAAAGAATGATAATAAATAATTTTAAACATAGAAAGACCTTTCGCTTTTGCAGTTCTTATATATTCTTGATTTAAAGTATCTAAAAGGCTGGTCCTCATTAATTGAACAATAACAGAAAGGGGTCTAATTCCTAAAACGAAAGCTGGTAAAATTAGATTTTTTATTTTTATTTCTTCAACTTCTCCATAATCATCTAGCTCATACAAACTTCCAGTCATATTTAAATTTGTATACTCACTTAAAATAAATCCGAAAAACCAAGAAAATAAAATAGCACTAAAAAAAGAAGGCATACTCATTCCGAGAGTACAAATAAATTGTAACAATTTATCAGTTATATTTTTCTTATTTAAAGCTGATATGATTCCAAATGATATTCCAAAAAATGTAGCAATAATAATAGATGATAGTGCTAAAATAAATGTGTTTGGCAAAGTTTCTTTTATTATATCAGAAACAGGTTTTCCAGATTTTTGATATGAAGTTCTTAAATAATGAAATTTTAAAATCAAAAAATGTTTAGAAGTCGAAAAAAGATTTAATCCATCATATTTTAATTTATCATAATAGATAAAATCTTTATTATTATTTGTATGAATAGATATAGGTGACAAATCATTTAAATAAAATAAATATTGCTTTTCTAAAGGTAAGTCAAAACCATATTTTTTTTCAATATTTCTAATTTGTTCTTCATCTTCAATTTGACCCAACATCATTTGAGCAGGATCGGAAGGGATTATATTAAAAAGAAAGAAAATAATTGTTATAACACCAAATAATGCTAAAAATATATTTAAAACTTTATGAAATAAAAAATTTATCATTCACCAATTAAAATTAATGCAAATACAGAATAATTAATAATATCTTGATAATTTGCTTTAATTCCTTCGCTAATAATTGTTTTTCCTTTATTATTTTCAATTTGTTTTACTCTCAATAATTTTTGTAAAATTAAATCAGTTAATGAACTAACTCTCATTTCTCTCCATGCTTCGCCATAATCATGATTTTTTTTTAACATTAGGTCATAAGTAATTTCAATTTTTTTGTCATAAAGTTTTAACGATTCTAAAATATTATTAGTCTAAAGCCTTATTATTGAAAACATAACCAAGAATTT
>CAYUZY010000120.1:0-145 GCA_964448645.1 uncultured Flavobacteriaceae bacterium
CATTGAAGTAACATTCGAAGTATTCCAACTGCCTATATCTTGATTAAATGAAGAAGCTTGCCAAAACATAAAACAAAGAGAAGAAACATTCGATGAATTCCAACTGCGTATATATTGATTAAACGAAGTATGACAAAACATACAC
>CAYUZY010000120.1:155-4622 GCA_964448645.1 uncultured Flavobacteriaceae bacterium
TGATATAATACATTTTAGTAACATTGCTTTTATTCCAACTGCGTATATCTTGATTAAATGAAGATGCTCCACTAAACATACTATTCATATTTGTCACCTTGCTTACATTCCAACTGCGTATATCTTGATTGAACGAGTTTTTTCCCCAACCACCGTGAAACATATTACTCATATCAGTAACGCTTGAAGTGTCCCAACTGCCTATATCTTGATTAAAAGAATTAGCTCCATAAAACATCGCCTTCATTGATGTAACATTTGAAGTGTCCCAGCTTCCTATATCTTGATTAAATCCTGCTCCTCCATAAGCTCTACTGTAGCCAACAATTAAACGTTCCTCTACATCATAATCTTCATCTTCATTAAACATACTTTCCATATCAGTTACATTAGAAGTACAAACGCAAGTAACATCTTCACTTTTACTAATTTTCAGTCTAAGCTCATAATTATCTACCACTTCATAAATTTTTCCATTTACTTCCTGTCTATATCCTATATCAGCATCTGGACATTTTATGGTAATTTGATTTTTATCAAGATAAATAGGGAGCATATTCTTTGATAAATCAAAACCCTTTAAAAAACCATTAAAAACATATCCTTTTACATTTTTTATTGAGCTTATCTCAACCCATTCCCCTTCAATAACTTTTGTGATTCCTGTTTTTTTATCGGTGTCATTTATTGTCAATTTAATACCTGTTTTAGATTCTATTGTAACTTTTTGACCGTAAAGAAGTGTCGCTACTTTCTTTGCTTTAGCGTTAGGGGCCTCACGAACATTTAATCCTCCTTTTGCGGAAACAAAATAATCCATTTGCCCAAAAGAAATAAGCGGAACAAACAGTAAAAGAGGGATTAGCTTTTTCATATTCTAAATGTAAGAAAAATTAGTGCCAAATAAGTGCCAAAAATTTGATTAACTTTATATTAAACTTAATTGTAAGAAAAAACCCTCCACTATGGTGAAGGGCTTAAATTAAAAGTGTAGTGTAGCGGTTTCGCTTGCTCCCCCTCTTGGGCTCGAACCAAGGACCCTCTGATTAACAGTCAGATGCTCTAACCAACTGAGCTAAGGAGGAATGGTCTGCAAATATAAAAAGTTTTAAAGAAAATAAGATGTAAATAAAATCTATTTAATAGTATTCAGATATTTACATTTGAAACTGGATTTTTTTGAATTATAACTACTTTATTTTGAAATCTAAATACCTTATTTATTAATACAAGGGAACTCCTTCACAGATAAAAAGGTTATTTATGGGAGGTTTTTTTGAATAATTTATATTGTTTTTTCCTCCTCCAATATATTCTGAAGTAGAATTTGAATTTATTCTTTCTCTAGTAAAACACCAGTCAGAAGTATAAGTATCTTCTCCCCAATCTGCTATATATTTCCAATCACCAATAATTCTAGTCCAAATATATGACGCTGGGAGAGGGCAAGGAACTATATCTCCATGAGCAAACTCAATAGGTTTTTGATTTACTTTTTTATAATAGTTATTAATTGCTTTATGAAATCCTTTGTTTTCTTCACTAGTTCCAGGATTATTATTATCAGTAAACCATAACATGCTACTTGTATATTGAAGAAAAATTACATTTTCTTCACACCCACTTGGATGATTAAGAAAGTTAGGAGTTTCGTTACATGTGTGAGCAAGATTTAAAATATCATGACCAAGTTCATGCCAGATTAAATGAAATCCAAACATGGTAGTTTCTGAATAAAGCGGATTTGAATATGGTCTAGACATGACCATTTGAAGATTATCTTCCCAATATTTTTGGTTTACGTTTAATAAAACTTGTTTTTCTTTACAATATCCGCTAGCTGATGCAGCAACGGTTGTATTTTCATTATATGAAATATTGTAACAGAAATCTTTTATATAACTTAGGTCTACACCATTTCTTTCAGCATCTAATATAAAAGCATCTAAATAACTTAAAAAATTGTCGGGATCAATTTGACTATAAATAGGATCTGCATGAAAACCAATTCCGCTATAGTCAGGGTCGTTGATGTTTAAAAAATTAGCTTTTAAATCTTGATCAGAATCAATATTTATGATCAGTGGATTAACAGAGGTAGGCCTTGAAATAGAAGGGCCATCCCAACCAAGAAAATTATACCCTGAAGAAGGTTCAGCATTTATTATTATTTCTCCAGAAGTTAAAGAAGTATAATCAATTTCTATAGTTCCTTCATTTTTAATTAACACATCAATATCATATTTTATTGTAAAATTATCATTTGGAGATGAAAAAGACCCTAAGTCTTCACTTGCGGTATATGTAATTACTGTTTGACTTGTAATATCGTATTTATCAGAATCTTCATTGACATCTAAATTATTTGATTCTTCGGATGCTTCAATTATTTGTTCTTGAGAAGTAACAGTTATATCTCTTGTTTGTTTAGTATCTTTGGATCCAGTTCTAGATTGAGTAAAATTAGTTGTTTGATCAGTAAATGCAGGGGACCATTCATCAAAAGTTTCTACTGAGGAGGTAGTACTATTTTGAACAGAAATTGAGTTATCAGAATCTGATTTAGAACAAGAAAAAAGACAAATTATAATAAAGACAGAAACTAATGTTTTCATTTTATTTATTAGTTTGCAAAAGATAGTAAAAATTTAGGGCTATTTGATCTTTTAGGTTCTTTTGGTAAGGCAAGTCAAATTAGCAAAAGTTAAAAAAAATGAAAAATAATTCATCATTATTAATAAAACCAAAAAATAATTCTTCAATTTATCAGAGTATAACTACCAAATCTGCAAATTGGAAATATCTGAATTTTGAAGCTAGAGAATTTAGAATTAATGAAAAGTGGGATTTTAATACAGAAGGAAATGAAATGGTAATTGTTCTTTTGAGCGGAAATTACATATTTAAAAGTAACAAAGGCAATGTTGAAACTTTAAATGGCAGAAAAGATGTCTTTAAAGGAGTTGCTCATACATTATATATTCCTAGAAATACTTCTTTTGAACTTATTGCCTCTAGTGATACTTTAGATATAGCATATGGATGGTGTGAATCCGATTCAGATTTTCCTTTAAAATTTGTAAATCCTGAAAAAACATCTACTGTCATTTTTGGTGGAGATAATGCTACACGTCAATTTAATGATTTGGTTCCTCCAGGTTTTGGGTGTAGTAGAATTGTTGTTAGAGAGGTATATACCCCATCTGGAAATTGGAGTTCTTTTCCAGCTCATAAACATGATGAAAGGATTTTAGATAATAAAGGAAATGTTCTTGAGCCCATTCAAGAAGAAACTTACTTTTATAAATTTCAAAAAAAGGAGGCATATGCTATTCAGCAAGTATATACAAAAGACAAATCTTTGGATGAGATTATAAGAGCTAAACATAATGATGTTGTTATGATTCCAAAAGGATTTCATCCGGTTGTAGCTGAGCATGGCTTTCATTGTTATTATTTAAATTTTTTAGCGGGAACGGACCAATGTCTTGAAAATACTACTGATCCTGATCACGAATGGATTTATAATTCCTGGAAAACTAAAGATAAAAGATTACCATTGGTTACTCCTTCAATGAATAATCAATAATTAATCATAATAAAACTCAATTTTTTTTAAATTGTAATAAAATGGAAGAAAAGAAAAAAGATGTAATCACTCTGGGAAGATCATGCATTGATTTATATTCACAAAATGTTGGGGCTGAATTTATAGACATTAAAGGATTTGATGCATTTGTAGGAGGTTCACCTCTTAATATTGCTGTAGCTTGTTCAAGATTAGGTGTAAATACTAGTTTATTAACTGCTATTGGAAATGATAAAATAGGAGAATTCATAATTAATTTTTTAAATAAAGAAAAAGTAAATACAAGTTGTATTCCAACAAAACATGGAACTAGAACTAGTGCCGCAGTTCTAGGCATTCAACCACCTGATAATTTTCCTTTAGTTTTTTATAGAGATAATGCGGCAGATAGTCATATAGATATTGATGATGTTATTAAAGCTCAAATACTTGATTATAAAATTTTACTTATAAGTGGGACAGCTTTAAATATTGAACCTAGTAAAAGTGCTACTTTTTTTGCAGCAGAGACTGCTAAAAAAAATAATGTGAAGGTTTTATTAGATTTAGATTTTAGAGCAGACCAATGGAATGATATAAGATCTTTTGGGCTAATGGTAAGAGCGATAATTCCTAATGTTAAGATAGCTATAGGAACAGAAGAAGAAATTTTAGCTGCAACTCTTGATGATTCATCAAAAGTTAAGATTAAAAACCAACAGATTTCATCTCCAGAAATTAAAGGTGATATAGATAATTCTATTAATCAATTACTTTCTTTAGGTTTAGAAGTTTTGATTGTTAAAAGAGGAGAAAAAGGAGTAAGTATTTATAAATCAAATTCAAAAAGACAGGATGTTCCTGGATTTCCAGTTAAGATATTAAATATTTTAGGAGCT
>CAYUZY010000121.1:0-4574 GCA_964448645.1 uncultured Flavobacteriaceae bacterium
AAACGCTGCAGCTATAACAAAACTTATTACAGCAGTATTTTTAATTTCAATACTGAAAAAAGAAATAGTATTAACATGATCAAATAAAGTAGCATAATATATAGGAAAAATAGTTGAAGAAATAACAAGAGGATAAACTGAATTAGCCCAATCATAAAAAGCCCATGCATTAATTAATTTTTTACTCCCCTTTTTCAAAGGAAAAGGACTTTTTAACATTTAAAAAAATTATATACCAAATTTAATAATATTGATGAATTATAAAAATTTATATGTTATTTTATCTTTTAATAAATTTACTTAAAAAATGAATAAAATTATTTTCACAATAATTTTTATTGGAACAATTGGATGTAAAACAAATGGTCAAAAAGAAAATATAATTTCCAATAAATACATTATTGAAAAATCAGATAATGAATGGAGGAAAGAACTACCAAAACTATCTTACTATGTTTTAAGAAAATCTTACACAGAACCAGCTTTTTCTGGAAAATATGACAATTTTTATGAAAAAGGTCATTATGTATGTAGAGCTTGCAATGTTAAGTTATATAAATCTGAAAATAAATATGATTCTGGTTCTGGATGGCCCTCTTTTGATAGAGGAAATGATGAAAACATAGAGTATAGTGTTGATTATAAAATAGGATACCCTAGAGTAGAATTAAAATGCAGCAAATGTGGAAGTCATCTTGGTCATATGTTTGAAGATGGGCCAAAAAAAACTACAGGAAAGAGACATTGTATTAATTCAGCAGCACTAAAATTTGTAGAAAAATAAATTAATTAAAATGAACTTTAATTTTAATGAAGAAGATTGGGAAAAAAAATTAACTTCTGAAGAATATAAAATTTTAAGGAAAAAAGGTACTGAAGCTCCTTTTTCTGGAAAGTATAATGATTTCTTTCAAAATGGCACATATTCTTGTAAAGGGTGTGGCCAAAAATTATTTAACTCTATAAATAAATTTATCAATAATTGTGGTTGGCCAAGTTTTGATGAATCAATTAAAGGTTCAATAAAATATATTGAAGATAATAGTCATGGTATGTATAGAACCGAAATAATTTGTTCTAAATGTGGGGGACATCAAGGACACATTTTTAATGATGGCCCTACAAAAACAGGGAAAAGATATTGTGTAAATTCAAGTTCCATTGACTTTACATCAAATGATGAAAAATAATAATCTTCATATTTTGTAAATTTGATTTAAACTTTAACATTTTTGATAAATGAAAAAATATAATTTAATTATAGTTGGTAGTGGTCCAGGTGGTTATGTTGCTGCTATTAGGGCTTCACAATTAGGATTTAAAACTGCCATTATTGAAAAAGAAAATCTTGGTGGTATATGTTTAAATTGGGGGTGTATCCCTACTAAAGCACTGCTGAAATCAGCTCAAGTTTTTAATTATTTAAAAAAAGCCTCAGATTATGGTTTAAAAATTAAAGGTTATGAAAAAGATTTTAAATTAATTATAGACAGAAGTAGAAACATATCAAATTCAATGAGTGATGGAGTTAAATTTTTAATGAAAAAAAATAAAATTGATATAATAGAAGGGCATGGTAAAGTTTTAAATGGAAAAAAAGTTGAAGTTGAAAATAAAAAAAAGAAAACCATTTTTGAAGCTGATAATATAATTATTGCCACTGGTGCTAGATCAAGAGAGTTAAAAAACATTCCTCATGATGAAGATAAAATAATTGGCTATAGGAAAGCCATGAGTTTAAAAGAGCAACCAAAAAAAATAATAATTATTGGTTCAGGAGCTATTGGAGTTGAGTTTGCTTACTTTTATAATTCTATTGGTTCGGATGTTACTATTATAGAATATCAAAAAAATATTATTCCTCTTGAGGATGAAGATATTTCAAAACAATTAGAAAGAAATTTTAAAAAAAATGGCATTAAAATCTTTACTAATTCTGAAGTCATATCAATAGACAAAAAAGCAAAAACTGTTTCTGCTAAATTTAAAACTGAGAATAAAGAAGAAGTTTTATCAGCTGATTTAATAATTTCAGCAACAGGAATTAAATCAAATATTGAAAATATAGGTATAGAAGATGTTGGAATAGCAGTTGATAATGATAAAATTTTAGTTAATGATTTCTATGAAACTAATATTCCTGGTTATTATGCTATTGGTGACATAACTAAAGGGCCTGCTCTGGCTCATGTAGCGTCTGCTGAAGGAATTTTATGTGTTGAAAAAATTGCAGGTCATAATGTTCATAAATTAGATTATAATAATATTCCAGGTTGCACATATTGTAGTCCTGAAATAGCTTCTGTTGGAATGACTGAAAATCAAGCAAAAGAAAATGGTTACGACATTTTAATAGGAAAATTTCCATTTTCAGCTTCTGGAAAAGCAAAAACAAGTGGAAATTCTGAGGGTTTTATAAAAGTAATTTTTGATAAAAAATATGGAGAATGGTTAGGATGTCATATGATTGGAGAAGGTGTTACAGATATGATAGCTGAAGCAGTTCTAGGAAGAAAATTAGAGACAACTGGTTATGAAATATTAAAAACAGTTCATCCCCATCCTACAATGAGTGAAGCTGTCATGGAAGCAGTTGCTGATGCTTATGGAGAGGTTATTCATTTATAATCCGTTATAAAACTTTCAACTGCCAATCTATAACTTTCAAGACCAAATCCAACAATTAAACCTTTTGACACAGGAGAAATATATGATTTATGTCTAAAATCTTCTCTAGAAAATGTATTTGAAATATGAATTTCTATAACTGGAGTGGTTATGGACTTTATTGCATCAGCTATACCTATTGAAGTATGAGTAAAAGCAGCAGCATTAAGAAGTATACCATCATAACTAAATCCAACTTTTTGAATTTGATCAATTATTTCTCCTTCTATATTTGATTGAAAATAATCAAAATCAACTTTAGAATATTTGTTTTTTAAAAAATCTAAAAAACTATCAAAAGATTGATTTCCATAAAGATTAGGCTCTCTCTTTCCTAACAAATTTAAATTTGGTCCATTAATTATGCTTAATTTCATTCAAAATATTTGTTCAAAAATAATATTTTAAGAGTTTAGAATAAAATTTTTCTTATGAATTGGTCAGAAGCTATTTCAAAATTTAAAATGTATCTTAAAATTGAAAGAGGACTTTCAGAAAATTCTATCGAAAGTTATAGTTCAGATTTGAAATCATTATATAGTTTTATTAAAAAAAACAAATTGTCAGATAATCTTAAAAAATGTAGTAGTGATATAATAAAAAAATTCATATACGAGCAATCTAAAATTAATAATCCTAAAACTCAAGCAAGAAGAATTTCAGGTATAAGAAGTTTTTTTGATTATTTAACATTTGAGTCTTTTATCAAAATAAATCCTTCAGACCTTATTGAAACTCCAAAAATTGGAAAAAAACTCCCTGAAAGTTTGAGCTTAAATGAAATAATTAAAATTATTAATAATATTGATCTAAATCATCCTCAAGGAATTAGAAATAGAGCTATAATAGAAACATTGTATGCAAGTGGTTTAAGGGTTTCTGAATTAATAAACCTTAAATTATCAAATCTTTTTTTTAAAGAAAATTTGATTAAAGTTTTTGGAAAAGGCAACAAACAAAGATTAGTTCCATTAGGGAAATTTTCAAAAAAATATTTAAAAATTTATATAGAAGATCAAAGATCTAAATCTAAAATTATAAAAAATCATTCTGACACAATTTTCCTTAATAGGAATGGTTATCAATTATCTAGATTTATGGTTTTTACAATAATTAAAGAATTAGCTTTTAAATCAAACATTAAAAAAAACATTAGCCCTCATACATTAAGGCATTCTTTTGCTACACATTTAATTGAAAATGGAGCTGATTTAAGAACAATACAAAAACTTTTAGGACACGAAAATATAATAACAACTGAAATATACACACACCTTGACACTAAACATCTAAAAAAAATAATGAAAAAATTCCATCCAAGAAATCTTTAAATCATTTAACTAACAAACGAAATCCTTCTCCATGAATATTAATTATTTCTATATTAGAGTCTAAAGACAAATACTTTCTAAGTTTTGCTATATATACATCCATACTTCTTGAAGTAAAATAAGAATCATCTCTCCAAATTTTATTTAAAGCTATATCTCTGGATAATAAATCGTTTATATTTAACACTAATAATTCAAGCAATTTATTTTCTTTAGGAGATAATTTAATTGGAGGATTATTTTTGTGCTTAAGTTCTCTTATTTTTGAATTAAAATAAAATTCACCAAATTCAAACTCAGATTTTGAAAAATTTTCCTCAATTGATTTAGAGAGACTTTTTCTGTTTAAAATATTTTTGATTTTAGCTAACAAAACTTCTGAATCAAATGGCTTTGTTAAATAATCATCAGCCCCAATCTTAAAACCTTTTAATACATCTTCTTTTAAAGCTCTTGCTGTAAGAAAAAAAATAGGGATATTTTCATTTTTTTCTCTAATCTCTTTGGCTAAAGTAAATCCATCTTTATAAGGCATCATAACATCAAGAATACAAAGATCAAATTCATTTACTTTAA
>CAYUZY010000122.1:0-4560 GCA_964448645.1 uncultured Flavobacteriaceae bacterium
AAGCAATAATGTATGCAGATAAAATTACTAATAGTATGAAAAAAACTATTGATGAAACATATCGTAGAAGAAAAATTCAAATTTTATTTAACAAAAAAAATGGTATTACCCCACAACCAATAGATAAATCTTTAGATAATGCACTTTCGAAAAAATCAATAATTAATGATTTTAATTTTATTGATAAATTAAATCAAAAAGAAATATTTTTAAAAAATATATCAAAAAAAGAACTGGATAAACAAATTAGAATAACAAAAAAACAAATGGAAAAAGCTGCTAAAGAACTAGATTTTATTGAAGCTGCAAGACTAAGAGATCAAATAAATTTTTTAAAATCACATTTTTAAAAAATAATTTAGTTTACATTTTCAACTTTAAATTCTTTTAATATTTGCTGAGGTTCCAATATATTATATCCACTCCAAAAATTTGGATCATATTTTATTAATTTAACAGGTAATTCTGAATCAATTTCTTTTATCTTATTATAGTCATTAACTTTTAAAAAATCAACTTCATTAAAAATAACTTCAGTTTTAACTTTATTGTTTCCAGTAAAAGTAATTTGCATTTTAAGTTGATTTTGTTTTCTTCGACCCCTTACATTCTTGTTTTTTTCAATAATTTTCAAAGGCCTATCTAGTCCAAAAGAACTTTCATAATAATTTTCTGCAAAATAAAGGTCATATTTATTATTCTTGTTTTTTTTAAAAATTCGCTTAACCAACCTTTTATTTAATCTATAAAAAACACCTAAAAAATTAAAATTTCTTAACAATCCAATATTTTGATAATCAATTCTTATAAGTGCAAAATCATCTGCATGTATAAATAACCTTCCTTTATATTTCCCTCTTGAGGATTTTGGATAATATTCTATTATATAAACTGGTTCGTAACCTAAATATGAAAATTCTGCTACTTTAAAATTAAATTTTCTTGGTTTTTTAAAAACTTCATATTTAAGCTCTTTATTTTTATAATCTATATATGAATTAGATATATCCTTAATATAATTTCTATTATTCAAATTAAAATCCTTTTTCTCATTGAGTTTATTTTTTTTAATTTTTTCTAATTGAGAATTATCCGTTGAATCAATAGACATAAAATCAAGTCCTTCACTTTCTATATCAATTGGAAAAATTCCTGACTTAAATTTAAAATAAGAATCTCGTTTAACTTTTACATCTACAATAGGTTGAATTTTACTTTGTATTGTTTTAAAACTAATTTCATTGTCTTTATTTATTAATTCAGCTGATTTTAAAACATTTACCTTTTGATTATCGGGGTTTCTATTACCAAAAAAATCATAAAGCACTTCGATATAAAAATTATTTTTTTTCGGAATTGTTGCAGTTATACTATCCATAAAAATTTGATTAAATTCTTTTATCGAAGATTTTTTGATGTCAATCTTGGCTTTGTCAAAATCAGACATTATAATTCTTCTTCTAAAAATTTTTTTGTTTTTATAATCAAACTCAAAAACATTTTTAACATTCTCTTTAACTTTATCTATAATTTCAACAGCAGTTAATTTTTCTCTATTAGTTACCACAACAGTTTCAAGCTCAATTATTTTTGGTGAAAGAACAATTTTAAATTCATCGGATAAATTTACTGATAAGCTTAAAGAATTATATCCAATTGATGAAATATAAATACTGTCTTTATTGGTAAAAGGAGAATCTTTAAAAATTCTAAATCTCCCCTCTTCATTAGTAATAGTATTCTTATTGAAATTGGATGTTACATTTGCAAATGATATTGGTTGATGACTTAAACTATCTATTATAATTCCTGAAATCTCTTGTGAACTTATTTTGGATAAAACAAGAAAAAAAAATATCAAATAAACTTTTTTACAGACCATTTCTGTTTAAATTAATACTGTAGAAAACTTTCTAAAGACAATATTTTAAAAAATAGTTTTTCTATCTTTCATAAGTTAATTAATTTTTTAAAAAATAAATAATTATGAAATTTTTAAAGTTTTTTTTTTGTTTATTAATATTCTTTTCATGCCAAAATGATAATTCTTTAAAAAAAGAAAACCCTTTCATTTTCATGATTGAAGAATTTGATCTAGAAAAAGATCAAATGAAGATTAATTTAGAAATCACAAATACATCTGATACAACTTTGAAAGGAGGTAAATGGTCTTTACATTGGAATCAAATGCATGCTGGAATAATTCCAGAAAGTCTTCCAAATGGAATTTCATTTAAGTATGTTAATGGTCAAGCATATTATATTCTGACTTTTGATCAAAATTATTCCATTAAAACTAATGAAAAAATTAAATTTTCATTTTTGCAAAAAGGAATTCTAAAAAGAAAACCCTATGGACCTATTGGAGCATTTATTAGAAATCATGAAACTGATGAATTATTTAATCTTCCTGTAACTTTTAATTGGAGAAATGCTAAAAACTTAGATAAACTCAATCATGATTCACCAAAAGACAAATATAATTCAATGAGTGGTCTTTCTGTTTTATCAAATAATCAGCTTAATTGGATAATTCCAACTCCAAAGGAATTAATTTTTCAAAATAAATATAGAGATATTCCAAAAGAATTAATTATTAATTATACAAATAAAATTAAGATTGATACTTCGATGATATCAATGAGGCTTAAAAATAGTACATCAGTTAAAATTGAATTTAATAATAAAAAAGAAGCAAATACTCTTTTAAAATATGATAACGATTTTAATAAGGAAGAATATTCTCTCAAAATCAAAGAAGATTTTATTGAAATAAGAGCAAGTGATTACTCAGGAGTGCTTTATGCTTTTGAATCGCTTCATCAATTGATATTGATTTCAGAAGATGAAAATAACAAATTACCAATTATTTCAATTAAAGATAGTCCCAGGTTTAAATATAGAGGATTCTTACTAGATGCTAGTAGAAACTTTTACGGCATAGATAAGGTCAAGCAAGTTATTGATTACATGGCTCACTTTAAGTTAAATAAATTAGACTTTAGACTAACAGATGATGAAGGATGGAGACTTGAAATTCCTGGAATTCCTGAATTAACTGAAATTGGAAGTAAAAGAGGTTTTACAAAAGATGAATCTGACAAATTAATCCCTATGTATGGTTCAGGTGCTTTTTCTGATAATAGTGGTTCAGGATATTATACACGGGAAGAGTTTGTTGAAATTCTAAAATATGCTAAAAAAAGAAATATTGATATTTTTCCTCAAATTAGTTTTCCATCTCATGCAAGAGCTGCAATAAAATCTATGGAAGCTAGATATAAAAATTATATGCTTAAAAATGATGAAGTTTCAGCTAATAAATATTTATTAAATGATCTAAAAGATGAAAGTGAATACAGATCAGCTCAACAATATGATGATAATATAATTTGTATCTGTCAAGAAAGTGCATATACTTTTTTTGAAAAAATTGTTCAAGAAGTAAAAAAAATGTATAATGAAGCTAACTTAAAAATGAACATATTTAATATTGGAGCTGATGAAGTGCCCTTTGGAGCATGGCAAAAATCACCGATGTGTGATAAATTCATTTCTAAAAATAAAGAACTAAAAAATATTAATGATTTATATAATTATAATCTTAATAAGCTTAATGGTATACTTAATAAATATGGAGCAAAAATGGCAGGATGGGATGATATAATTTTGAAACTAACTGAAAAAAATCAATCTGAAACAATTATTAAAGAAGAAATGATAAAACTTAACCCTAGAGTTTACGTATGGAATAACACATGGGGTGATGGAAGAGAAGATATGATATATAAAATCACTAATATGGGTTTTGAAGCCGTTATGAGTAATTCTTCTGCATTTTATTTTGATATGGCCAAAGATTATGATTTTGAATCAAAAGGACTTTCCTGGTCTGGATATGTTGATTATAAAGATACCTGGGGGACTGAACCTCTGAATGTTTTTAATAATATCCAAGCCCTTGAAAAAAACGACTTAATAAATAAAATTGATGAAAGTATAGAATATAAAAATCTAACTTTAGAAGATATTATAAATCAAGAAATGTCAGAAAAAACCTACATCAATGAAAAAAACAAAAATAATTTCATAGGAATTCAATCTCAACTATGGTCTGAAACTATTATTAATGAAAAGATATTTGACGCTCTTTTTATGCCCAATTTAGCTGTCTTTTCTGAAAGAGCATGGGCTAAAAAAGAGTCATATACTTCTATTAAAAATCCAAAAAAGCAATCAAAAGAAATAGATAAAAACTGGAATTTATTTGCAAATACTCTCTCCCAAAGACATTTTAAATCAATGAAAAATCTTTATGGAGGCCTATTCTTTAACTTAGGTAAACCAGGAGCGATAATTTTAAATGATAGTCTTTATGTACGAACAAAATTTCCAGGTTTAATTGTTAGATATACAACTGATGGAAGTATTCCAAATAAAACATCAAAAAAATATAGTAATCCAATCAAAATAAATCCTAATGATCAAATTCTTCTTAGAATATTTGATAGATTTGATCGAGGTGGAAACTATATAAAACTTAAAATATAAAAAATGGAA
>CAYUZY010000123.1:0-4485 GCA_964448645.1 uncultured Flavobacteriaceae bacterium
TTTAAAATTAATAAAGGGATAATTGAAATAATTAAATTTGTTATTATATTTTTCAATATATTTTTAATTAATCAAAAATAACTCATTTTATGTTTAGCAAAAATCTACAAAAGAAAATTTCTAAATTATATTATAAAAAACATAGACTTGAAATGGGTTTATTTGTTGCTGAGGGAGAAAAAGTTGTAAATGAACTTTTAGATTCAGATTATCAAACCGAAAGTCTTTATTCAACAATTAAAATTAATCACAATCATATTTTATTGAATGAAAATGAAATGAAGAAAATTTCTTTTTTAAAAACACCAAGTTCTATATTAGGAGTTTTTAAAATTCCAAAAAAAACAACACAAATTGATTGTGAAAGTACAATTATTGCACTTGATTCAATAAAGGACCCTGGAAATTTAGGTTCGATAATAAGACTTTGTGATTGGTTTGGAATTAATAAAATAATTTGCAGTAAAGATTCTGTAGAATGTTATAACCCTAAAGTAGTTCAATCTACTATGGGTTCAATTTCTAGAGTTAATTGTTTATACCTAGATTTAAATTCATTTTTTACTAAAACACAAAAAAAAGTTTATGGAACTTTTTTAAAAGGTAAATCGATTTATAAAAGTAAACTTAAAAAGAATGCTATATATCTTTTTGGAAATGAATCTAAAGGAATTTCAAATTTAATTCAAGAACAAGTTGAGGAAAGAATTACAATTCCCTCATTTAGTCAAAAGAATTATCCAGATAGCATAAATATTTCTAATGCAACTGCAATTGTATTAAGTGAAATTTTTAGATAGTTTATAAACTATTACTCAAATGTTAAATTTATGGCTATTCCTCTACTAAACATGTTTAGTATTTTTCCTGTCCAAGGGCTATTAGGATCTTGATCCATAATTAATTCATTTTCAAAGGAAAAGATACCCCTTATTGAAGGTGAAAATTTAAAATAGTATAAATAAAAATCGAATCCTAGTCCTAATTCATAATTAAAACTATTAGTGGTAGTTCTAAAAACATTAGTAAGATTGTCATCTCTGTTTTTTTCATTACTTGAAAGATTATAATCAAAGGAAAAGCCCGTTAATAAAAATGGTCTGAAATTGTTAATTCTTCTCATATTAATTTTTAAAATTAAAGGAAGGTGTATATAAGTTGATTTAATATTTCTTTTAGTATCTTGATTTTCATTAAAATCATATAAATCATTAAAAAGTGGTTCTGCAGGATAAATTAAATCTCTTTGTGTGTAATATAAACCAGGCTCAAGTCTTAAATTAAAAAATTCGTTTAACCTAAGATCACCAATTAAGCCTATGTTAAAACCTGATTTGGCAATAGTTTCAATATCTTTTGAACCTAAATTAGAATAGAAGCTATCATCATATTCAAATTTAAAATCGTATTTATTAAAACCAAGATAATAACCATAATGAATAATTCTATCGTCAAAGTTTGGCAAATTAGTCACTTTTTCTCTTACATCTGGATATTGTGCTGAAATATTTTCAGAGATTATTATAATACTTAGTATAGATAAAAAGTGTTTTTTAATAAAAGTCAAAATAAATGTGGTTTAAAAATAATCTTCTTAACTATTAACATTTTTTTTTGTTAAATATTTTTAGATTTAACTATAAAATTTAAATGAAAAACAGTTCTTTTAAAGACAGAATGAATATTTGTATCTTTGTATTCAGTTTTGATGTAAAATTATTATGAAAATAATTATTGCGGGAGCTGGAGAGGTTGGTTTTCATTTAGCGAAATTACTTTCTTATGAATCTCAAGAGATAGTTCTCATTGATAACAATAGAGAAAGTTTAAAATATGCTGAAAATCATCTTGATATAAGAATAATTCATGGTAATGCTCTTTCTTTATCTCTTTTGAATGAAGCAGGTGTTAAAAACTCAGATCTTTTTATAGCTGTAACATCTCAAGAATCTCTTAATATTACACTTTGTTCCTTAGCTAAACAATTAGGTTGTAAAAAAACAATTGCAAGAATTTCTAATATAGAATTTATTTTATCCAAAGATGAAGTTAGTTTTAAAGATATTGGTGTTGATGAATTAATTTCGCCTGAAGATCTGGCAGCAAATGAAATTCAGCAACTTCTTGATCAATCGGCTTTTTTTAATAATCATAAATTTGATGGAGGTGCATTAACACTTATAGGGACTACATTAGAAGCTGAGGCAGCTTTTATTGGAAAGACGGTAGAAGAAGCGGCATCTGTTTTTCAAGATATTCATTTTATGCCTATTGCAATTCAAAGAAAAGGAACTCAATTTTCGATTATACCAAGAGGTGATTCAGTTTTCGAAGAAGGAGATGATGTTTTTTTTATTACGTTAGAGGAGGGAGTTGAAGAGATATATAAATTAACGGGAAAGATTAAAACTCCAATAAAAAATGTGATGATTCTTGGAGGCGGAAAAATAGCTTTTAATACAGCAAAAAAATTAAATGAAAAGAAAATTAGAGTTTCTTTAATAGAAATAAATAAAGAAAAAGCAATTCAACTTGCCGATAAACTTCCAGATGTTATGGTAATTAATGGAGATGGAAGGAATCTAGAATTACTTGAAGAGGAGAATTTAAACTCCATGGATGCTTTTATTTCAGTAACAGGTAATTCAGAAACAAATATAATGTCTTGCTTAATGGCTAATTCAAAAAAAATAAATAAGACAATTGCTTTAGTTGAAAATATGGATTATTTTAAATTATCACACTCTATTGGTATTGATAATTTAATAAATAAAAAATTATTGGCGGCAAATACAATTTTCAGATATATCAGAAGAGGAGAAGTTGTTGATATAACTACATTAAATAATTTAGATGCAGAAATTTTCGAGTTTGTAGTTAAAAACTCCTCTAAAGTAGCCAATTCAAAAATAAAAGATCTAGATTTTCCTAGGTCAGCTATAATTGGAGGCGTAATCAAAGAAGGAGAAGGTATAATAGCTCTTGGTGATTATACTATATTACCAGAGGACAGAGTAGTAGTATGTTGCTTGCCAGAAGCCGTTGAAAAAGTCGAAAGTTTGTTTTCTTAGATAATGAATAGAATTAATTATCAAATAATTTTCTATTTAATGGGAGTTTTACTTCTTTTTAATGGAGGATTTATGTTTTTATCTAGCTTAGTTAGTTTTATTTTTAAAGATGGGGTTACTATAGAAGTGTTTTCTGCAGGAGGAATTGTTTTGCTTGTTGGTTTAATTTTAATCTTTAGTACTAATAATCATGAAAAGCAGATCCAAAGAAGAGAAGGTTATTTAATTGTTACTTTTGGGTGGCTATTAATGATTTTTTCAGGAATGTTACCTTATTTGTTTACAGGAACTATTTCAGAATTTTCTCACGCTTTTTTTGAAACTACTTCAGGGTATACTGCTACTGGATCAACGATTTTAAAAGATGTTGAAAGTCTTCCAAAAAGTATAATATTTTGGAGAAGTACTACTCATTGGATAGGTGGTATGGGTATAATAGTTTTGACAATAGCCATTTTACCTTTATTAGGTGTTGGAGGTATGCAGCTTTTTAGTGCGGAAGCCCCAGGTCCAAATAGTGACAAATTGCATCCTAGAATAACAGATACTGCTAAAAGACTTTGGTATATATATGTTGGATTTACTTTAACTGAAACTTTATTACTAAACTTCGCTGGAATGAGTTTTTTTGACGCAATAAATAATTCTATGAGTACAATTGCAACAGGAGGTTTTTCAACTAAAAATGCTAGTATCGCTTATTGGAATTATAATCCAATAATTCAATATATAATTATATTTTTTATGTTTATTTCGGGTGCAAATTTTGTATTAAGTTATTTTGCTTTTACTGGAAGAATTCAAAAAATATTTAGGGATGAAGAGTTTAAAACATATTTTATTTTTGTCTTAATTTCGTTTATCCTAGTTGTTTTTATTTTGTTTAATAATGTTGATTTAACAAAATCAAGCTTTGAACATCCTGAAATTTATGGAAAATTAGAAAGTTCTATTAGACATGCACTTTTTCAAGTTGTAGCTGTAATCACTACCACAGGACTTGTTACTGGTGATTTTGCGGGGTGGACTCCATTTTTGACAATTTTTTTCTTTGGCCTTATGTTTGTTGGAGGCTCAGCTGGTTCAACCTCAGGAGGAATAAAAATAGTTCGACATTTACTAATGATTAAAAGTGGACTTTTAGAATTTAAAAGGTCTTTGCATCCAAGTGCAATTGTTAGATCACGATATAATGGATCGATATTGGATCAAAGTATTATATATAATATATCAGGTTTTTTTATGATGTATTTTAATATTTAATAAATAATAGATAAATACATTATTTTAACATAATATGATTATATCATAATAAATAAAATGCTATAAACAATAATTTAATACTAGTATAATTTATAATAAACTACTATCTATTCATTTAGACATTCTGGAGCTATTGAAATCTTTAAGCGTA
>CAYUZY010000124.1:0-4482 GCA_964448645.1 uncultured Flavobacteriaceae bacterium
GATTCATAAATTGAGAAAGTTGATTGGTTCCAAAAAATGTGTTAATTACTGATGATAAAGTTTTCGCATTTATAAGGTCAATTGGAGTAAACACTTCATTATCTCTAACATTCATTCTTTCTCTTATTGTTCTAGCCATTCTAGCAAGCCCTACACCAAATTGTGTTGAAAGCTGCTCGCCAACAGTTCTAACCCTTCTATTAGATAAATGATCTATATCATCAATTTCAGCTTTTGAATTAATTAACTCAATCAAATATTTAATTATGGTTATTATATCCAGTTTTGTTAAAACTAGTTTATCCATTTCAACATCTAAACCAAGTTTTTTATTCATTCTATATCTTCCTACTTCACCTAAATTATATCTTTGATCAGAAAAAAATAATTTATCAATAATTCCTCTAGCTGTATCTTCATCTGGTGGTTCAGCATTTCTAAGTTGTCTATAAATATGTTCTACAGCTTCTTTCTCTGAATTTGTTGGATCTTTTTGTAAAGTATTATAAATTATAGCATAATCCGATAAATGTGCATCAATTTTATGAAGAAGTATAGTTTTAACTTCAGTTTCAATAATATCATTTAAATGTTCTTTCTCCAAAATTGTATCTCTATCTATAACTATTTCATTACGTTCAATTGAAATTACTTCTCCAGTATCTTCATCTACAAAATCTTCATGCCAAGTTTTTAATACTCTTGCTGCTAATTTTCTTCCTATAACTTTTTTTAGACCAGATTTTGAAACTTTAACTTCTTCAGCCAAATCAAATATTTCTAATATATCCTTATCATGTTCATAACCAATTGCTCTAAAAAGAGTAGTTACAGGTAATTTTTTCTTACGATCAATATAAGCATACATAACACTATTTATGTCGGTAGCAAATTCAATCCAAGAGCCCTTAAAAGGAATAACCCTAGCAGAATATAACTTTGTTCCATTGGCATGAAATGACTGACCAAAAAAGACACCAGGTGACCTGTGAAGTTGAGAAACAACAATTCTTTCAGCGCCATTTATAACAAAAGTACCGCTTGGAGTCATATAAGGTATTGTTCCTAAAAAAACATCCTGAACAATAGTTTCAAAATCTTCATGATCAGGATCAGTACAAAATAATTTAAGCCTGGCTTTTAATGGAACTGAATATGTCAAACCTCTATCAATACATTCTTTGATATTATATCTAGGTGGATCAACAAAATAATCCAAAAATTCCAGAACAAATTGATTTCTTGTGTCTGTAATTGGAAAATTTTCCTTGAAAGTATTATATAATCCTTCAATATTTCTCTCATCTGATTTAGTTTCAAGTTGAAAAAAGTCTTGAAATGATTTTATTTGAATATCTAAAAAATCTGGATATTCTGGAGAATTTTTTGCTCCTGAAAAATTTAATCTTTGATTTTGTTTTTTTGACATTTAAATTGAATTAATATTATAAAAGTTTATTAGGTTATTGCAATAAAAAGGATAGGTCTTTAAAAATATAAAAACCAATCCATAAAATTAATAGCTATATGATTGAGTTATTTAAGCTCAACTTCAGCCCCTGCTTCTTCAAGTGATTTCACTAAGCTATCTGCTTCATCTTTTGAAACCCCTTCTTTTATAGGGCTTGGAGCATTATCAACAAGGTCTTTAGCTTCTTTAAGGCCAAGTCCTGTTAATTCTTTAACTAATTTAACAACTGCAAGTTTTGAACCCCCAGCCGCTTTTAAAACTACATCAAATTCTGATTTTTCTTCTGCTGATTCAGCCTCTGATGAACCTACAGAAGGACCAGCAACCGCAACTGCTGGAGCAGCAGGTTCTATTCCATACTCTTCTTTTAAAATATCAGCCAACTCATTAACTTCTTTTACAGTTAAGTTGACTAAATTATCTGCGAATTTTTTTAAATCTGCCATTTTTATAATATTTATTTATTAAATTTTAAATATAATTTTTGTATACATTTCAACTATTCGGGATTTCTTTCCGATAAACTTTTTAAAATTCCGGAAACTTTTCCGCCACCCGATTTTAAAGCGGAAATCAAATTTTTTGCAGGAGATTGAAGAATCGAAATAATTTCACCTATTAATTCTTCTTTAGACCTTATTGAAACAAGATTATTAATCTGGTCATCTCCAACATAAATACTCTCTTCAATAAAAGCTCCTTTTAAAATAGGTTTATCAGATTTTTTTCTAAAATCCTTGATAACCTTAGCTGGACCATTCCCCGATTCTGAAAACATTAATGAAGTATTCCCTTTCAATAGATCTTTTAATTCTCCAAAATCTTTTCCAGAATTTTTCATTGCCCTTTCCAAAAGAGTGTTTTTTACAACTGATAATTTAATTCCAGCTTTAAAACATGCCCTTCTTAAAGAACTAGTTTCCATTGCATTTAAACCAGCAATATCCGTTAAATAAAGATTTTCAACATCTTTTAACCTAGTAGTTAAGTTTTCAATTTCTAATATTTTTTCTTCTTTAGTCATAAATTATTTTAAATTGCAACTTCTTTTAAATCAATAGGTATACTTGGACTCATTGTACTAGATAAAAATATACTCTTAACATATGATCCTTTTGTTGTTGATGGTTTCAACTTAACTATTGTTTTTAAAAACTCATCTACATTATCAAATATTTTTTCAGAAGTAAAAGAAACTTTTCCTACACATGCATGAACAATCCCTGATTTATCAACCTTAAAATCTATCTTCCCTCCCTTTACATCTGTAACTGCTTTTTTAATGTCCATTGTAACTGTCCCTGTTTTTGGATTTGGCATTAACCCTCTGGGTCCAAGAACTTTTCCTAAAGGTCCTAATTTTCCCATAATACTAGGCATAGTTACAATAACATCTACATCAGTCCAACCATCCTTTATTTTTTGTAAATAATTATCTAATCCAACCATGTCAGCCCCTGCCTCTTTAGCCTCATTTTCTTTATCAGGGGTAACAAGAGCAAGAACTTTTAATTTTTTTCCAGTTCCATGAGGAAGATTCACAACACCTCTTACCATCTCATTAGACTTTTTTGGATCAACACCCAGCCTTACCGCTACATCAATTGAAGAGTCAAAATTAGTGGTAGTTATGTCTTTAACTAAATTTGAAGCTTCTTTTAATGAATAAAAAACATCCTTATTAATTTTAGATTTAGAAGTTTTAATATTTTTACTTAATTTCATTTAATTTCTATTTATTTAAAAGGAGTATTCCCTAAAACTTTAAAACCCATAGATCTTGCAGTACCTGCTACCATTTTCATGGCTGATTCTATAGTGAAGGCATTTAAATCTACCATTTTATCCTCTGCAATAACTTTAACTTGATCCCATGAAACAGATGCAACTTTATTTCTGTTAGGTTCTCCAGAACCTTTTTTAACTTTTGCTGCTTCCATTAATTGAATAGCTGCAGGAGGAGTTTTTATTATAAAATCAAATGACTTATCTCCGTAGACAGTAATATTAACAGGTAACAATTTACCTTGTTTATCCTGAGTTCTTCCATTAAATTGCTTACAAAATTCCATGATATTAACACCAGCAGCTCCTAATGCAGGACCTAAAGGTGGTGATGGATTTGCAACTCCACCTCTAACTTGAACTTTTATTATTTTACTAATTTCTTTTGCCACTAATATAAAATTTACAATTTTTCAACTTGCATATAACTCAACTCAAGAGGAGTTTTCCTTCCAAAAATTTTTACCATAACTTCAAGTTTTCTTTTTTCCTCATTAACATTTTCTATAGAACCAGTAAATCCATTAAAGGGTCCATCTATAACTTTAACGTTTTCTCCAATATTAAAAGGTATAGCTATATTTTCAGTTTCTAAAGAAAGTTCATCTACTTTACCAAGCATACGATTTACTTCAATTGGTCTCATTGGAATTGGATCTCCTCCTTTTGTTTCTCCTAAAAACCCAATAACGTTTGGCACAGATTTAATTATATGTGGAACTTCTCCTGATAAATTAGCTTTGATCATTATATATCCAGGAAAATAAACTTTTTCTTTACTAGTTTTTTTTCCGTTCCTTATTTGTATAACTTTTTCTGTAGGAACAATTATATCTTCAACATTATTAGAAAAACCGAGCCTTTTAATTTCTGTCATTATATAATCTTTTATTTTGGATTCCTGTCCACTAACAGCCCTTATAACATACCATTTATTTTTAGTTGATATTTTCATATAACTATCCAATAAGTTCAAAGTAAAATTTAACTATCCTAGATAAAACCGTATCTGCTCCCCATATAGCCAAAGAAAATAGAACTGAAAAAACTAAAACAACAGAAACCAATCTTTGGAGTTCAGATCTATTCGTCCATGATACATTATTTTTCAATTCTTCTAATGAATCCCTAACGTAATTTATAATAAGTCGCATTTCAATCTTATTCTTTATTGCACGGGTTGAGAGACTCGAACTCCCGACACCTGGTTTTGGAGACCAGTGCTC
>CAYUZY010000125.1:0-4422 GCA_964448645.1 uncultured Flavobacteriaceae bacterium
ATAAACTCCATCTCCATAACCTACATGTCTTCCTCCAACATTCTCCCCAGTTCCTACCCATATAATTTCAGGATTTAAAGAATCTACAGTTATACAACCTATAGAATATGATTTTTGTTCATCAAAAATTGGATCCCAAGTTGTGCCTGAATTTTTAGTTTTCCAAACACCAGCAGAACCAACAGCTACATACCATATATTATCATTAGAGGGATGAATAGCAATATCAGCAATTCTTCCAGAAAGAAAAGCAGGGCCAACATTTCTAAATTCAAATGCTCCTAAATCAATTTCTTTAGGATAAGATTTTTTTACTTTTGATTTTCTTTGAGAGTTTGCGAAGTTAAGACTTAGACAAACAGTTAAAAAAAATAACAGAAAATGTGTTTTTTTCATTTGATTAATTATTAAATTATAGAATAATAATACAAATAAAAATTGTTAAATTTTAAAAGTTATATGAGAATATTTTAAAAAATATATATTTTTTTTACGAATATTATTTTTTCTTACTGTATTTTTAAGAATACCTTAAATTAAAAACAAAATTATATGACATTTTTATATAAGTTAAAAAACCCTTTACTCATTTTTTTTATCCTTTTTAGCCTTTTTTCTTTTAGTCAAAAAAAACCAAAAAAAGAAAAACCTAAAACAATAGATTCTTTAACTAAAGAAATGTCAATTCAAAAAGGTCTAATTACTACTTTTTTTAATGACAATAAACTTTTTTTTGAAATCCATGATTCAATATTAAATATTGATTTACTAATGGTCACTAGATTTGTTAAACTACCTGAAAATTATTCTGCTTATATAAATGCCGGTTCAAAAACAAGTGAAAATTTAATCCAGTTTAAAAAAAACAAAAAAAACATTTTAATTATTCAAAAATCATATATAAATAATGCTTCAAATGAAGACCCTATTAGCTTAAGTGTTGAACAAAATAATTTCCCGCCAATATTAGGGATGTTCGAAATTAAAAATCTTGAAAAAAAGAGGTACTTAATTGATGTAAGCAAATATTTTAATCAAGATTCTCCTGGATTTAATATAATAAGGCCTTCGTTAAAGAAAAAATATAAAATAGGAAATGTTGATAGTAAAAGAAGTTTTATCAATACATCTATGAGCTATCCAAAAAATACTGAAGTAAGACATACTCTTACCTTTAGTTCAAATAATGCTCAAAAAAATAATAATTCAAAAACTTTAACCTTTCAAATAAATCACTCTATAATTAAATTACCAGAAAACCCTATGCAAGTTAGGTTTGAAGATCATAGAGTAGGTTGGTTTACACTAAAAGTTTTTAATTATAGTTCTGACAAATTAAAATCTGATGATTATAAAATCATAAGAAGATGGAGGCTTGAACCATCAGATATAAAAGCTTATAATAATGGAGAACTCGTTGAACCTATTAAACCAATCATATATTATTTAGATCCTGCAACTCCTAAAAAATGGAGACCTTATTTTATTAAAGGTATTGAAGATTGGAATAAGGTTTTTGAAAAAGCTGGTTTTAAAAATGCAATTAAAGCAAAAGTTCCACCCAGTAAAAAAGAAAATCCTGAATTTAGTCCAGAAGATATAAGATTTTCAACAGTAAGATATGTTGCCTCAACTACTAGGAATGCTGTAGGGCCAAGTGTTTCTGATCCAAGAACAGGTGAAATTATAGAAAGTGATATTATATGGTATCACAATCACTTAAAATCTTATAGAAACAGATACTTACTAGAGACTGGCGCATCTAATCCTAGTGCTCGAACATTAGATACTCCTGAAGAAGATATTGGTGAAATGATGAGAAGAGTTATTTCTCATGAAGTTGGTCATGCTCTAGGACTTCCTCATAACATGAAAGCAAGTTCAGCATACCCTGTAGACTCTTTAAGATCAGGAGCGTTTACTCAAAAAATGGGAATAGCAACAACAATTATGGATTATGCAAGATATAATTATGTTGCTCAACCTGGAGATAAGAATATCAGATTTATTAGACAATTAGGACCTTACGACGATTACTCTATTAATTGGGGGTATAGGTATTATTCTGATAAAACACCTAATTCTGAAATAAAAATACTTAATAAAATAGTTGATGAAAAAAGTTTGAATCCAATATATATGTTTGGATATAATGGATTTGACCCTGATTCTCAAACTGAAAATATAGGAGACGACCCCGTTAAGTCAAGTAATTACGGATTAAATAATTTAAAAATAGTTTCTAAGAATCTTGAAACTTGGACTACAAAAAAAGGACAGAATTTTAATGATTTAAAAGAGTTGTATTCAGAAATGTTGTCAGTATATAGAAGATATATCTTTCATGTAATTAGGATTATTGGAGGAGTTAATGAAACAAAACTAAATAAAGGCCAAAACAAAATCTATCAATTTGAAAATGTAAATGTTGAAAAACAAAAAATTGCATTAAAATTTTTAAACGAAAATCTATGGAAGTCTCAATATTGGCTTATAGATAAAAAAATTATATCAAAAATAGATTACAAAGGAGGGTTAAACAGAAATTCAAATATTCAAAAATCTGCTATTAATTATATATTAAACATAAAAAAATTAAACAGAAATTTATCATCTCAAAAAACTATATATGGATTTGGAATGGATAATAATACAATAATTGAAACATTAATAAAAAATATAATTATTGAAAGAGTTAAACCTGATGTATTAGAAAGGAATATCCAAAAACATCTATTGACAAAACTTATTGATTTAAAAGAAAATAAAGAATTAGAGTTAGAAATTAAAGGTTTAATCCATTTAGAAATAAAAAATTTAAAAAAACATTTTAAAAAATATAATAAACAAAAAAATAATATGCTAAAAGCTCACTATATGTATTGTTTTGATTTATTAAAAGATTATTAATTCTTAAAAATATTTTTAATTATTTCAAATGTTTTCTCAGCCATCATATTACCTTTGTTATCAAGTAGTGGATTTATCTCAGACACTTCTAAAGCAATAACCTTATTAGTTTTAATTATCGCTTTAATTATTGAAATTACTTCAACAATTTCAAACCCATTATTAACTGGCGTTCCCGTGCCTTGAGAAACAGAATCGGGATCAAGAGAGTCAACATCAAATGAAATATAAATTTTTTTTACTGAAGTAAAACATTTAAGAATATCTTCTATAAAATTATCTATTCCTTTCAATCTAATTTCTTGAACATTAAAATTTTTAATGGAATTTTTTAGAATATATTCTTTTTCCTGTGATTCTATATCTCTTAAACCCATATAAACAAGGTTATTAGATTTCAATATAGGGTATGAAAATCCAAGTTTTGTTAATTTATTCCAGTTTAATAATGTGTAATTATCAACTTCATTTACTTTGTTTAAAGCATTAGTATTTCCTAAAGCTGCAGCCAAAGGCATTCCATGAACATTACCTGATGGAGTTGTAAATGGTGTATGTAAATCTGCATGAGCGTCTATCCAAATTACTCCAAACTCATTACCCATTAAATGCTTGTGTATTGCCGCCATAGTTCCAATTGATGAGGAATGATCTCCAGAAAGTATTAGTGGAAAATAACCTTTGTTTAAATTTTTAAAAACTTTATCTCTCAATCTTTCGCACTGTTCTAACACAAACCCAATTCTCTTTGCAAATGTGCATTTAACTTTATCATATATCGATTCATTATGAGTTTTTACATCATCAAAAAGATATTTATTAAAAAAATCATTATTACTGTTAATTGCCGCAATTTCTAATGCATCAATTCCAATGTCTGAACCTCTCGTTCCAGCACCAATATCAGATCTGTTTTTTATAATTTTAATAGGTCTCATCTATTAAAATTATAAAATTATTAAGCATTTATTCGATCTTTTTTTAAATAAGAAAATAATCCGAGAAGAAAAACAAATAATATACTGTAATAAACAAAATTAGGAGTAATTATTTTATCACCAGTTGCATAGGAATGCAAACCAACTAAATAAAAATTTACACCAAAAAATGTCATCATAATACTTCCAAATGCTATAATACTCATTAAGTTAAATAACCACATACTTCTTAAGCTAGGGATTAATCTCATATGAATAACAAAAGCATATATAAGAATACTTATTAAAGCCCATGTCTCTTTTGGATCCCACCCCCAGTATCTACCCCAGCTTTCGTTTGCCCACATTGCACCTAAAAAATTTCCAATTGTAAGCATAATTAATCCAACTGTTATAGAAATTTCATTAACTATTGTTAATTCTTTAATATTTAATTTAATTTTCAAACTATTCTTTTTATTAATAAATAGTATTAATAAAAGAGAAATAATACCAATAATCATTCCCAGTGTAAAAGGGCCATAACTACCAACAATAACAGCCACATGAATCATAAGCCAATAACTATCTAGAA
>CAYUZY010000126.1:0-4072 GCA_964448645.1 uncultured Flavobacteriaceae bacterium
AAAAGACCCCACAGCTGGAAGGCTGCAGGGGCTTGTTTTTGAATGTATACTTGGATTTGAGAGGTGGCATCATCCCGTACGGGATTCGAACCCGTGTTGCCGCCGTGAAAGGGCGGTTTTTTTTGGGTACAATCGACCACTAGATGGGTCTAATTGGCTAAAAACTAACATTTTAGTACCAGACAGTAGTTCCTTGTACCCAGACAGTATACCTTTTTTTTGAGAACAATTTGAGAACAGTGTTCTTACCTCTAGGTTTTTACTTTTTTCATTCTTTCTATTAACCAATTAGCTTAATTTTTTAGAGTATTTATCGAACAAAATATAAATTTATAATATTTTTTAAATTTACCAGCTAACTAGGTTTGTTAGAAAGCGATGTATGTAAAAGGAAGAAAGAAGGTTAAGGTTTTTATTAATAAAGCTAAAAGGCCTATTATGGTAATAAATAGTATTGCTATACTTTGAGCAAAACTTAGTTTGGTTTTTATTTGAAGGAAAATAAAAATAATTTGTCTCATTTTATAATCTTTCAAACAAACCTTTATCTGTGACTAAATATTTTAAATTCATTCTTTTCATATTAGTATAACAATCTATATAATCAAAAACAATTGGGTCACCAGCAATATTAAAGGATGTATTAATAATAATATTTAAATTATTTTTTTCTAGATTTTCTAATAACTTATATAAAAAATTGTGTTTGTTTTTTATTATTTGGATCCTTGAAGTATTATCAATATGAATGCACTCAGGGTATTCTGTTATAGCTTTTTGTTTTGCTTTAACTAAAGTCCCCATCCAATATAAATTATGTTTTAATTTTTTTGGAATATAAAAATATTTGTTTGATATCTCTTCTCTAATTAAAGGAGCCAAAGGTCTGAATTGTTCTCTATTTTTATAATTGATATTCAGGTTTTTAATTAAATATTTATTTTTTCCAGAACATATTATTGATCGAGAACCTAATGCTCGTGGCCCAACCTCTCTATCATTTAAAAAAATGCAAATAATTTTTCCATTAAGAATTAAATCTGAAACATCAAAAATACAGGCATCCATATTAGAAATCTGCTTAAACAAAGATTTAAAAACATCACTTTTAATGTGCGAATTATAATTCTTTCCAGGAAATAGATTCCTCTTAGGAAAGGAAAAATTTTTGAGCATTTGTCCAAAAATTGCTGCTCCAATAGATGAACCTGAGTCACCAGGGTTCTGAGGAACTGTTATAGAATTAATTTCTTTTATTTTTGATACCTCAAAAATGGCTTTAGAATTTAGTGCAACACCTCCAGAAACAACTATATCTTTAAGGTTAGTTGTATCTAAAAATGATTTTATAATTTTTAATGAAATTATTTCTAAAGATTTTTGTGCTGAAGCGGCAATGTTTGCATAATGGCAAAAATTATTTGAATTAATTTTGGAAAGTACTTTTTTTCTTGGGGGAGAACCAAAAAAAACTTCAAATTTTTTTGAAAAAGATCTTTCTGGATTATTTGTAAAGTCAAACCAACTTGAATTAAAATACATTTTATTATTATCCCAATTAATAATATTCTCAAGCATAAATTCAGAGTGAATCGGTTTTCCATACGCAGCAAGTGCCATAACTTTTGACTCTCCTTCGTTAATGTTAAAACCTAAATAATCTGTAATAGTACTATAAAACAGTCCAATAGATTTAGGATAATACTCAAAATAAATTCTTTTTAAATTATCACCTTTCTTTATAAAAACAGAAATAGTTTCTCCATCTCCCACTCCATCAAAAACAAAGCATAAACAATGATCATTATTAGGAGAATACTTTAAAGCGTTTAATATATGACTTACATGATGAGAGCAGTAAAATATTTTATCATTATCTACTTTAATTATTTGGGACAAATCATTTCTAAAATTTAATGAGCCAGTCCAAAATTTTTGAAACTGATTTAAAATAATTTTCCAGTTTTTTATAGGTCTTTTAAATGTTTCGTAAGTAATATACGCCCAACCTCTAAAAGGTTTTTCATAAAAAATTATTGAGTTAATATTACTATTATCTAATTTATATTTTTCAATAATTAAAGAAAGAGACCTAAAAGGAAAGTTGTTATCACCCTTAACTCTAGTAATTTCCTCTTCTTTAATAAAATCAATAATTTCGTTATCTTTAATTAAAGCAACAGAGCTATCGTGATAGTAAGCTGAAATACCTATAATCATAGTTTATAGAATTAATCTCGCATCCTCTTTATTTAGACTAAATTCGTTTTTAACTTTAATAATTAAAAGATTTTTATAAAAGGGGTATATTAAAATTATCATCAGAAACGTAATTATAAATGATAATTGTTTCTTTAAAAAAATATTTCCCAAAAATAAATGCCTTATTTTATTTAGAACGTAAAATTTCCAAAATTCAAAATGAAAGCTTTTATTATTTAAATGTTTTTTTGCAAATTTTAATGCTAAGTTTGAATGTCTTGACTCATCTGAAAGAAGATCGTTGTAGTTAATTTCAAATTTTTGACTATTAAGACTATTAAGATGTTCTTTTTCTTCCTCAATCAAAGTATTTAATTCTTTTCTTAAATCTTTACTATAAGATGGAATAAATTTTTTTAATTTTGTGAATAATTTTAAAGCTAGTTTTTCATTTACACCAATAAAAACTGAAAATTGTTTTAGAGACATTTTTTCAAAAAGATACTTATTATTATATAGAAAACCATTTTGATAACATTGCATTGAAGAGAAACGAAGTTCTTTCTTTTCAAATGAGTTAGTTTCATTTAAAAGTTTTAAGAAATATTTTGTATGTTTATATTCATCTAAACTATGTTGAATAAAACCGACACATAATTTTGGATCATTAACAAGTTTAGAGGCTTGAAGCATTTCTATAGCAGAAGAAAATTCTGCCAAAGAAAAATTTAAAATTGTATCTTGTTGAAGTTTTTTTGAGGCAAAAGGATTGAATTTTACAAGTTTGAACATTGTTATATTTTGCCTTATTTCTTTGCTCTTAAAATCAGAGTATAGTTATGGTTTCAATTGTTATAATTTTATACCTTACGCTTATAATGGATTTTATAGCTTTTTACCGAAAAATAAAACAATTTGTTCCAACACTTTAAATGGAAAAGTTATATTCAAAACAGACGATCAATCTGGTAGAATAATTTCTACATTAAACACAGAAAAAAAACTCATAGCTTTTGGTGAAAGTCAGTTGTTGGGTATTGACTGGTCTAGCGTTGAAGGTAATAAAAAACATGACTTGGAATACATTTTTCCAAAGCATTCAATAGTTGCTTATGCATCACCAAATAATGGTCCTTATCAGGTAATTAATAGTATTAATAAAAAAGTTATTAATAAATTAATGCATTTTGATGAAATATTAATAGGATTTAATTATGGGGCAGATATTTTTAGGATACAAGAAACATGGAATGCTGAAAATTTCATACCATTAAAAACAAAAAGTATGGAATTAGTTTTAAAGACACCTATTCTATATGATCTAATTATACTTAAAGGTTTAATTAATAATAAATACTTTTCAATGCATACAATCAAAAACTCAGACATTAAAAAACAATTTTTAAATATTAAGACATCAGAATTGAATAAGTCTATTGAAAGTTTTCTTTCTGAATTAGAAAAGCTATCTTTAAAATTAAAAAAGAAACCTATCCTGATAATTTATCCTCCATATTGGGGTTACAAAGATAATGAAATAGAACTTAAACCATCGATTTCAAAGAAATATTATGATTTGGTTTGCAACAAAAGATTGAATAAAATTTTTAAAAATACTCTAGTTGCCAGCCCAAAGGAAGCAATGAAATTGTCAAAAGATAAAAAACATTTTTCAATGGGCTCTCTAACCTATAAAACTTCAAAAGAACTATGCACAAATTCTATGACTAATTAATCAGCCGCCGCACCCCCCTCCAGAACTTGTAGCCATATCTATATTTTCTTTTCTTTTTTCTAATGCTGCTTTGCCCTTTGGTGAAAGTTCCCATTTACCATTTGTTAATACGGCTGGGTAGTAATTTCCCTCGAT
>CAYUZY010000126.1:4082-4386 GCA_964448645.1 uncultured Flavobacteriaceae bacterium
AAAATTATTGATTTAGTTAATTCTGCAAAGGTTCATATAAATGAACCAGTCCTTGAAGATATGTTAAAAGAAGTAGTAGAAGAGGGTAAATTAACAGCAGGCCGAGTTATAGAACCATCTGATGTTTTTATCTTCCTCTCTAAAATAATACCTTCTTCAATGACTATGTTTTCCGTTTTATAATTTACAAAAGTTGTAGAAAAAGAGGACGAATAAAAGAAAATCAACAATAAAGTTAGTAAAATTTTTTTAATCATTTTAAATTTTCTCCCAATTAAAGCTTCAAATTATACTTTTACTTATA
>CAYUZY010000127.1:0-4352 GCA_964448645.1 uncultured Flavobacteriaceae bacterium
TTTTTAAATTCACTAATTATTTTAAAACCACTCATAATTATGTAAAATTAAAAAAACTGCTATAAAGCAGTTTTTTTATTTAATAAAATTTTTAAGCTTTATATTAAAAACCTAATTCTTTCTTTACTTCAGTACTTAGATCTTTTCCATTAGCCATTATAACACTTCCTCCATTACTTGAATCCAAAACATAATTGAAACCTTGAGCTGAAGCTACTTTTTCAATTGCTGTTCTAGCTTTATCATATAAAGGTTTCATCATTTCTGCACTTCTTTTTTGTAATTCTTGACTTGCAGTATCTCTAAATTCTTGAATTCTTTGTTGCATTCCTTCTAATTCGGATTGCCTTTGTTGATTAATTAATTCTGTTTGATTTTGTGCATCTCCAGCATAAGTTTGAGCTTTAGTTTGAAATTCTTTTACTGAAGACTCTAATTCTTTTGCATATTGCTCCTCAAGCTTTTTAAGTTCTTTTTGAGCAGAAATTACTTCTGGCATTTCACTAATTAACTCTTGTGTATTTATATGCGCTACTTTAGATTGAGCATTAATTTCAGTTAAAGGCATAACTGTAAAAACAATGCCTATAAATAGTGTTATTAATTTTTTCATAATCTTTAATTTAATTATTTCCCTTGCTTTTAAGGGCTTCTATTTTTTCTTTTCTATCTTGAATTTTCTTGTTTCTGTTTATTCTTTTTATAACTAGGTCGCTAATATCGTAATTTTTTACCGAATATAGCATTGTTCCATCTGAAGATCTGTCAAAAATAAAATCATATTTTTTTTCTTCTGCTATTTCTTTTATGATATTAAGAACTTGATCTTGAATAGGTTGTAGTAGTTTTATTCTTTGTTTTACCATATCTCCATTAGAGCCAAACCTTTTTTCTTGAAGATTTATTAATTCTAATGCAAAATCTTCAATTTCTAGTTCTTTATCTTTAATTAATTCAGAAGTAAGGAGCACTCTTTCAATTTCTAATTGATTTTGAAAATTTTTTAATTGAATTTTTTTTAATTCAATTTCTTTCTTCCAAATTAGAATGTTTTTGTCCAATGATTTAGTTGATTTTTGATATTCTTCAATATTGTTTAATATAATATTCATATCAATATATCCTATTCTCGCACCTCTTTGAGCAACAATATTTACAGAGGTAATTAGACACAAAAAAAATATAATACGATAAAACATACTTTAATAACGTAAAAATTAGATATATATTTTTAAAAATTTTGCCCTATTACAAAATGCGTTTCCCAACCATTAGGTTCAGTTGAGTTCGGATTAACATTATCAAATCCATAACCAAAATCAATTCCTAACAAACCAAATGCTGGCATAAAAATTCTAACACCCACTCCAGTTGACCTTTTTGAATTAAATGGATCAAAAGATCTAAATGAGTCATATCCGTTTCCAGCCTCTAAAAAGGTTAAAGCGTATATAGAAGCTGTAGGTTTTAAAGTTATAGGATATCTTAATTCAATAGAAAATTTATTATAAATTATTGATCCATCTCTACTAGATAAAGATTGATTTTCATAACCTCTTAAGGCTATAGTTTCTCTTCCATCCATTGAATAATTAATCATTCCATCACCTCCTAAGAAAAACCTTTCAAATGGTATATTTCCTCTATCTTGATTATAAGCTCCTAAAAATCCAAAATCTGCTTGAGTTTTTAAAACCAGTTTGTCAATTAATTTAGTATACCAGGTGCCATTAAATTTAACTTTATAGTATTCTAACCATTTAAATTTTTCTTGATCAATTTTATCGATTAAAGGGTTACCATTTTTGTCTTGAAATTCAGGAAGATCACCCAATTTATTATAATCTCTTCCACTAATAATAGAATATGGAGGAGTTAATTTTGCACTAATTGAGAATGTAGATCCACCAGTTGGAAAAATTGGATTTGTATAAGTATTATTTCTAGTTAAAGCAACAGTATATGCCAAGTTGTTAGCTTGACCATTTCCAAAAGTAAAAAGGCCTGTAAAATAGTTATTTAAATTATAGTATTGAAATGATAAAGCTTGTGAAAGTTGAAAATAATCATCTGGAATCCTTAGCCTTTTAGCTAGACCAATTGATAAACCACTAATTTGGAAAGATTGACTTTTATCTGCAGTTCCAGTAAAATAATCATATCTATATTGAATTGTGTGTGATAAATTGGTTGAAAACTGTACCGGTTGCCTTCCTCCAAGCCATGGTTCAATAAAACTAAAACTATAAGTGCTATAAAATTGACTTGCTTGTAATCTAAGACTTAAATTTTGACCATCTCCCATTGGAAGAGGTTTATATGATTTTTTATTTAAAATGTTTCTCATTGAAAAATTATTAAATGCTAAACCAAGAGTTCCAATAAAACCTCCACCTCCATAACCACCTTGTAATTCAATTTGACTAGCTCCAGCTTCTGTCAGATCAAATTTTATATCAACTGTACCTGAGTTAGGATCAACATTTTCAAAATCAGGATTTATTTCTTCAGCATCAAAAAAACCTAGTTGACCTAATTCTCTCACAGTTCTAACAACCTGATCTTTGCTATAAATTTCACCAGGTTTTGTTCTCAATTCTCTAAAAATTACATGGTCATTAGTTTTAGTATTTCCAGTTACAGATATTTTATTAAAACTAGCTCTTTTACCTTCATTTATTCTAATTTCAAAATCAATAGTATCTTTAACTGCACTAACTTCAACAGCATTTATATTTGAAAATAAATAACCACTATTTTGATATAAATTTGTTATGTCTTGGCCATCAGGTTTAGACGTGTCAGCAATTCGTTTTTTTAACAAAACTCCATTATACGCATCTCCTTTTTGAATACCTAAAATTTGATTTAATTGATTGTCAAAATAAACAGTATTTCCAATAAATTTTATATCTCCAAAGTAATATTTTTTACCTTCTTCAACATTAATATTAAGAGAAACAGAATTATCATTGTTTCTAACTAATGAGTCTGATATTATTCTTGCATCTCTATATCCTTTTTCTTTATAAAAATCTATAAGACTTTCTTTATCTTCTTTAAATTCCTTAGTAATATATTTTGATTTTTTCCAGAATCTAATTGATTTTTTTTGTTTAGTGTTTTTAAGTTTTCTTTTTAATTTATTATTTGAGTAAATATCATTTCCAATAAAGGAAATATTTTTAATTTTTATTCTAGGACCTTTATCAATATTAACAACCAATTTATATGTGTTTTTATCAATAGAATCTTTTATTGTATTAATAGATACTTTTGTGTCAAGAAAACCTTCTTTTTTATATTTATTTTTTATATAATTTGATGTATTAGTAAGAAAACTTTCAGAAAGTTTTTTCCCTTTTTTTATATCAGTTTCTTCAATAATATTTTGTGTTTTACTTTTTTTAATTCCATTGATTTTATATTCTGAAAGAGTTGGAAGTTCTTCAATTGCAAGTTCAATTGAAATTTTATCGTCAACAACTTTTGTTACGTAAAAATTAATGTCACTAAATAGATCTAAATTCCATAATTTATTTAATATTCCACTAGTTTCTTCACCTGGCAATCTTATTTCTTTTCCTTTTCTAAGGCCACTATATGATATAACCGTTTTATCACTAAAATTTTGAAGACCAGTTACAGAAATAGAATCAATAGTATATAATTTTCCTTTAATAAAATTATCTAATTGAGCATTTATTAGATTTGAAGAGCTAATAAAGCATAATAAGATAAAATAAAACTTAATGGAATTTTTAATCATTGATTTGTTTACTAATTTTACCAAACCTTCTCTCTCTTTTATTATAAAAGTTAAGGGCCTTATAAAAATCTAATTTATCGAAATCAGGCCAAAAAATATTTGTGAAATATAATTCAGCATATGCAATTTGCCACAATAAAAAATTACTAACTCTTTGCTCACCACTAGATCTAATTAATAAATCTACATCAGGTAAATTTTGAGTATAAAGATGAGTATTTATAGTGGATTGATCAACTTTTTCAATTGAAATTATATTATTTTTAACTTTCTTAATGATTAGTTTTAAGGCATTGGTTATCTCTTCTTTTGCTCCATAACTTATAGCTAAAGTCAATAACATTCCATTGTTTTTTGAAGTTTTATTTTGAACATAATTTAATTCTTTCTGAACGTTATCGGGTAGATTATCAATATTTCCTATAGTATTTAACTTAATATTATTTTTGTTTAATTCTTCAAACTCGTCTTTTAAAGAAGAAACTAAAAGTTTCATTAAAGTATTAATTTCAGTTTTTGGTCTTTTCCAATTTTCAGTAGAAAAAGCAAAAAGTGTTAAAAATTTTATTTTTGATTTAATAGC
>CAYUZY010000128.1:0-4306 GCA_964448645.1 uncultured Flavobacteriaceae bacterium
TTAATAATGAAATTGGAAATATATTAGATATAAAAAAAGAAGGTGATTTATGTAAAAAGAATAATGCATATTTTCATACTGATGCAGTTCAAGGAATTGGCCACTTTGAAATAGATTTAACTGAACTCTCAATTGATTTTCTTTCTGCTGCAGCTCATAAATTTCATGGACCAAAAGGGGTAGGGTTTTCATTTATAAGAAAAAATTCTGGTTTAAAAGGATTAATTCATGGAGGTGAACAAGAAAGAGGTTTAAGAGCTGGAACTGAAGCTGTTCATAATATTGTTGGTATGCAATTAGCTATGGAATTGTCCTATAATAATTTAGAAAAAGAGCGAACTAAAATTCTTGATTTAAAAAAATATTTTATTAAAAAGCTTAATGAACTTTTTCCTGATGTAATTATTAATGGTCTTTCGGGTTCATATGAATTAAGCACCTATACTTTAATTAATGTTACATTGCCTTTGGATAGAGAAAAAGCTAAACTTATTGAATTTCATCTTGATTTAAATGGAATTGCATGCTCAAAAGGGAGTGCATGTCAAGCGGGCAGTTCTCTTGGTTCTCATGTTTTAAATTGTATTCATTCTGATTCATTAAAAGAAAAGCCCTCTATAAGATTTTCGTTTTGTAGAGATAATACAAAAAAGGAAGTTGATTATGTAATTGATGTTTTAAAAAAATTTAAAGGATAAATTAATATTTTCTGTAAAACATTGTTTTAAAAACTTTTTTATTTCCTACATTATCTTCAAGATATATTTTAAGATTATGTTTTGTGTTTTTAAATTTAATATCAGAAAAATTATAAGTTAAAATATTGGTTTTGGGTTCATATTCAAACAAAATCCATTTATTGTTTAAAAACCCTTTATAATTCTTAATTCCTGAAAAATCATCTTTGATTTTAAGTTTTAAATAATTTAATCTAGAAATCCATTGACCTTTATAGAAATTTATAGGCTTAATCTCAGGTGAGATTGTGTCTTTTGCTATAAAAAAAACTCCTAATGAATTTGATTTTAAATGAAATTTGTTTTCTTTTTTTTGAGTGGAAAGATAAATAGGTTTTCCTTTTGAATTTAATTTTGAAATAAATGATTGACGATTTAATAAAGAATCATTATTGTTTATTTTGAATGATATTTCTATGGGTTTTTTTAAAGGGTATATATCTTTATCTATATAGAGAGTATCATTACTTTCTTTAATGTTCAAATAAACATTTTCATATAATGTATTTTTCTTGAACATAATTTCTTTATCCTTAAATTTAATTAAATAATCCTGATCTGTTTTTATTAATTTACCTTTTACTTTTAAAAAATTATTTTTTATAGTCTTTCCAATTATTGTTATTTCAACAAAAGAATTATTTCCTTCATAGTCTGAAATTTTTAAAGTAAAAAAATATTTTTTATTATTTTTTATATTGAAGAAACCGTTGTTGTTGTTATTTATTAAAAAAGACTTTTTAGATTCAGGATGTTTAATAATTCTTTGAATTGTAATTCCTTTCTCTTTTTTAGTTTTATAATCTCTTAGCAGATTAATAAACTCTGAATCTTCAAAATCTAATTCATTAAAAGTATATTCAAATTTTAGTGAGTCATTTTGGTAAATTGAAGCTTTATATATTCCATTTCTATTATAACTAAGAGATTGTCTGTCGAACATATTTAAACCAAAACTTATTTTACCACCAGTAAGAATATTTTCTGACTTATATACGCTATCATTAATTTTTTTAATCTCATGTTTTGATATTGTTTCTGGATAATCACCATTATTTTCAAAAACATACATTGATCTAATGGAAGGTTTCCTGTCATCTTTAATGTTGTTTAAATAATTTAAAGGATTAATCGTTTTTTGATTTTTTGAGTCTCTTACTTCAAAGTGTAAATGAGGTCCAGAAGACCCCCCGGTGTTTCCAGACAAACCAATTATTTCTCCAGCTTTAACTTTTATCTCATTATCCTTTGGAAATAATTGAATTTCAAAAACTTCTTTTTTATATTGATATGATTTAACAAAGGATTCAATTTTTGATGAAAATTTTGATAAATGAGCGTATACTGAGGTAAGACCATTTGGATGTTTTATATATAATGCTTTTCCATATCCGCTTGTTTTTACTCGTATTCTATCAACATACCCTCCATAAAAACTTTTAACTTGGTAACCCTCTTTTCCATTAGTTTTTATATCTAAACCCGCATGAAAATGATTTGCTCTTAATTCACCAAATGTTCCAGAAATAATTAGAGGTATATTTAAAGGGGGAGAACTATTTAAAGAATTAGTTTGACAAATAGAATTAAAACTAATTAAAAATAATATGAATAAAATTAAAAATTTGTTTTTCAAAAAAACTATTTTTTAAATTATTTTTTAACAAAATTCGTTAATTTTTCTCAAAACAATATAATTAGTTTTTAAGTTTTTGATTTTGAATAGTTAAATTTACTTTAAAATAATAAGTTAATTTGTTCTTAAATGACTGAAATAAACCAAAATATAATTGTTTTAGAAGAAAAAGTTGCTCTGTTAATAAATAAGTTAAAACAAAATTACTTGGATATAAAAAATCTTTCTGATGAATTAAATAAATTATTATCAATTAAAAAGGAATTAGACAAGGATATACTTTTATTAAAGGAAGAGAATAAGTCTTTAAAAATCACAAATAATTTACTTGGTAGCAAAGAAGGAAATTTAATAACTAAGAATAAAATTAATAGTATTATTAAAGAAGTAGATTCATGTATTAATTTAATTACAGATATAAAATAAAATGGATGATTTATTAAAAATAAAAGTTACTATTGCAGACAGGGTCTATCCAATGTCTATATCAGCTAGTCAAGAGGCATCATTAAGGTCTTCTGCAACAAAAATTAACTCTACTATAAAAAAATTAGAACAAAATTATGCTGTGCGTGATAAACAAGATGTTCTTGCAATGTGTGCACTTCAATATGCTGCCAAATTAGAACAAAACAATAACAATTATTCTTCATCAAAAGACTATAATGATGAAAAAGTTTTAGAATTAATTAATATTATTGATGTTCATTTAAATGCATATTGAATTTAGTTATGAATATTTTTATAACCTGTATTGGTTTTTTTGATAAACTTAACAAGCTTTTAATTATGAAAGGTGAGTTTCAATTGTAAAAGCAAGCTATATTAATTATAGATCCTTGATCAGTTGTGTAGCCTTATAAATGATTTTTAGAAGTTTATACAATTTATTTCCAGTACAGGTTAATTTAATATTAAAAGATAAATTAAACCAGCTATTATTCCTCCTATTGATGGGCCAATTACAGGAATCCAACTATAATCCCATTCTGTTTTTTTGTTTTTTCTAGGAATTAATTGATGAACTATTCTAGGGCCTAAATCTCTTGCAGGGTTGATTGCATAACCAGTTGTCCCTCCTAATGCAAGCCCTATAACCCAAACTAGAATTCCTACCGGAAGAGCGTCAACAGATCCTAATCCAAAATTTTGAATATTATGATTGTCAATTTGGATGTTAGGACCTACAATAAATAAAACGCCAAAAACTAAGACAAAAGTTCCAATAACCTCACTAAAAAGATTGTTTTTTAAGTTTTTTATAGCAGGTCCTGTACAAAATGTTGATCTAACAGCATCTTCATCTTTAGTTTGCCTATAATGATCAATATAGGTTAAATAAGCTAACCAACTACCAAACATCGCTCCTAGTAATTGAGCAATTAGGTATTGAGGAACTAATGACCATGAGAATTTTTTTGCTACTGCAAGCCCAATTGTAACCGCAGGATTTAGATGAGCACCACTATATTGAGTTGAGATAAATACAGCAACAAAAACAGCAAATCCCCATGCGCTAGTAATTAAGATCCAAGAATCTTGATTTTCAGCATTTGTTTTTTTTAAACTAACATTTGCTACAACACCAGCGCCAAGCAATAATAAGATTGATGTTCCAATGAATTCAGCTAAGTAAGGTTGCATTGTCATAAAATATAATTTTTGGAAATTTCCATAAAGTTAGAAAATTCTTTTTTTCCCCAATCATTATCTTTTTTTAAAAATACTTTCATTAACTGAAGAACTTTAGGAGCAATTTTAATTGTTTCTTTAGTATCTAAAAATAAACATCTAGTTCTTCTAGCTAATATATCCTCAAGTTTTATTGCCATTTCATTTTTCAAACTCCATATTATTTGATTTGGAGTTATATGTAATTTTCTAGATAATGACTTGTTTCCATTCTTTGTTTTTAATCCTCTTATTAAACTCG
>CAYUZY010000129.1:0-4177 GCA_964448645.1 uncultured Flavobacteriaceae bacterium
AGAAAGATGACGGAAAGAAAGATGACGGAAAGAAAGATGACGGAAAGAAAGATGACGGAAAGAAAGATGACGGAAAGAAAGATGACGGAAAGAAAGATGATTCAAATGAAAAATCTAAAGGAGACAATAAAGAAAGTTAAAAAATAATTCTTTAATTATAAAAAAAGCATACATATGTATGCTTTTTTTTAACTTGATAACATTATGTCATTTTTTCATAAAATTTTTAATTTTAAAAGTGCTTATTTACCAAATTCTAAAAAGTTTCTAATTGTTGGTCTTGGAAATATTGGTTCTGAATATATAATGACTAGGCATAATATAGGTTTTGAAATACTAAATTATTTATCCATTAAAGAAAATTTATCTTTTGAAACATTCAAATTAGCAGAAAAAACAATTCTTCAAAAAAAAGGAAAAAAAATTATACTTATTAAACCAAATACTTATATGAATTTAAGTGGAAAGTCTGTGAAATATTGGATGAATAAAGAAAAAATTCCTATTGAAAATGTACTGATAATTACGGACGACCTTAATCTGCCATTTGGCAACTTAAGAATTAAATCAAAAGGAAGCTCAGGGGGGCACAATGGATTAAAAAATATAGAAGAAAAATTAGGTGCTCAAAATTATTCTAGATTAAGATTTGGAATAGGTAATGGAGAAAAACCTAAAAACAAAGTTGATTTTGTTTTAAACAAATGGAATGATGATGAAAAAAAAACTCTTGAAAACCTTTTTAGTAAAAGTTGTGAAATAATTTTATCATTTGTTTTTCAGGGACCTCAAAATACAATGAATAAGTTTAACTAGATTTTTATTTAGTATAAAAACTATATATCTGTGATGATGAATTATTTCCTTTTAAATCAATTGTCAAAATTTTCCAATAATATGTTTTTTGTTTTAACAATTCTAACTCTACCTGTTGATTTTTAATATTATTTTCAATAATATTAACCTCATCAATAGAGTTTCCTAGATAGAGACTGTAATAATCTATATCATCATCAAGATCATTTCCTCTCCATTTTAAAATATATCTATTTTGATCATTAAGATTTATTTCTTCTTGATTTTCTGGGGTTAATAAAACTGCTGAAAAAGGAATATGTTCTAAAATTGATGGACCCTCTAAATAAAATTGCCAGGTTAAACTTTTTGCAGTAATTGATGATTTATTTGATCTTGAAATAACCCACCATGAATAATTAATTCCCCTTTCTAAAATAAGAGAAATATTATTTTTTAAAGATGTTTTTTTTATCTGCAAATTATTTGATTGATTTTCAACAATAATCTCGTACTGATCTGTATTTAATGACTCTGACCAGCTAAAATCAACTTGACTTTTACTTTCATTTAATATAGTTGAACTACTACATTTGTCTTGATTGGTTGGAGAAATAAGAAAAACTGAATCTGGTTCCAAAATTTTATCTTTTGAACATTGAAATAAAATAAAAATAATTAAAAGACTAAATCTTTTCATTCCTTAATGATTTTAAAAGTTTGTGATAATTCTTGACTTTTTGCTTCCAAAATATATAATCCAGGAATAAAACCATTCATGTCTATTTCAACTGACAAATCATTATTTATTTCAGGTGAACAATTCTCCCATAACAAATTCCCTGTAGCATCAAACAAGGAAAGATTGAAATAATCATTTTTGGGTAATAAAACAGTTGTTTTATTTTTTACAGGATTAGGAAAAATCTTTACAATATTTTCAAGAGAAATCCAATCTTCATAAAAATTTTGACATTGATTTTCTGTTTCAACCTTTAAATAGTTTATTTTTTTTGAAAGATTTAATTTGTAATTCCCAGAATTTTTATAATAAAAAACATTATCATTTATATAAACAATATAATTATTGGAGCCAGATAAATTTAAATTTAAAATTCTATCATTTACATTTAAAAATGATTGGACATTTAATTCAGGTTCATTAATTGTTGTTTCATAACAATACTTATAATTAGAAAACGAATTACTTGTAATGCAAATTGAATATTTACCAGGAGACAAATTTTCAATAATTAATCCTGATAAATCAAAATTCAAATCTTTATAAAACCCATTGTCAGAATTTATTATAATATTATACTCATAATCAGCTACAACTTCTATTTGAATTTTTCCATTATTTTTTAATTTGCAAGTTGAATTACTCTTTGAAAGTAAAATGTTTTGTTCAGAAAAAATATCGCAAGCATCTCCTATGCCATTTCCATCTGAATCTGTTTGATCCTGATTAGATATGCTAGGACAATTATCTTGTTCATCTACTATTGAATCTTCATCACTATTTGGCAATGGTGTTCCTAGAAGACACATTTCAATCGAAAAACTATCAATTGAACCTGTGTCCTCTTGAAAACTGTCTTCTACAATTAACTTCCATTTACCAAAAGCACTTTTATTATAAAATGTCTCTAGACTCTGAACAGGTTTATATGAACCTGAAAAAGGAGGTAATGCATTAAAAATATTATTATTAGAATCCTGATCAAAAAGAGTCTCCGAATAATTATTGCCAGAACCTCCTATTTGTTTACTCAATATAATTTTAACTCCATCAGGAGACTCAAGATAAAGAGTCAAATCCTCTAACCAAGAATGATTAATATTTACCAATATATTTAAATCTACAATTGGCACATCATATGGAATTGATACTTCAGCTTCAGTTATTCCTTTTGAATTAGAATTTGCATCATTTAAATCTATAGGTAGATCAGAAGAAGAATAATCAATGCATGAAGTTTTGTCTGTTTTAAAAAAATTATAATTAGAAAAACCTCCTATACCACATACATTAATAGGCTGAACCCTCCAATAATAAACCTGATCACTTTTTAAATCAGACAATTGATAACTATTTTGAAATAAAATTTCATCTAATTCAAGATTTACAAAATCATCATTTTTAGATACTTGAAGTCTATACTGATCAACATTATCATTTTTTTCCCATATTAATTCAGGAAACAAGTTTAATTTTTCACTATTATTATCTGGGCTAAGTAAATTTGGTAAATCTAATATTTCATTTTGGTAATTTATTTTAAAAGAATAAGAATAAGAGATATTATCCGATTCAGCAATAATATTATATTCATATATACCAGGAGATAAATTAGTTAATCCAGATAAAACTATTTCTCCTTCAAAATCTTCAATAAGAAAAACTTCTTTAGAAAATGATGAGTTCAATAATTCTAAAGGACCTTCGATACTAAGGTTAATTCATTTTTCAAAATTTAAAAATCTATTTAATTTAAAATCGATAGTTACTTCATTTTTGGAACAAACCTCAATATTATTATTATCATAATTAATTACAAAAGGGAGTTGTTTAACCTCAAAGTCATTTCTGTTAATAGCAAAATAAATAGAATTATCAGCTTTAATTTTTATTCTACAATTTTTTGAAGAAATTGAACTAGGAACAATTATTTCTTCTTCTCCGTCATTAGGAGTTTTTTCAATCAACTTAATGGGGTAAGTATACCCTCCATCTTCAGATAAAAAAATCGTTACAGTTTCAGTTTCTATAGGGCTTTTATCTGTGTTTGCAACATTCCAAGTTATAATCTTTTTTGACCCAGCTTCCCAAATAATATTAGAAGAATTTTGAGAACTAATAAGAAAAGGTCCTGAATTTGAGCTTACATTTATTTTCATATTATCTTGTGAAATAAGCCCCTGATTTGGGTCTCTTAAATCTCTTAAAGTTATACCCCAATTTAAAACTCTACCAACATCAGTTACTGTTTCCCAAGCACTTCCTCTGGAAGGATTAGTCTGAGTTAAATTTCCAGAAATTATTCTTTCAATATTTGGAATATATCTTGTTTTTTTTGTTGATGGTAAAATTGATCTTGCTATTGGACCTACTACATTTATTGGACCAAAATTTGAAGAACCTATTTGACCGCTATCCAACTGTTCCCAATTAAAATTAATTTGATCTGGAATCGGTTCATTAACAATAGGTGACAACTCATAAGCTGTTCCCTTTGGAATATTATAATCCTCTCCAGCGTCAATATTATATACATTATTTGTAATTGAAACTGCAGTTACAGTACATGACAAATTAGATACATAATTTTTAATTTCTTTAATGCTTACATAATGAAAATATGGATCCCCGTGAGCTTGG
>CAYUZY010000130.1:0-4095 GCA_964448645.1 uncultured Flavobacteriaceae bacterium
AATCGTAACTGACTGAACTAAGGTCGTTTGGTTTCCTGCATCATCTGTAAAAACATAAGTTACCGAATGTATCCCAATATTAAGTTGAGCCGGTATATTGTCATTTATATTTATAGATGATTGACAATTATCTGTAGGATCTGCTGCATATTTTAATAAAATGTTTCGATTAACAGTTTTATAACATTCACCAACATCAGTTTCAAGAGTAATAGGAGTTACAGTTGCCGTTGGAGGAGTGTTATCTGTAATAGTTATTAATTGTGTTTTTGATGTAATGTTACTAGAGGAGTCCTCTGCTTGCCAAATAACTGCTGTTTGACCTGAAGGGAAGATATACCCGTCAGGAATATTTTTTGAAATTGTTGGAGCAGGGGCGCAATTATCAGCTGTATTAGCAGCTAAAAGAGCTAAACTACAATCAGTAGAATTTACATCACCTGGAATCGTTAAACTAGGAAATTCATTATCTATTACTATAATTGTTTGAGTAACCGTTGTAATATTTGAAACATGATCTGTAATAATCCACGTAATACTTGTTACTCCCCTTGAATATTGATTATTTGCAGGTTTGTCATTTGTAACAGTGCCTATTAAACAATTATCACTAAAAGTGGGAGAGCCTATATCTGTTATAGTTGCAAAACAATCTCCAGGATCTGTATCAGCTGTAATACTAACAGGTGCAGAAGCTATTGGAGGAGTTGTATCAGTAGCAGGGACTAAAATAGTAGGAGAAATTGAAACAGTATCTCCATCAGATAAAATCGTTGTTAAGGATATTGTTCTTGAATAAGCTTGATTAGATGGTGGGTAAAGAAAAGTTAAACTCAATGTTGCTGATATTGGAGGATTTTCTTCGTTTATTATAACAAAATCTCCAAACCCTAGTGCTTCTGCAGAATAGGTAAATGCTTCGGAATTTAAACCTGTTACTGTCATTTTACCTCCTATACCAGCGCTTGCTGTTACTTTTCCATTAATTCTAATGTCTGTTGAAGCATTTATTAAATCCGTTAAAACTTGTCTTGCTATTCCAGGATTGATTACATTTCCAGTAGAAAACTCTACTCCATTTATGTTTAATATCCCTGTTCCTGACCCTCCAAAACCTTGCCAATCAAACTCTGTTTGTTTACCTATTTTTCTAATTTCTCCATCTCCAAAATCAAGAGTCCAAGAAGATGAAGCTGCTGGAAGCCTAGTAACTATAACGTCCTCTAAACCCCAGTTATCCCAATCACCTTGAGGATCTGAATTATTTGGTTGAATCCATCTAAACTTTGTTGATGTACTTTTTGCTCCTTCAGGAATAGCTATATCATATTTAGTCCATTCATAATATGGTGCTCCTCCTCCAACTCTTAGATTATAACATGTTGCAGATCTAGAAGCCTGCGGCCAACAACTTATAGTATCCCAACTATCATACATTGTTACCCAGTTCCCACCATTTTTTTGAAATTGTAAATAAACTTCTTCATCTTCAATATCAGGATCTTCACAACCATTAAGAGGGTCATCATTCCCATATCTTATATAAAACTCTACAACACCTCCATTAAGAACATTTACGGCATTTGTCTCAACAAATCTTTTTTCCCGTCCAATACAACAACTGCTATTAATATTATCATTTATAATTGCTGTATCACTAGAAGTTAAAGTAGCCCAAAAATAATTTGTGTTATCAGGGCTATCGCCACTTCCCCATGGAGGAGCCGTGTCAGATGTACAAGGAGTGCCAACTATATATGGAGAAGACTCCCAACCATCTGGTAACTGCCCATCATTAAAATCAAAAGTTGTTGCAACTGCTGCTGTAGGTATATACTCTAAATCAAAAGTTACTAAAGTTCCACTACAAGTTGCTGAAGAAAAAGTTGCTGTAACAGTAAGAGTTTGTGCAAAAGAAAATTTTGCAAAAAATAAAAAAAGAAATACTAACCTACTTAATTTCAACAAAACTTATACTTGATAATTTAAATTCTTGAGGAATTGTCTTTTTACGACTCATATTATTAGAATAAAATAATTTTAAGCCATTATTTGCATTACAAGATCCTTCCTTTGATTCTTTTTTCTCTAAAAGAACAATCACTTTATCCTCTTCTCTTTGACTAGTACTTATAGGATCTCTTAAAACAAAATCTACAACTATTGTTTTTTCTGTTTTATTAGTTGCTTTTATAAAATAATAACTGAAGTCAAAACCATTTTTAATATCATTACACCTTTGTAATCTATATGAAATTATAAAATTATTATTTTCATAATAAGGCGTCCATTGATCTGGTTGATTTAATAATACTGTGAAAAAAATGTAGAAATAATTTAAAATGGCCATCTTATAACTACTTAATTAGTGCTGATCTAAATTACTAAATATTCAAGCTTAAAAAAAAAAAAAAGAAATTGAGTTATTAAAACAGTTATTAGCAATACTTAATAATTATTTTAAACTGAATTTCGACTTATATTTTTGTGAAATTTGAGTCTTACCAACCCGATTTATATTCATAAAGATTATCCCATCGAGATAAAATAACTTTCTGTCTAGTATAAAACTGGACTCCTTCTTTTCCTTGCATATGAAGATCTCCATAAAAAGAATCATTCCATCCAGTAAAGGGATATATAGACATAGGTGCTGGAACACCAACATTTATTCCCACCATTCCACATTTAATGTTTTCTGAAAAGAATCTTGCAGTATTTCCACTACTAGTAAAAAGAGTAGCGCCATTCCCATAGTTTAATTTATTTAAGACCTCAACTGTTTCCTCAATGTCTTTGGGATTTAAAATTGAAAGTACTGGTCCAAAAATTTCTTGACTAAAAATAGGCTGATTAGAATCAACATTATCAACTAGGGTAGGACCAACAAAAAAACCTTCTTTATTTTTAATTTCTCTACCGTCTCTTATAACTTTAGCACCTGTTCCACCTAATCCATCTATAATATTAAATATTCTTTCTTTTGAATTTCCATCTATAACTGGACCCATTTCTGTAGTGTTATTTTTTATAGGGTCTCCAACAACTAATTTATTACTTCTATCAATTAGGGTTTGTTTTAAAGAATCAATATTTTTTCCAACTCCAACTAATAAAGATCCTGCCATGCATCTTTGTCCGGCACATCCAAACGCGGAGCTCATAATTGAATTCATTGTTGATTTTGGTTCAGCATCAGGCATTACTACTAGCGCATTTTTTGCTGCTCCTCCTGCTTGGACTCTCTTTCCATGCTTTGCTCCCAAAGTATAAACATGTTTTGCTATATGAGATGACCCAACAAAACTTATAGCAGAAATCTTTGGATGGATGCACAAAGAATCTACAACCTCTTTTCCTCCATGAATAATATTTAATACCCCATCAGGCAATCCAGCTTCTTGAAATAATTCAGCAAGTTTAATTGCAGTTAATGGAACCTTTTCACTTGGTTTTAAAATAAAAGAATTCCCACATGCAATAGCAATAGGAAACATCCACATTGGAACCATTGCAGGAAAATTAAAAGGACTTATTCCAGCACAAACTCCTAACGGTTCAAGATTTGTTCTGGAGTCGATATTGGGAGCTATTTCTGAAAGACTCTCTCCTTTTGCCAAATGAAGAATTCCACAAGCAAAATCAACTACTTCAAAACCTCTTTGAATATCACCTCTAGCTTCGGGTAAAGTTTTTCCGTTTTCAAGAGAAATTATTTTTGCTATTTTTTCCTTATTAGTTTTTATAAGTTCTCGATAGTTAAATAGAATCTCAGCTCTTTTTACATAAGAAAATTTTGACCAAATTTTAAAAGCTTTTAATGAAGATTCAACTGCTCTTTCAACCTCTTTTTTACCACAAATAGGAGTCATTGAAATAACTTCTTCTGATGCAGGATTATAAACTCTATTAAACTCCTCTGTTTTAATTTTTTCCCATTTACCATCTATAAAAACAGGTGCAATATTCTCTGATTTGTGTTCCATAAATTTTTGATTTCAAAATTAACAATTATTTCAAGTATTACCTTTTTATAATAATTATTTTATTTACCAATAAATTTTTGATAGTTTTAAAAACATTAAATAAATAATT
>CAYUZY010000131.1:0-3699 GCA_964448645.1 uncultured Flavobacteriaceae bacterium
AGCTTCAAGAAATTCTCTTAAAAAATTATTTGATTTATCAATATCAAAATCCTCATCAAAAATGAACTTTTTTGAAAGTCCGCCATGAACAAAAATTTTATTATCGATTTTAACTATTGTAGATTTTGACCTTAACCACCTACCTAAAACGGTATTTTTATTAAATAAATCAGTAATTGATCTTCCTAATAGTTCTGAAGTTTTTTCATACTTTTTATGTAAGTACCTTAAATCATTTTCTAAAACCATATATTCATGATTTCCAAGTAAATAATGTACTTTTCCTCCAACTTTTTCAGCTTGTTGTTCTAAATAATATATAAACCAAAGGAATTCTGTCACTTTATCGCCACGATCAAAAATATCACCAACAATAACCATATGACCATTTCCAAAATTCCAATTAAGATCCTCATCTATTATTTTATTATTCTTTAAAAGGCGAATAGCTAAATCATATTGACCATGGATATCACTTAGAGAAACTATTTTAGAAACATTATTATAATAAGATTTTTCAGGAACATATTCTGTTTTAAATGTTTCCAAAGAAAGATTTCTAGAAAAAACCTTTCCATTAACAATTTTCTTTTCAACTAATTTTTTCTTTTTTATAAGAATATAAGGTCCATCATTGATCAATTCAAGACTATTGTTGGTTTGCGAATGTAATTGGATAATAGCTAAAGAAAATAAAACTAAATTTATCCTAAACCTAAAAAAATTCAAATCTGTTATTTTTATCGAATATAAAACAAATCTTAAAATTGATTTTAAACTATCTTAAAATTTAATTTTATTACTTTTATTAGAGTAATCTTTTAAATTTCATAAATGAATAAAAGATCCTTTTTAAAAACCATTGGAAACTATAGTATTGCGCCATTTATTATTCCTACGGAAGCTATTAATCATCTTAGCTTAAACGAGTCTCTCCCAAAAGAATTAAGTGATAAAAAATTATGGAAAGAAATTAGATCTCATTATAAATTAAAACCTGATTATATTAATCTCGAAAGTGGGTATTATAATATAATTCCAAAGCCTATTCTAGAAAACTTCATTAAACATGTAAAAATGGTTAATTATGAAGGATCTTATTATATGAGAAATAATCTAATTAAAAACAAAGATGAAATCACAAAAAGATTAGGATCGGTTTTTGGATCAAATAAAGATGAATTATGCATAACTAGAAATACTACAGAGTCATTAGATCTTATTATTGGAGGGTTTCCATGGAAAAAAGACGATGAAGCTATATACGCAAAACAAGACTATGGTGCTATGATATCAATGTTTGAACAAATTAGTTCAAGATACGGTGTAATTAATAAAATTGTATCCATTCCTAACCATCCTAAATCTGATGAAGAAATTGTTAAAATATACGAATCAAAAATCACATCGAAAACCAAATTAATTATGGTATGTCATATGATAAATATTACTGGTCAAATATTACCTGTAAAAAAAATATGTGAAATGGCTCACAGTTATGGTGTTGATGTAATGGTTGATGGAGCTCATTGCATTGGACATTTTAATTTTAAAATTTCTGACTTTAATTGTGATTATTATGGTTCAAGTCTTCATAAATGGCTTGCTACTCCTTTAGGAGCTGGATTACTACACGTTAAAAAAAGTAAAATTTCAAAAATATGGCCTTTACTTGGAGACTCTAATAAAAACCCTAATGATATTAAAAGATTAAATCATATCGGAACCCATCCCGTTCATACAGATCTGGCAATTAATAACAGTATTGATTATTTAGAATGGATTGGAATTCAAAGAAAAGAAAAACGATTAAGATACATTAAGAATTATTGGGTTAATAGACTTAAAAATGTTAAAAACATTATTATTAACACTCCTTTTGAAGAACATAGAAGTTGCGGAATTGGAAATATAGGAGTGAAAAATTTAGCGCCTGAAAAACTTGCTCAAATTCTTATGGAAAAATTTAAAATATTTACTGTAGCTATTGATTACGCTAATGTTAAAGGATGTAGAATTAGTCCTAATATTTTTACAAACACTTCTGAATTAGATAAGTTTATTGATTCTATGGTTTCGATTTCTAAAGGAGATGTATCCTAGTCATCATTCCAATTATATTTAAATAATCTATTACTGTCCTTTAAATTAACCCCATGAGATCCAAAATAATCTCTTTGTGCCTGAATTAAATTTCCAGTTCCAACTTTTTGAGTAATTAACTCAAAAAATGTTATAGAATTTGAAATCAGCAATAATGGAGTATTGCCTTTTTGACTTGTTGTAATTATGTTTTTTATTGTATCAAATTCTGAGATAAAATTTTTATAAATTATACTACTATTTAATATATCCGTTTGATCTTTTAATATTTTTTCTAATAAAAACATTAAATCTGATTTCAAGATAGAGCCATTAGACCATAGTGAGCTAATGTTAGACAAATTAAACTGCCAATTATATTTTTTACTTGCTGCTTCCAAAACATTGAACCCTTGATAAAAATTAATAATTCTTGAAAAATCATAAACTAATTTTAAATCATTAGTTGAAATTTTTACTTTATATTTTCTTTTCTTTCTAAGCTTAAAGTTTTTAACTCTGTTTTCTTTTTGGAATGATATATACCTTGAATTTAAAGCAAGGGTCATTAATGTGTTTGGCACACCAAGTTCAATCCCTGAAATTGCAGCCCAAACTCCAGTACCTTTATTCTCTGATTTATCTATAATGTCATCAATAATAAAAGAACCTTTTTCTTTATATTTTAATATTTCTGATGAAATATTTAATAGATAACTATTTGAGCTTGTATTTAGCCATTTATTAAAAACTTCAGAAATTTTATAATTGTCAAAATTCATCTCCGTCTTCATAAAGTCATAACATTCAGCAATTAATTGCATTTCAACATATTCAATACCATTATGAATCATTTTGACATAATGCCCAGATGATGAAGGTCCAACTCTATCACAACAATATTTATTTAAATGGTTAACTGCAGATATCTTTTTTAAATCTCTTTTAACTTTATTATAAATTACTTCTGATCCACCAATCATTATAGAAGGTCCTTTTCTTGCCCCCATAGTACCACCTGAAATACCTATTCCAAGAAAATTTATTTTTTTTCTTTTTAAAAAGACCTCTCTTCTTTGAGTATCTTTATAATAAGAATTTCCTCCATCAATTATTATATCATCTTTTGATAAATAATTCAATAAAGACTTAATCATTTCATCAATTGGGTTTCCAGAGGGTATCAAAATCAAAATTTTTCTTGGTTTTTTTAAACTCTTAACAAAAGAATCTAGATTATCAAAAGGAAAGACATCTTTCAAAAAATCATTTTTTTTTAAAAAATTTTTAGCAACATTTTCTTCTAGACCTATTAAGTTTCTGTTATAGATTGATAATTTAAATCCATTTCTTGAAAAATTCATTGCAAGATTACTACCAATAGTTCCTAAACCAATTATTCCCCAATCAGAAAGTTTAGCCATTATATAAACTTTATAATATTATTTATAATATCTTCTTTTTTTTTACTTATGTCAATTTCAATTCCATAATCTGGAATTTCAAGAATTTCAAATTGACTTTTTAATAAATTGTTTGACATAAAATGATTTCTTCTCTTCTCTAACCTTTTATTAATTAGATTAAAACATCCTATTAAAAAAAACCAATGAATTT
>CAYUZY010000131.1:3709-3982 GCA_964448645.1 uncultured Flavobacteriaceae bacterium
AATGAAAAAACTTCCTATGATAGACTATGTTGCAAATTAAAAAAAACCAATGAATTTTATTATTTAAACCTTTAACTAATTCCAATCTATACTTTTCTTTTAAGGCTGAACAGGCCAATATCAAAGAATTTTTGGGAAATTTTAATAGCTCTGAGTTTATTTTATTTAACCAAATAATCCTATCTGAATCATTAAGCGGGATACCCTTATTCATTTTTGTCTTGTTATTTTCAGAATGATAAAAATCAGCGTCTATAAACTTTTATCCCGTTT
>CAYUZY010000132.1:0-3882 GCA_964448645.1 uncultured Flavobacteriaceae bacterium
AAATCTAAAGCTAAACTTTTTGATCAAAATACAGATATTAAGATTAATTTTAAAGATGTAGCTGGTTTAGAGGGAGCCAAAGAAGAAGTTCAAGAAATTGTTGATTTTTTAAAAAACCCAAAAAAATATACCATTCTCGGCGGAAAAATTCCGAAAGGAGCACTTCTAATTGGGCAACCAGGAACAGGTAAAACTCTTTTAGCTAAAGCTGTTGCTGGTGAAGCAAAAGTGCCTTTCTTTTCCTTATCTGGTTCAGATTTTGTTGAAATGTTTGTGGGAGTTGGAGCTTCAAGAGTTAGGGACCTTTTTAAAAAAGCTAAAGACAAAGCTCCATCAATTATTTTTATTGATGAAATAGATGCAATAGGAAGAGCTAGAGGAAAAAATAATTTTACAGGATCAAATGATGAAAGAGAAAATACTCTTAATCAACTTCTAACTGAAATGGATGGTTTTGGAACTAATACAAATGTAATAGTAATTGCCGCAACAAATAGAGCTGATGTTCTAGATAAAGCTTTAATGAGAGCAGGAAGGTTTGATAGACAAATTTATGTTGATTTACCTGATTTAATTGAAAGAAAAGAAATTTTTAAAGTTCATTTAAAACCTTTAAAAATTTCAAAAAATCTAGACATTGATTTTCTTTCAAAACAAACTCCAGGTTTTTCAGGTGCTGATATTGCAAATGTTTGTAACGAGGCAGCTCTAATTGCTGCAAGAAAAAATAAAAAATCTGTCGGCAAACAAGATTTTCTTGATGCTGTTGATAGAATTGTAGGTGGTTTGGAAAAGAAAAATAAAATTATAACTCCTGAAGAGAAAAAAACAATTGCATATCATGAAGCTGGTCATGCTATTGTTAGTTGGCTTCTTGAGCATGCAGCCCCACTTGTAAAAGTCACAATAGTTCCAAGAGGTCAATCGCTTGGAGCAGCTTGGTACTTGCCTGAAGAAAGACAAATTGTTAGAACAGAACAAATGCTAGATGAAATGTGTGCTGCATTAGGAGGAAGGGCAGCAGAAAAAATAATTTTTAATAAAATTTCAACTGGTGCTTTAAGTGATCTAGAAAAAGTTACTAGATCTGCTAGAGCTATGGTTTCAGTATATGGATTAAATGATGAATTAGGTAACATAACATATCATGATTCATCAGGTCAAAGTGAATATAATTTTACTAAACCATATTCTGAAGAAACAGCAAAAATTATCGATAAAGAAATCTCTACAATTATTGAGAATCAATACAAAAGAGCATTAAAATTATTAAAATCTTCAAAAAGCAAACTTGTTAAATTAGCAAACAGACTTCTTGAAAAAGAAGTTATTTTTAAAGATGACCTGGAAAGTATTTTAGGCAAAAGACCTTTTAAAACAAATCAAGAAATAATTGAGGAAGAAAAATTGAAAAATTCTAAAAAAAGTTAAAATATTTTAATGTGAATTTTTGGGCAAAATTATTTGGAAAAAAAAAGAACAAAGAAAAAAGCAAATATTTACCTGAAAATGAAATCCCTAATGATCTTTCTTTTGTTAAAAAATTCACTATTAAAGGTGGTAGATTTCTCTTTTGTGAAAATCAAGATGAAACGATATCAAATTTTAATGAGATTCTGTTAGAAAACAATTGGAATTTAAATGAAGTTTTTTGTTTAAATAAAGACTTAAATGAAAAATTTAAGATTGAAAGTAATAAGGAAGACTCTTCTCCAAAAAATTTTAAAACATGTTTGATTAAATGTGAATTTCTTATTAGTAATACTGGCTTGATATTAGTTTGTGATAAACAAATAAAACACTTTAAGTTAAAAGAACTTCCAAATACTCTTATAATTCTTTCTGAGACTACCCAATTTTCCAAAGATGTTAGTGAAGCAATGTCTCTATTAAAAAACAAATACAAAAATATAATACCAACAAATATTACTACAATTAACATATATAACTATTTAGAAAAAGAGAATAAATTAACTTTGGAGAACAACAACTCAAAAAACATATATTTACTTCTTCAAGATTCTAATAAAAATGAATGATTTTTTAACAAGGTGTTTTTCCGGTTTTTTTTATGCTTTTCTTATTATTTTTTCCTTAATAATTTCGGAGTTTTTTTTTACTACAATAATTTTAATTTTTACTTTATTAGCTTTAGTTGAATTTCAAAAAATTATAAAGTTTAAAAACCCTATACCTTACATATTTTTAATTGCCCTATTTATATATTTCTTATTAGATAATTATAATTATTATATAAATACTTTAATACTAGTTTTTACTGTTTTAATAAATATTTATTTGACATATGATTTATTAAAAAATAAAATTTCTAAAACAAACAAATTTGAAAAATTATTATTACCAATACTTTATATATCTGGTTCAAGTTATTTTATAATTTTAACTCAAAGAATTTTTCCTGAATTTTTATATTGGATTACAATATACTTTTTTAGTATAATCTGGATTAATAATTCTTTTGCATATATAATTGGTAAAAATTTCGGCAAAAACCTTCTTTATAAAAATATTTCTCCAAAAAAAACATGGGAAGGATTTTGGGGAGGATTAATTTTCTCAACTATTGCGAGTGTTTTTTATTATAATATGCAATCAAATTTTAATATTCTTTTTTTTATTTCTTCAGCAATTATACTTTCAATTTTGGCTACTATTGGAGATTTAATTCAATCTAAATTTAAAAGAAAAGTCAATATTAAAGATAGTGGATCATTAATTCCCGGTCATGGTGGTTTTTTTGATAGAATGGATAGCGTTATTTATTCTGCACCTTTTTTTTATTTATTATTAATATTTTTAGAAAATGTTTCATAAGGAAGGACATAAAATAATTATTGTAAGCTTTTTGGTTTCAGCTATTATAACTCTTATACTGGAGAATTCAATTTCCACTTATCCTCTTAAAATCACTTTACAAACATTTGTTCTATTCTATTTAATAATGATTTTACAATTCTTTAGAAATCCAAAAAGAACAACTAAAATTGATCAAAATAAAATTATTTCACCAGTAGACGGAAAAATTGTTATAATAAAAGAAGTCTTTGAAAAAGAATATTTTAAAGATAAAAGATTACAAATTTCAATATTTATGTCGCCCATAAATGTTCATGTAACAAGATATGCAATAAGCGGAAAAGTTGTTTTTAGTAAGTATCATCCAGGCAAATATCTTGTAGCTTGGCATCCAAAATCTTCTGAAAAAAATGAAAGAACTACAATCGTGATTAAAAATAACACTTTTGGAGAAATCTTATATCGTCAAATAGCTGGTGCTCTTGCAAGAAGAATAATAAATTATGCAAAAAGAGGTCAGGAGGTAATTCAAGGTAATGATGCAGGATTTATTAAATTCGGCTCTAGAGTAGATCTTTTTTTACCAATAAAAACTAAAATAAATGTAAATTTAAACGAACATGTTAAAGGTGGTATAGACTCAATTGCAGAAATTATTTAAATAAACTTTTTTAAACTTTTTCTTAATATTTTTATTTTTTCTTTTGTATCTAATGCTTTTTTCTTCTCAATATCTATAATATTTTTTGGAGCATTATTTGTAAATTTTGAATTTGAAAGTTTTTCTTGAACAGATTTTAAAAAACCTTTGGCATAAATTAACTCATCTTCAATTTTCTTTATTTCTGATATACTATCCCCTGATATTTTTAATGGAATGAAAAATTCTAAACTTTTTATTCTAAAAAAACTTCCACTTAAAGTTTTGTCAATTTTAAATTCAATTTTTTCAAGACCTCCAAGTTTAACAATTGTTTCTAAAAATTTTGAAACATTATTATTTTTATTATTTATTTTTGAATTAAATTTAAAATTACTTCATCCTTTTATGCCTTTTATTTCTGA
>CAYUZY010000133.1:0-3787 GCA_964448645.1 uncultured Flavobacteriaceae bacterium
TCCATTTATGAGATTCAATCTTATTTCTAAATTCTTTCTCTCTAAGAACCAAACATTTTTCTAAACACTTAGATAAGTCTATAAACTCTCTTTTTCCCTTTGGATAAAATTCTTCTAAATCTATTGTTTTTATAGAGCTTTGTGAAACACGATTTTTAATTTCATTTGACATAAGCTATAGCATTCCCAATTCAAGTTTAGCCTCTTCACTAATAAGATCCTGAGTCCAAGCAGGGTCAAAAGTTATTTCTACTTGAACCCCTTTAACTTCATCTAATGACTTAACTTTCTCTTCAACTTCAACTGGTAAAGTTTCAGCTACTGGACAATTGGGGCTAGTTAAAGTCATCAATATTTTTACATCATTATCTTCATTAACAAACACATCATAAATTAAACCTAATTCATATATATCAACTGGTATTTCAGGATCAAAAATCGTTTTTAAAACTCCAACTATTTTTTCACCTAGATTATTTGCTTTGTCTTTAGTACTTTCCATTTCTAATTTATTTTATTTTTAAATGCTAAAGCATAAATTTTTATTTGTTTTATCATAGAAACTAAACCATTAGCTCTAGTTGGAGATAAGTGTTCCTTTAATCCTATTCTATCTATAAATTTTGTATCTGATTCTAAAATATTTTTTGGTTCTTGATTTGAAAAAACTCTAATCAGTATAGCTATAATTCCTTTAGTAATAATAGCGTCACTATCTGCATAAAAAAAAACATTATTATTTTTTAATTCTGCATGAATCCAAACTTTACTTTGGCATCCTTTTATTAAATTGTCATCGACTTTAAATTTAGGATCAATTAAAGGAATCGATTTCCCTAGTTCGATTATATACTCATATTTTTCCATCCAATCTTCAAATAATGAAAATTCAGAAATTATATCATTTTTAATCGTTTCAATGCTTGTCATAATTAAAATTAACAATTATTGTAACATCATTTTAGCCTTACTTAATCCTTTAATCATTAAATCAATCTCTTCAATTGTATTGTAAAATGAAAAAGAAGCCCTTACTGTTCCTGGAATTTTATAAAAATCCATTATTGGTTGAGCACAATGATGACCCGTTCTAACTGCAATTCCCATTTTATCCAGAATATTTCCAATATCATATGGATGAATTCCTTTTAAATTGAATGATATAATAGGTGTCTTATTAATGGACTCACCATATATTTGAATTCCTTCTATTTTATTTATTTGATCTTGAGCATAATTAAGTAATTCATTTTCGTATTTTAAAATATTGTCAAATCCAATACTATTCATATAATTTATTGCCGCACCAAATGCTATGACACCAGATATATTTGGAGTCCCCGCTTCAAATTTATGAGGTAAATCAGCATAGGTAGTTTTTTCAAAAGTAACTTCTGAAATCATTTCTCCACCACCTTGATAAGGCGGAAGATTATTTAAAAGGTCTTTTTTTCCATAAAGAATACCTATTCCAGTTGGTCCACACATCTTATGAGCAGATGTAACATAATAATCTAAATCCAATAACTGTAAATCAGTCTTTATATGAGGTGAAGCCTGAGTCCCATCAATTAATACTTTAGCTCCAACTAAATGAGCTTTTTTAATTATATAATCAATTGGATTAATTGTTCCCAATGCATTTGAAACATGATTTAAAAAAACCAACTTAGTTTTAGAAGTTAATAATTGTTCAAATTTATCCATGACTAAGTCTCCCTTAATTGACATAGGGATAACTTTTAGTTTAGCTCCTGTAAATTCACAAAGCATCTGCCAAGGGACTATATTTGAATGATGTTCCATTTCTGAAACTAAAAGTTCATCATTATTACTCAAAATTTTTGAATAACCTGAAGCTATAATGTTAATTCCATGAGTTGCTCCAGATGTAAATATAATTTCACATGTTTCTTTTGAATTAAAATGATTTTTGATTATCATTCTTGAATTTTCAAAGGCATCTGTAGCTTCTTGACTTAAAGAATGAACACCTCTGTGAATGTTGGCATTATATTTTTTATAATATTCAGAAATAACATTTATTACTTCACTAGGTGTTTGGGATGTAGCTGCATTATCAAAATAAACTATTTTCTCTCCATTTATTATTCGAGATAAAATTGGAAAGTCTTTACGAACTTTATTTACATCAAAACTTTTATAATTCAAAACCTAAATTAATTCCTAATTTATTAGCAATCTGATTATTTATTCTCTTTTTTAATGAAGGTAATTTTACACTTTCTAAAACATTATTTGCAAATGCATATGTTAAAAGCCCTTTAGCTTCTTTTTTTGGAATACCTCTTGAACGTAAATAAAAAAGAGCCTCCTCATCTAACTGACCGACTGTACAACCATGAGAACATTTTACATCATCAGCAAAAATTTCTAACTGAGGTTTAGTATTGACAGTTGATTTATTATCTAAAAGAATATTGTTATTTTGTTGGAAAGCATTTATTTTCTGAGCATTTTTATCAACTAATATTTTACCATTAAACACTCCTTCAGAATTCTCGGAAAATACTCCTTTATAGTCCTGATGACTTTCACAATTTGGTTTTTGATGATGAACTAAAGTTGAATGGTCAACATGCTCTTTTCCACTTAAAATCGTAACCCCTTTTAAAACAGATGTTATATTTTCTCCTTTTTGAAAATAATTTAAGTTGTTTCTTATTAACTTTCCTCCAAGTGAAAAAGTATGTAAACTAACCAAACTGTTTTTGTGTTGAACTATATAAGTATTATCTATAAGGGATGAAGAAATTAAATCATTTTGTAATTTATAGTAATCAACTTTTGAGTTTTCCTCGGCGAATATTTCCGTAACTGAATTAGTCACCACAGGATGTTCTTTAAGGCTTTGATGCTTTTCTACTATTTGAACTTCAGCTCCTTTATCAACAACTATTAAATTTCTTGGTTGTAACCATAATGATTTTTCATTTCCAGAAGCAAAATGAATTAATTCTATTGGTTTTTCCGCAATAATTTTTTTAGGAATATATATAAAAGCTCCTTCTAAAGCATATGAAGTGTTTAATGCTGAAAGACTATCTTCTTTTGTAATACTTTTATTAAAATAATTTTTAATTAATTTTCTAAACTTTGGCTTAGATAAAGCGGAAGACATTAGACATATATCTAATCCATCATGAGTTGTATCAGACAAAAAGGGACTATAAACTCCATCAATAAAAATAACTTTATAAGTATCAGTATCATAAAGAAAATATTTTTTGACCTGTTTTAATTCTATTGTTTTATCAGATTTAGGAAACAAAGCATAATCCTCTTTAACAATTGAATTTAGTGAAGTATACTTCCAAGATTCATCTTTTCTTGAAGGAAACCCTTTATTTTCAAAAATTTTTAATGCATCAGTTCTTACCTTATGAAAAGAATCAGTTAAATCAACCCTCTCTTCAAAGGCAATATATGATGATAATAATTTTTCTTTTAATTCTAACATATATCTCTATGTTAATCTTTTACCCAATCATAACCTTTATTTTCAAGTTTTTGAGCCAACTCTTTTGTGCCTGATTTTACAATCTTACCATCAAATAAAACATGAACAAAATCAGGGACAATGTATTCTAATAATCTTTGATAATGTGTTATAATTACAAAGGCATTTTTCTTATTTCGATATTTATTAACCCCATTAGCTACTACTTTTAAAGCGTCAATATCTAGTCCTGAATCTGTTTCATCTAATATTGCCATTTTAGGCTCTAACATTGCCATTTGAAAAATTTCATTTCTTTTTTTCTCT
>CAYUZY010000134.1:0-3777 GCA_964448645.1 uncultured Flavobacteriaceae bacterium
GCTGAAGCATTGCCTAATGGAGACATTTTTTCTGCATAATTTAAAAAAGTTTCTAATCCTTCAACACCTTTCCCTGCAGTTGTAATTGTAGGGGATTGAGAAATAGTATTAACTCTTACTTTTTTTTCCTTTCCAAAAAAATATCCAAAACTACGGGCTATAGATTCTAAATATGCTTTGTTATCAGCCATGTCATTGTAGTTTGGAAATACTCTTTGAGATGCTATATATGATAAAGCAACTATACTTCCCCATTGTTTCATCGCATTATTTTTATACAAAACTTTTAATAATTTATGAAATGAAACTGCCGAAACATCCCAACCCTTAGTTAACCAATCATAATTTAAATCAGTATATTTTTTACCCTTCCTTACATTAACTGACATTCCTATTGAATGTAAAACGAAATCTATTTTAGACCCAAATATATTTTGTGCTTCATCAATTAAATTTGAAACATCATCTATATTAGTTGCATCAGCAGGAATTACATCAGAATTGGTTTGTTTAGCTAATTCATTTATCGAACCCATTCTTATAGCAACTGGAGCATTTGTTAGAACAAATCTACCTCCAGATTTATAAACAGCCTCTGCTGTCTTCCATGCTATAGATGAATTGTCTAATGCTCCAAAAATAATTCCATTTTTACCTTCTAAAATTTTGTGTGACATATTGTTTTATCTTAATCAAATATAACGTTAATTCAACAATTGTTTCGCATGAGCTTTTGCTGTATTTGTAATTTTGTTTCCAGACAACATTAAAGCAATTTCTTCAATTCTTTCTTCCTTATTTAATTGCTTAATATAAGTATTGGTTTTCAATTTATCCGAAAGCTTATATACCTTAAAATGGTTATTCCCTTTTGAAGCAACTTGAGGTAGATGAGTAATAGCAAACACTTGAGTTGAGATGGAAAGTTCAAACATTATTTCTGCTATACTATCCGATATTTTACCTGAAACACCTGAATCTATTTCATCAAAAATTATTGTTGGAAGTTTTTTATATCTAGATATTATATTTTTTATTGAAAGCATAATTCTGGACATCTCACCTCCAGAAGCTATTTTTTTTAACAATCTATAATCACTTCCTTTATTAGATTTGAAATAAAATTTAATAGAATCTTTACCATTATATAAAAAAGTTTCAGAACTAATTAATTTTATTTTAAAATTTGCCCCTTTCATACCCATTTTATGAGTTAATTTTTTAAGGTCAGATTCAATATTAGGAATAACTTCTTTTCTTCTTTTTGAAATTTCTTTTGATAAAACATTTAATTTTTTTTCTATATCTATTTTTCTAGATTTAACTGACAAAATAGATTCATCAATATTTTCGTTATTTTGAATCTCTTTTTTTAAATCCTCTCTTAAATTAATTAGTTCTGAAACATTTTTAAGCTTATGCTTATTCAAAAGACTATTAATATCATCAATTTTATTTTCCAAAATCGATAACTCCTCTGGATTTGTGTCTAGATTTTCAATTTTCTTGCTAAAATCTTCAAGAAGATCGGTTAATTCAAAATAAACAACATCAACTCTTTCTTTGATTGATAAATATTTACTTGACTTTTGATTAAGGTCTTTTATTAAATTTCTAAATTCAATTAATTGATTTATTAATCCAATTTGATCATTTTCTAGAATAGATATTGATTTTATTAAATTCTTTTTAACATCTTCTAAATTTGATAACTCACGAAATTTATCTTTGATATCATCTTCAAAACTTTCAGATAAATTTGAATTAACAAGTTCATCATAAATAAACTTTTTAAATTCATAAGATTCATTCAATTCTAAGCGTTTCTTATTGAGACTTTCTAGTTCAATATTAATTAGATTATATTCCCTCAAATAATTAGAATAATTAGATAAAATATAATTATTTTGAGCAAAAGAATCAACAATTAAAAATTGATAAGATTCTTGATTTATTAACTGCGTTTCATTTTGAGAATGAACATCGATTAAATTTGAACTTAAATTATCCAACAAACTAATTTTTACTGGAGTATCATTAATAAAAGCTCTAGATTTACCACTTGGAGTGATTTCTCTTCTAAGAATGGTTTCATCAAAATAATCCAAATTATTATCTAAAAAAATTTTTTTTAAATCATAATTTTTAATATAAAAAACAGCTTCTACGATACATTTTTTATTTAAATCTTTTAATAAATTAATATCTGCTCTTTTACCCAAAACCAATGACAACCCTCCCAATAAAATAGACTTGCCCGCTCCTGTTTCACCCGTAATACATGACATCCCCCTTGAAAAAGAGACTTCTAATTCATCTATTAACGCAAAATTTCTTATTCGTAGTTCTTTTAACAATTTTTAATATTTTAGTATAATTTAAAAATAAATTACATTTTTATTTGTTTCCATTTAGAATTAAAAAATGGAGATATTTTCTTTAAAACACTTAAAGTTGAATTAAAATCAACTTTAGGCCCTCCAGAAAAAATACTTAAAATCTCATCAGATTTAGCATCAAAAAAAATTTGAAGTAAATAAGAATCGGGTCTAATATTATAAACTTTTTCCAAATTATTTATTGATTCAATAATTGACTTTTTTGCTTCAAAATTATTAGAAGTCATAAAGTCCAAACCTTTTTTATGATATAAATAAGATGACTTTCTATAATCACTATATGAGTTTGATAACATAGACTCTATTAACCAAAATCTATTTCTATCACTTTCATTAGGATTCCATCCTTTATAACCAGATTGTCTAGCTAAATTGACTGTTGTTTGAGCATTGTTAAAAGAAACAGATCCTCCATTTAATTTAAAAGTATCCATATCCATTCCAATAATCAAAAACGAATAATAACTAATAATAGAAACTAAATTTGATTCAAAAAAAGATTTATTAAAAAATAAAGGTTGAAATTCTTGATATTTAAATTCAATATCCTTATCCAAAAAATTTAATATTGGACTATCATAATTAGAATCAAAAACTGGTCTTTGAGATTGAACTTGAAGAGTTCCTTCGAATTTATCATTTTTATAACTTGAAAGAGTAAAAATAAAACTACAGGTAATCTTTTCATTATTAAGTAATTCTCTATTTGTCCATGATTGATTGTTTAGAAATTCATTTAAAGATTTTTCTAAAGTTTCAAAAATTTGTTGATTAGTTTGATCAACTAGGTTAGAATTAACAATTACTTGTGCGTTTAATTCTTGTGAAATAATTTTATTATTATAAAAAAAAATAAAAAATAAAAATAAAAAATTAATTAGTCTCATTTATTATTTCTTTAAAAATATCTTTAGCAACTTTTATTTTAGATTTTAATTTAAAATCTTTAATTGAATAATCTTTTTTGATAATCGTTATTTTGTTTTTATCACTATTAAGCCCACCTCTTTTTTCTTTTAAAGAGTTTAATATTATAAAATCTAAATTTTTATTCTTTAATTTATTTTTAGCATTTTTAATTTCATTATCGGATTCCAAAGCAAAACCAATTAGAAATTGATTTTTTTTGTTTATTCCCATATAATTTAATATATCAACTGTCTTTTCTAATTTTACTGTTTTAATATTATCTTCTTTTTTTATTTTTTTATTAAATATCTTCAATGGTTTAAAATCAGAAACTGCTGCAGAAGCTATAGCTATATCAACTTTTTTATAAAATAATTTTACTTTATTTAACATATCAGATGCTGATATAATGTCTATCTGTTTTAAGTTTGGATGATTAATTTTTTGTGAAGTTGGTCCAGTAACTAAA
>CAYUZY010000135.1:0-3676 GCA_964448645.1 uncultured Flavobacteriaceae bacterium
GATAGCTGGAGAAAAGAAAAAAATAAAGAAATTTTTGATTATATTTTAAAAATTCATGGACACAACTATGATCTTTATATAACCATTAAAGGACCAATTGATAATGAAAGTGGATTTATTATTAATCTTTTAGATTTAAACACTTCTTGGAAAGCAATTTCAAATAATGAACATCTATTTGAAGGGTCTGATAGAGAAACTGGAGATCTTTTATGGACTGGAACTCGAGTAGATTTAATTTTTGGATCAAACTCAGAGCTTAGAGCTATAGCCGAAATATATGCCAGTGAAGACTCTAAGAAAAAATTTATTAATGATTTTGTTTATGCTTGGAGTAATGATATGAATTTAGATAGATTTAATTAAATTTATTTAATATTTATTATTAATTAATTTAGAGTTTTAATGAACCATAAACTAATTTATAAAATGATAAATAAAACAATTATATCTGTTTTATTATTTACTTCTTTTACTCAATTCAGTCTAGCACAAAATAATTATGACCTCTCTTTATCTGTTGGAAATAATATAATTGAAAACTATAGCAATAGTTTTTTAAATCGACCTACTTCTATATGGTCTATTTTAAGATCTTCTCAAAATAAAATGATTTATTATGGTACATATGATGGTATTTTAGAATATAATGGTAAATATATTTCATCAATTTCAATAGATGGTAATATCGAAGAAGAGCTAGAAACTTCTTATGTAAGAAAAATTATTGAAGATGAAAATGGTTTAATTTATGCCGCTGGAAGGGGGGTTTTTGGAAAATTGGTTAAGAATAAATTTGGAAAAACAATTTATCAATCTTTTATGGGTAAAATCCCTGATAGTATTAATCCCTATAATCAATTTTTCTGGGGAGCTGTAAAACAAAAGTCTAATTTATTTTTATATACTAGGGAAAGAGTATTTAAATGGAATGGATCAAACTTTGAAAAAATTTGGAAAATATCTGATCCAAAAGAAGGAATAGATGCTATAGGTACTATTCAAACTCTAATAAAAGTAAAAGAAAGAATTTTTATAAGAGTTTTCGGTAAAGGAATTTTTGAACTTAAAGAAAATTCTTTTGAGCTTCTAAAAAATTCAAATGAATTTATTAATAATAGAGTTGAATCTGCTCATATGGTTAATGATAAAATCATCTTTTTTAGTAGCAATAATGGGGCTTATGAGATGAATGACAAAGGGGAGTTTAAAAAAATTAAGAACAAAATTTTAAACAGATGGTTAATTGAAAATAAAATATATAATACAGAGGAAATAAAATTATTTAAGGATAATCGTTTTCCTCTAATTTCTTTAGAAGGTGGGGTTTTAATTTTAGATGAAAAATTAAAAATTGTTGATCAGATAAATCAAAAGGATGGTTTATTCTCTAATACAATAACAAGTTTTTTTATAGATGTTAATGATGATTTATACTTAACAAGTCTTTTAACTTCTTCAAAAGTTAAAATGAATAAATCTTTAACCACTTATAATCAATCTGATGGAATAAAAGGGTTAGTTAGAAAAATTAAAAGATTAAACAATCAACTATTTTTCAGTACCACTGAAGATATTTTTAAAGTTAACTATAATAGTAATCCATTAATTAATAATGAACTCGAAGATATAGGAATTGATGATATTCCAAAAAGTTTTATATCACTAGGTGGAACTATTATATCTGCAAATAATTTAAATTTATCGGCAACTTTTAATAATAAAAAAACTATTATATCTAATGATAGATTGATTCAATCTCCTCAAAACAGCTTAATTGATGAAAATCTATTAATAGTTGCTCACCCAATTGAAGGAATTATTTTCTTTAAAAAGTATAAAAATAATTTTATTAAAAAAATAAAATCAATTAAAGTATATGATAAAGGAATTATTGGATTAAAAGAGATTAGTCCTGGAAAATTATATATTGAGCTAAATAATGGCGAAGGATCGTTTATTGCTACTTATGATAAAAGATTAAATATTTCTTTTAAAAGAATATTAACTCCTGAAAACCAAAAAATTATAGATGAAAAACAAACACCTTCCAATAAACTTTTAAATTCAGATCTTATTGATTTTTTTGAAATCGCGGAATTAAATTTTTTTGAAACTGAAATAGGATATTTAGTTTTTGATGATAATCTTAATCTATATAGTATTAATGAGAATCTCAACCTTATTGATTTACAAATTGATCTGTTTCCAATTTTTGAAAATTTAATTGACTTTGATCGTCAAAGTATTATTTCAGACGAAACTCAATTTACCTCTTTAAATAATAAAACTAAGAATAATTGGTTTTTACAGAATAATGGTGTTATGGAAGTTAAATTTAATAAATCAGGATATGAAATTTTAGATACATATCCATATGGAAGTATTGACAAAAACGAACTATCAGGAGCTTTTTTAAGTGAAAAATATCAAAACCAAGATCTACTATGGTTAGGATCTAAAGATTCAAAAATAATTTCTTGGATGCCAAAAAAATATAGTTTAATTGAAAAAATAAATGTATATCCTATTATTCAAAGCATATCATTTAATGAAAACATTAAAGATTTATCAGAAACAAATAATGCCTATAATGAAAGTCGAAATATAAAATTTTCTTACACCTACCCTTCTTTTGAAAAAGTAGAAAATAATTTATATAGAGTACGATTAACTGGTCAAGATGAAAAATGGAATAATTGGTCTAAATCAACTGAAAGTACTTATAATAATTTATGGGAAGGTGACTATAATTTTGAACTTCAAGCCATGGACACAAATGGAGATATGAGTGAAATCGTTTCTTATAAGTTTTCTATAAGCCCTCCCTGGTATAGAACATACCTTGCCTATGCTATTTATATTCTTATTACAGTTTTATCAATTAGGTTTTTTGGAAAATTTCAAGCTAAAAAATCTTTAGAGAAATCAGACAATGAAAGAAGAGTAAAAGAATTAGAAGAAGCTAAAAAAATTCAAGAAAGTATGTTGCCTAAAAAATTTCCTGAATTAAGTGATTTAGACATTGCCGCTGGACTTATAACATCAACTGAAGTTGGAGGAGATTACTACGACTACTTTTTAGAAGATAATGGAGAGATTTATATAGTTTGTGGAGATGCCACTGGTCATGGAACGGCTGCTGGTATGATGGTTTCAATTATTAAATCTGCTCTTAATGGTTTACCTATACTTCCTGTAAATAAAATATTAGAACGATTAAATAAAATCGTTAAAAAAATAGATTTAGGTCGTTTAAAAATGAGCTTAACTGTTTCTAAAATTAAAGGAAATAAATTGTTTTTAAGTTCTGCAGCTATGCCTCCAACCTACTTATTTAATGTGAAAAATAAAAATTGTGAAGAAATTATGATTCAAGGTCTTCCTTTAGGAGGTTTAACTAATGAAACTTTTAAGCTTTATGAAAATAAATTTTCTAAAGGTGATATTCTTGTAATGATTTCAGATGGGTTGCCTGAGGCAGAAAATGAAAATTCTGAAATGTACAATTATGATAGAATAAAAGATGTTATTCTTAAAAATAGTAATCAATCAGCTAATAAAATTAAAAATTCTCTTTTAGATGAGCTTAGTATCTGGTTAAAGGGAGGAATTCCAGATGATGATGCTACTGTTGTTGTAATAAAAAAGTGTTAATTTTAACATTTTCACCTTT
>CAYUZY010000136.1:0-3625 GCA_964448645.1 uncultured Flavobacteriaceae bacterium
AACTAATTTTAAATCATTATTTTCTGATAATAGTTTTTCTAAATGTTCTAAATCAACAGAACCGTCTTTTGTTAATGTCACATTATTATAACTTATATTATCTAAATTTTCAATAGCATGAATAACAGCATGATGTTCAATTGGAGAAGAAATTATAGTTTTAATATTTAAATCCATAACGGCTCTTTGGATAATCATATTGTCTGATTCTGTTCCTCCTGAGGTAAAAATTATTTCTTGAGGTTCTGCATTTAAAATAGAAGCAATACTTTTTCTAGCATTTTCAAGATAAGCCTTTGATTTTCTTCCAAAAGAATGAGTAGATGAAGGATTGCCATATACTTCTTTCATTACAGAACTCATTTTATCTATAACCTCTTTTCTAATAGATGTTGTGGCTGCATTATCAAAATATACATTCATTTACTGTAAATTAATTATTCAAACTCTTTTAAGGTGCTCAATATTATATCAATACATTCTTTTAATTCTATTTCTGAAATAACAAGAGGTGGTGCAAAACGAATAATATTTCCATGGGTTGGTTTAGCAAGCAAACCTTTATCTTTTAATTTTAAGCATATATTCCATGCCGTTTTACTATCCTCTTTATCATTAATTAAAATAGCATTTAACAACCCTTTGCCTCTAACTAGATTAACAAGCTTACTTCCAGAAATATATTTATTCAATTTTTCTCTAAAAACATTTCCTAATTTATATGATTTTTCAGATAAGTTTTCATCTAAAACTACTTTAAGAGATTCTATTGCAATTGAAGATGCTAAAGGGTTTCCTCCAAAAGTACTTCCATGTTGGCCAGGTTTAATAACATCCATTATTTCTTTATTACATAATACTGCTGAAACAGGATACATCCCTCCACTTAATGCCTTCCCTAGTATCAAAATATCAGGTTTTGCATTTTCATAATCCGTAGCTAAAAGTCTTCCAGTTCTTGCAATACCAGTTTGAATCTCATCAGCAATAAAAAGAATATTATATTTTGAACATAGATTTCTAATTCCTTCAAGATAACCTTTATCAGGAACATTAACTCCAGCTTCACCTTGAATAGGTTCAACCAAAAATCCAGCTATATCATTATTGTTTTTAAAAACATCTTCTAGAGCTAAAAGATCATTAAAAGGAATACTAATAAATCCTGGAGTATGAGGTCCAAAAAAATCTTTAGACCCAGAATGAGATGAAAAAGAAATAATTGTAGTAGTTCTCCCATGAAAATTATTATTACAAACTATAATTTTAGCAGAATTATTATTTATTCCTTTAATGTTATGACCCCATTTTCTAGCAATTTTAATTGCAGTCTCAACACCTTCAGCTCCAGTATTCATGGGAAGTAATTTTTCAAAACCAAATAATTTGCTAGCAAAATTCATATAATTACCTAATATATTATTATGAAAAGCCCTTGATGTTAAAGTCAGTTTAGAAGATTGCTCGTGAAATTTTTTTACTAATCTTGGGTGGCAATGACCTTGATTTACTGCTGAATAAGAAGAAAGAAAATCATAATATTTTTTTCCATTTGTATCCCATAAATAAACCCCTTTACCCTTTTCTAATACAACAGGAATTGGATGATAATCATTTGCTCCATAAATTTTTTCATTATTTATGAATTTTTCTTGAGAATATTTTTTCTTTGAAAACATCTTATTATCAATAAATATTAGTAAAAGTAATAAATATGTATATTAAAAAATGTCTATTGATATCTTTTATATTAGTAATCAATTTAATTTTACTGAATGTCTAAAAGAAATGATATAATAAAAGAAATAAAAGTAATTGGCATTAACAATGATGGCTTTGGTGTTGCAAAAAATAAAGAAGGAAAAGTTTATTTTATTAAAGAAGGAATTACAGGTGATTTATTAGAAATAAAAGTTCTTAAAAAGAAAAGGAACTATTATAATGCAAGAATAGAAAAAATTATTAAAAAATCTATTTTTAGAACAAATCCTTTATGTGAGCACTTCTATGATTGTGGAGGATGCAAATTACAACATATAGATTATAATTATCAAGTTAAATTCAAACAAGAAAACATCATTAATAATTTGAAAAAAATTGGTAAAATTTCAGTTGAAAAATTTTCTAAAATTATTCCGGCAAAAAACAACATTTATTATAGAAATAAGATGGAATATAGTTTTACTAATAATAGATGGTTAAATAAGGATGAGATATTATCAAAAATCAAATTAAACAAAAATGGAGTTGGTCTTCACGTAGAAAAAATGTGGGATAAAATTTTAGATATAAATAAATGCTTATTACAAGATGAGCAATCAAATAGAATAAGAAATAGTCTAAAAGAATTTGCTATTATAAACAAAGTTTCATTTTATGATTTGAAAAACAAAAAAGGTCTTTTAAGAACAATGATGGTTAGAACCTCCTCACTGAAAGAAATAATGATTCTAATTCAATTTTATGAAAATGATATAATTATCATTGAAAAAGTTCTTAAGTTTTTAAAGTCAAAATTTCCAGAAATAAATTCTTTATTATACTGCATTAATAAAAAAGCCAATGATTCAATATATGATCAAAAAATAATTTGTTTTTCAGGGAAGCCTTACATAGAAGAAAAAATAAAGAATTTGAAATTTAAAATTTTCGCAAAGTCTTTTTTTCAGACTAATATTGAACAAACTGAAAAACTTTACAAAATCATTGAATCTTTCTGCAATTTAAATGGAAATGAAATTGTTTATGATCTTTATTCAGGTACTGGAAGTATAGGGCTTTATCTTTCAAATAAATGTGAAAAAATTATAGGTATAGAATCCATTCCTGAAGCGGTTAAATCAGCTACTGAAAATTCCAAAGTTAATGAAATTAAAAATTCTGAATTCATACTAGGTGAGGTTAGAAATGTTCTTCAAAAGAATTTTGTCAAAAAGAAAGGTGAACCAGATGTTGTTATAACTGATCCTCCAAGAAATGGAATGCATCCTAAGGTTATAGATCAACTTATAAAAATATCTCCTAATAAAATAATTTATGTCAGTTGCAACAGTGCTACTCAGGCTAGAGACTTATGTTTATTAAAAAATCACTACAAATTTATTAATAGTAGAGCTATAGATATGTTTCCCCATACAAATCATGTGGAAAATGTTGTACTTTTAAAGAGAAAAAAAATTAATGATTAAAAAAGAATTTAGTTTAATAATTTTTAGTTTAATATTTTTTTTATTCTATAATTCCTGTGAAAAAGATGACATATGTTTATCTGATACTCCAAGATCCCCTAGATTAATTGTCAAAATGGTTGACAAAGAAAACCCTGATTTATACAAATCAGCCAATAATTTATTAATAAAAGTAATAGATAATGATTCAATTAATATTCAATCAAGTGATTCGTTAACATTAAATTTAAATCCATACAAAAGTTATACTCAATTTGAATTCATATTAAATCAAGGAAGTGAAAATGAAAATATTGACACAGATCTTGAAGAAACGAAACCAGTAAAATTATTAGGGAGCGATATATGAAAAGAGAAATTTTTTTAGTTTTTTTTTTAATGATCTTATTAGTAGGATGTGTAAGTAATGATAATAATAGTAGTGATGTTAAATTGAA
>CAYUZY010000137.1:0-3582 GCA_964448645.1 uncultured Flavobacteriaceae bacterium
TGTTATAGAATCTAATAATATTACTACATCATGCCCACATTCAACTAATCTTTTTGCTTTTTCTAATACGATATTCGCAACTCTTACATGCCTATCAGCTGGTTCATCAAAAGTTGATGCAACAACTTCTCCATCAACATTTCTTTGCATATCAGTTACTTCTTCAGGGCGTTCGTCAATTAATAAAATTAACTGAAAAACTTCAGGATGATTAGCTGCTATTGCATTGGCAATTTCTTTTAAAAGCATTGTTTTACCAGTTTTTGGTTGTGATACAATCATTCCCCTTTGACCTTTTCCTAGTGGCGAAAATAAATCTATAATTCTTGTTGAAATTGTATTTTGCTTTTCAGCAATATTAAATTTTTCTTGAGGAAACAAAGGAGTTAAATGTTGAAAAGAAACTCTATCTCTAACAATTTTTGGATCAAGACCGTTTAATTTTTCAATTTTAATTAAAGGAAAATATTTTTCACCTTCTTTTGGAGGTCTAACAAAACCTAAAACTGTATCTCCTGTTTTTAAACCAAAAAGCTTAATTTGAGATTGAGAAACATAAACATCATCTGGAGATGATAAATAGTTATAATCCGAAGATCTAAGAAAACCATACCCTTCTCCCATAATTTCAAGAACTCCTTCTGATTCAACAAATCCATCAAACTCAAAATCAGGCTCTCTATATTTATTTCGATTATCTCTATTATGGTTTACATCAACTTTATTAGTTTTTTCAGTATTTTTTTTGATATGTTTTCCGTTTTGATTTGAATTAAATTTTGAAGAATTAGATTTAATTGAGTTGTTTGATTTTTTTTCATTAGTTTTATCATTAAGAGTTGTTTCATTTTTTGATGCTACATGGTCGATTATTTGATAAATTAAATCTGTTTTTTTTAAATCTTTATAATTCTTTAATCCGATTTCTTTAGCAATTTCTTGCAAATCAGAAATTTTTTTTGTTTTTAATGAAGCTATTTCAAACATGTAAATAGATTATAATTGCAGTCTTAAATATAATTTTAATAAATTTTAGGAATTTTTTCAGACTTAGTATGCGACAATATTACAAATTTTATTTTAATTTAAGATTTTAAATTAAAAATCTTTTATAAAGTTATGATTCAAAGAGCCCAAACTATATATTTATTATTTTCTGTTTTGCTTTGCATTATTACTTTTTATTTATTTCCATTAGAATTTAAAAAAGAGGATTTTTTTGGAATAGATTATCGATTTCTTTTTCAAAAATATTCTTTTCTTCTGATTTCATTATCAGGTGTAGTAAGTATAATTACATACAAAAAGAGAGATTTTCAACTTTTTTTAAACAGATTTTCATTGTTATTTATTTTCTTTTTAATAACTAGCTTTTTTATTTTTCATATAAATAGTTTTAATAGTAATCACTATAAAATTTTATCATCAGCTTTTATTAATTTTATTCTTATAATTCTTGCTAATAAATCAATTTTAAAGGATAAGAAATTAATTGATTCAATAAATAGATTAAGGTAGTTTTTTTTTGTATTTATTTAATTCTATAACCTCTATTTTTTTTAATTCTTCATCATTTATTTCAAGTTTTATCATAGTTCTTTTCTTATGAAAACCAAATAAACCAGCTGCTCCAGGGTTAATGTATATCAAATTGTTTTTTTTGTCATTTATTACTTTTAAAATATGAGAGTGCCCACAAACTAATACTTTAGGTTTATATTTTTTTATTAATTCGTTTGTTTTCTTATTATAATAAAGTGGTTTTCCAGCTATATGAATTAACAGAATAGATATTTTTTCACAAAAAAAGTATAAATATTCTTTATATAAAGACCTTATTTCTTGATCATCTATATTTCCATATACAACATTTACTTTATTTTTTTTCTCCAACAACTCAATAACTTCTATTGAGCCTATATCTCCAGCATGCCATATTTCATCAACTTTTTCAGAATAATTTATTATACGATCATCTAAATGGCTATGGGTATCTGAAATTACTAATATTTTCAATTTTTGAATATTTTATATTTAGAGATATGTTATTCAAATATAAAATTGCTTTTATATTAGCAAAAAAAAAAGGTGAGGTATTTTATATATTTTTCATATAATGGAAAATCTTATCATGGATGGCAAAAACAAAAAAATTCTGTTACAGTTCAAGATAAAATTGAACAATCATTATCTGTTTTATTAAAAGATAGAATCGAAGTCGTTGGTGCTGGAAGAACTGATGCAGGAGTACATGCTAAACAAATGGTTGCTCATTTTGATGTTGATAAATGTTTTGAAAATCCAAAAAAATTTATTTTTAAGTTAAATCAATTTTTGTCAAATGATATTTCTGTTAAATCGTTAAAATCTGTAAAAAATAACGCTCATGCTAGATTTGATGCTATTTCAAGAACATATAAATATTATATAAATAAAGAAAAAAATGTTTTTTTAAATGAATATGGATATTATATAAATTATTCTTTAAATAATAAAAAAATAAACGAAGCAATTGAAATAATAGTTAATAATAAGGATTTTAAATGTTTCACGAAATCTAAAACTGACGTTACTAATTATATTTGTAACATTATAGATGCAAAATGGATAGAATTAGATCAAGAATATGTTTTTAAAATTAAAGCAAATCGCTTTTTGAGAAATATGGTTAGATCTATTGTTGGAACATTAATTGATATTGGATTAGAAAAAACATCAATTAATGATTTTATCGAAATAATTAAAAGTAAAGATAGATCTATGGCGGGGTATTCTGTTCCTGCTAAAGGACTTTTTTTAACAAAAATCAATTATCCTAAAAAAATATTTAAATGACCAAAAATAATTTAAAGGGTAAAATATTTAATTTAAACCTTTTTAAAAAACTTATGGTTTTTGTAAAACCATATAACTTTTATTATAGGTTAGTATTAATTACAGCTATTTTATTGTCAATTTTTTCTATAATAACGCCTTATTTATTAAAAATAATTGTTGATGATTATATTAGGTTAAAAGATTATGATGGAATGAAAATTATAATCTTATTTATGCTAATTTCTTTGATTTTAACCGTAATTTTTCAAATAGTCTTTGTTTATTTTGCTAATTTTTTAGGTCAAAAAGTCATTAAAAACCTTAGAATAAAATTATTTAATAGGATAATTGATTTCAAATTAGATTATTTTAAAAAAAATCCAATTGGAAGATTGGTTACTAGAACTGTTAATGATATTGAAACAATTGCCAGTATTTTCTCACAAGGTTTGTTTTTGATAATTGCGGACTTATTACAAATGTTTTTAGTTATAATAGTAATGTTTTATGTGAATTTTGAATTATCATTAATAGTTTTTTCAATTCTACCAATAATCCTTTATGCTACAAAACTTTTTCAAAAATCTATGAAAAAAGCATTTGAAGATGTAAGACTTCAAGTTACTAATCTGAACTCTTATATACAGGAAAGAATAAGTGGGATGAAAATTGTTCAAATTTTTAATAGAGAAAATGAAGAGTATAAAAAATTTAAATTAATAAATAGCTTTCATCGCAATGCTTGGTTAAGAACGGTTTGGATAA
>CAYUZY010000138.1:0-3563 GCA_964448645.1 uncultured Flavobacteriaceae bacterium
TGAAACTCTTTCGGAAATAGAATTAACAAAAATACTTTATAAAAATCTTTTCGATCATTATATTAATAAAACTGATAATAATGCTAAAATTGCATTTCCAGTAATTAAAGAAGTTTTTGAAAGACCAAATAATAAATTTGAAAGAATTGTAGTCCCTTTTACAGATGGTGTTAAAACTTTAAATGTAATAACAAATTTAAAAGAAGCTTATGATAGTAAAGGTGAACAATTAGTTGAAGATTTTGAAAAAAATATTACTCTAGCTTTAATTGACGAATCTTGGAAAAATCATTTAAGAAAAATGGACGAATTAAAACAATCTGTTCAATTAGCAGTTCATGAACAAAAAGATCCACTTTTAATCTACAAATTTGAAGCTTTTGAGTTATTTAAAAGCATGTTAAATTCTTTAAATAAAGAAGTATTGTCTTTTTTAGTTAAAGCAAACCTTCCTAATCAACAAAATATTCAAGAAGCGAGAAGAACTACAACAAAACAAAACTATAAAACGTCAAAAGATGAGGTTTTAAATTCAGATGAATTAGCTGAAAGAAATAAAAGGGTTGGTGCTTCAGCAAGTCAACAACAAAGAGATCCTGTTGAAACCATAGTGAGAGAAAAACCTAAAATAGGTAGAAATGAAAAAGTTAAGGTTAAAAACATTAAAACTAATGAAATACAAACAATGAAATTTAAAAAAGCTGAAATCCTTGTAAGAAATGGTGAATGGATTATAATTTAATTAAATAAATTATGGACACTTATGCAACTATATTATTGTGGGTAATACCAGGATTTTTAATATTAGTTTTTATTGAAATTTTATATGGTCACTATATAAAAAAACAAACTTATACATTGATGGATACTATTTCTAGTTTAAGTTCTGGAATTACAAATATTTTAAAGGACTCTATGGGAATAATATTCATAATAATTTCATACCCTTTTTTAGAAAAAAAAATTGCCTTATTTCAATTAGAAAGTTCATTAACCTTATATCTTATAGCCTTTATATGTATTGATTTTGCAAGTTATTGGTCTCATCGTTTAAACCACAAAATAAATATTTTCTGGAATCAGCATATTATCCATCATAGTAGTGAAGAATTTAATTTAGCCTGTGCTTTAAGGCAAAGTGTTTCAAATATAATTGGATATAATGCCTTATTTCTTATACCTGCTGCAATTCTAGGTGTCCCTTCAGAAATAATTATATTTCTTTCACCTATTCATTTGTTTGGTCAATTTTGGTATCACACTCAACATATCGGTAAATTAGGGTTTTTAGAATATATTTTTGTTACTCCATCCCAACATAGAGTTCATCATGCAATAAATGAAATTTATATAGATAAAAATCTATCTGCTATCTTTTGTATTTGGGACAGAATTTTTGGAACATTTCAGGAAGAATTAGATAATGTAAAACCGATTTATGGTACTTTAAAACCTGTTCAAACATGGAACCCAATAATTATTAATTTTCAACATTTTTTCAGATTAGCCAAAGATTCATGGCATACAAAAAAGTTTTCAGACAAAATTAAAATTTGGTTTATGCCAACTGGTTGGAGACCCAAAGATGTCGAAAATGTTATTAAATATAAAACTCGATCAAAAAATCAAGAAAAATATTATCCTAATTATAATAATTTATACAAATTAGTAGGAGTTTTTCATTTTTTATCTGTCAACACTATTTTAACTTATTTCTTATACAATTTTTCTAATCTTCAAATTGATATTAAGTTAATATATACGCTTATAATCTTTTTATCTGTATTTGGATACTCATCATTAATGGATAAATATTCTTGGGCTCCTTTTTTTGAAGTTTTTAGAAGTTTATTATCGTTATACCTTATAAACTCTATTGGAGAAATAACTTTATTTAAGTTATTTCTTTATATCTATTTATTTACCTCTATTACTATTAGTTTTTTAATATTAAAAAAAGAGGGCTCGATTTAAATCAATAATTATTTGAAAAATTTTATACTTATAGGGCCAGCTTATCCATTTAGAGGTGGTATATCAAATACTAATCATGAACTAATTCGAGAAATTCAAAAAAAAGAAAAAAACAGCTTTATAATAACTTTCAAAAAACTTTATCCAAAATTTATCTTTCCTGGAAATAATCAATTTAGTGATGAAAAAAAACCATCAGATATTAACATTGAAAGACATTTAAGCTCATATAATCCTATATCCTGGATCAAAACAGCTAAAAGAATAAATGAATTAAATCCAAAAGCTGTTATTTTTAGATATTACACACCATTTCTTGCTCCTGCTTATTTCTTCATAACTATATTAATAAAAAATAAAATAAAAAAAATTGCATTGGTTGATAATTGGACCCCTCATGAAAGCTTTCTTTTAGATAATTTATTAAATAAACTTTTTGGAATTAAAATGTCCGGTTTTATTACACTTTCAAAAAACGTTTCTAATCAAATAGAATCAAGTTTCAGCAAACCTCTTTTAACATTGTTTCATCCAATAAATCAAAATCTTCCATTACCAATATCAAAATCTGATGCAAGAAAAATTTTAAAATGGCCTAAAGAAAGAAAAGTAATATTGTTTTATGGATTAATTAGAAAATATAAAGGACTTGAACTGCTTATAAATTCAATTAACGAAGAACCTTTAAAAAAGAATAAAATTCATTTAGTTATTGCAGGAGAGTTTTATGAATCTAAAGAAAAATACTTAAAATTAATAACAAAAAATAAGTTAGAAAATAGAACTACTATTTATGATGAATATATAAACAATGATATGACTAAACAGCTTTTTTGTGCTTCTGATGCAATTGTTCAAACTTATCATAGTTCAACACAAAGCGGGGTTACTCCTTTAGCATATTTCTATAACACGCCTGTTCTAGTTTCAAATATTGATGGTCTAAAAGATCCTATCTTAGAAGACAAGTCTGGGGTTGTAAGTGAAAAATCAACTAAAGAAATTTCACAAAACATTTTAAAATTATTTAACAACTTAAACTATTATACAGATAATATAAAAATGGTAAAATCTAATTACAAATGGAATAAATTTTTTAATGAGTTAGAGAAATTTATCTCTAATTTGTAATAATAAATTTCAACCTTTTAAAAATGAACTATAAACTTATTCTTAAATCTTCAATATTGATTTTATTTTTCCAATCATGTTATTCTCAAAATCAACCTATCAATAACAAGACTCCTGTATGGGAACCGGAAACATTACACAATAATTATAACAAAGCTTATTTTGCATCCGGTTGTTTTTGGTGTGTTGAGGCTATTTATGAAAGCCTCAGGGGAGTCAAAGAAGTATATTCTGGATATGCAGGAGGAAAAACAAAATATCCCACATATAGGCAAATTGGAACTGGATTAACAAATCATTCAGAAGCAGTTGAAATTATATATGATTCAGGTATAATAAACTTTAAAACACTTGTTGAAGTTTTTTTTGGATCTCATGACCCAACTACTTTAAACAGACAAGGGCCAGATTATGGTTCTCAATATAGATCAATAGCTTTTTACTCAAATGAAGATGAG
>CAYUZY010000139.1:0-3484 GCA_964448645.1 uncultured Flavobacteriaceae bacterium
ATTGGGGTTTTTAAAATTATTCATTTTACCTTAATTTCTTTTGGAACTATTATTTCATTAATTTTCACAATTTCATTAAATCTTAATATAAACCCTAGTTATCTATACATATTTTTATCTGGTTTTATAGCCATAACAGCAATGATCCTTCCAGGAATTTCTGGAGCATATATACTTTTAATTTTAGGTGTATATTCTATAATTATCGAAAGTTTAAATAATTTTCAAAGCATTATATTCAAATTTAATTCGGAAGTCTTCATAAATAGTTTTAACATTCTACTATTTTTTTTTATTGGTGCAATCTTAGGTCTCAAAATTATGTCTAAATACATAAGTCTTCTGCTTAATAAATATCCAAAAAAAACCCTTTCATTCCTTTTAGGTCTTATGTTAGGATCTATTCATAAAATATGGCCTTGGCAAAATACAACAGATTCTACTGATTTATTTACCACTAAAAATAACTTTATTGTTCTTCCCATTAATTATGATGGTCCTCCTGAATTATTTAAAGCTTTTCTTTTTATGGGATTGGGATCTATATTATTTTTTGCACTAACAAGGCTAAAAAATAAAAATTAAATGAAAAATAATAAAAGAAGTATAAAAGAAAAATTTTCAATTATTTTAAATGGAATAATAATGGGTACAGCTAATAAAATTCCTGGAGTTTCAGGAGGAATAGTAGCTGTTGTTATTGGTTTTTATGAAGAATTAATTTTTTCACTTGAAAAATTAAATATAAAATCTATAAAATATCTTCTTAATAAAAATTATAAGAAATTTTGGGAATACACTAATGGAGAATTTTTATCCCTTTTATTTTTTGGAATAATAATTAGTTTTTTTTCAGTTTCTTTAATACTAGATGTTCTTTTAACTTACTTTGAAAGAAATGTATGGGCTACTTTTTTTGGTATGATCTTATCATCATTATTAATAATTATACCTAAAGTTAAAAGATGGTCCATTAAAAACTTTATAAGTTTATTAAGTGGGTTGTTATTTGGTTTGTTTATTAGTTTTTCAGACCCCTTAATTGAAAATGAAAACTTAATTTTTATTTTCATTTGCGGCATGATTAGTATTTCAGGGATGACCCTTCCAGGACTTTCTGGTTCTTTTTTATTATTAATTCTTGGAAACTATAACTTATTATTAGTTGATTCCGTTAATATTTTATTTTATTCTATAATAAATACTTTAAAATTAAATTTTGATTTTTTTTACATTAATGAAAATATTGAAATGTTAAAAATTCTTTTCGTTTTCTTAATTGGTTGTATTATCGGGATATTAGGTTTTTCAAAAATATTAGGTCATCTTTTAAGAAATTATTATACCCAGACTATGGCTTTAATTATAGGATTTATTTCGGGGACTGTTCCAGTAATTTGGCCATGGAAAAAAATTGTTTTTGTTATAGACGCTCATGGGAATCCAATAATTAATGAGCTTGGAAAGAATGAAATTAAAAATTATTTATACTTTTTCCCTGAATTAAGCTCTTTTTCCAATCTTTATACATTTTTATTTATAATTTTTGGATTTGTAATAATTCAAATTTTAGAATATTATGGAAAGAAAAGTTAAAAAATATGGCCTTATAGGAAATAATATTGATTATTCATTTTCCAAAGACTATTTCAAAGAAAAGTTTAAAAAAGAAAATATAATTAATTCATCATATGAGAATTTTAATTTAAAAGAAATAAATGATTTTAAAAATTTAATTAAACAAAAAGATCTATCGGGTCTAAATGTTACAATACCTTATAAAAGAAGTATAATGAAGTTTTTAGATGAAATTGAAAAAATTGCAAAAAAAATTAAAGCAGTAAACACTTTAGTTTTTGATAATAAAAAAGGTCTAATTGGGTATAATACTGATTATTATGGATTTAAAAAAGCCTTAATTGAAACATTCACAATAAAACCAAAAACAGCATTTATTCTTGGAACGGGAGGAGCTTCATCAGCTGTTGAATATGTTTTAAATGAAATTAAAATTCCTTACAAAATTGTCTCAAGAAATCCTCATTTAAATCAAATTCATTACGAAGAACTAAATAAAAAACTTTTAGTGAACTATTCATTAATTATAAATACAACTCCACTAGGCACATATCCTGATATTGACAGGTGTCCCAAAATTCCATATTCACTTTTAAATAAAACTCATTACTTGTTTGATTTAATTTATAATCCAATTAAAACTAAATTTTTAAAACTAGGTTTAAAAAAAGGTGCAAAAATTCAAAATGGTTATAAAATGTTAATATATCAAGCAGAAAAATCATGGGAATTATGGAATAGGATATAATTTTTTTATTTTTTTTTATTCTAAATAAAAAAAAATGTATATACTTGATCAAATAGAAATAACTCATGTATGGAAGAAAAAGCCATCAACCCACCTGCAGGGGTAGTAAAAGAGGTGCAGAAAAAGGTTAAAAATAAGGAACTAAATACCTTAAAATTAATTGATCTTAAAAAGATATCTAGGCAAATTGGAATAAAGGGAGTATCCAATTTAAAAAAAGATTCTTTAATAGATCTTATAAAAAGAACTGTTTCTGATAAGATTAATGTAAAGAAATCTCCTGCAAAGAAATCTCCTGCAAAGAAATCTCCTGCAAAAAAATCTCCTGCAAAAAAATCTCCTGCAAAGAAAACTCTTGAAAACAAAAACATAGATAAAAAAAAATTTACTGAAGATTATTTATCAAAATATAAAAGGCTAGGAATAGAGAAAATTAATACTAAACTTGAAGAAGTTATTGAATCTTCGAATTGGATACAAAAAAATCGTGAAATACAACATTTGATTAAACTTTTTAAAGAAAAATTTAATAGAGAATTTAAAAAAGCTGAAAAAAAATTCTTTATTGATAATCCTCGTGATAAAAATTTTATATACAAGCCTATATTTAAAACTACATTTAACAAAATTATTTCTGAATACAGAGATAAAAGAAATAAATACTTTAAAGATTTAGACAATATTCAAAATAAAAATTTTGAAAAAAAACTTGAAATAATTCAAAATATTAAAAAGTTAATAGATAATAACACAGATAATTTTGAAGGAAAATATAAAGAGTTTAAAAAAAATAAAGAAAATTGGCATCTAACTGGACCTGTCCCAAGATCAAAAGATCAAAATTTATGGCAAACATTTAGACATCATGTTGAAAGATTCTATGATTTACTTCATCTTAATAGAAAATTGAGAGAGATCGATTTTAAACATAATTTTGAAGAAAAATTAAAAATTATAGAAAGTGCTGAATTACTCGCAAAAGAAAATGATGTAATCAAGGCTACTAGAAATATAAATATCCTTCATAAAAGATGGAAAAATGAACTTGGCCCTGTGGCAAAAAAGCATAGAGAATCACTTTGGAAACGATTTCAATTTGCCACAAAAGAAATTCAAAAGAATAGATCAATTTGGTATAAGACTAATTTCTTTAACTGC
>CAYUZY010000140.1:0-3466 GCA_964448645.1 uncultured Flavobacteriaceae bacterium
TTCAAATAAATTTAAAACTGAAGTAGATACTGAAAAAAATCTAGCCAAGATTTAGCACAGTTAATAAAGTTTGTCATATATGTTAAGTAATAAAATAGGTTGGAATTTTGATAATACTTATTCGAGACTTCCTGGAGATATGTTGTCTAAATTATCTCCAACTCCAGTAAAACATCCGGAGATGGTTGTTATAAATCAAGATTTATCAAAAGAATTGGGTTTAGATTTTTCTTCAGTTGAGAACAAAGAATTGGCCTCAATATTCTCTGGAAACTTGTTACCTGATGGCTCAGAATCTATTGCTCAAGCTTACGCAGGTCATCAATTTGGACATTTTACAATGTTAGGTGATGGAAGAGCTATAGTTATAGGTGAACATATATCAAAAAATAATAAACGTTTTGATATTCAATTTAAAGGTTCTGGTAAAACTCCTTATTCAAGAAATGGAGATGGTAGAGCAGCTTTGGGACCAATGCTTAGAGAATACATTATAAGCGAAGCTATGCATAATTTAAAAATTCGAACAACAAGAAGCTTAGCGGTAGTTAAAACTGGTGAAAACGTTATACGTGAAACGCCACTAGTTGGAGCAATATTGACTCGTGTTGCAGAAAGTCATATTCGTGTAGGTACATTTCAATATGCTGGTATTGCTGAAAATCAAAAAAATTTAAAAATCTTATTTGAATATACGCTTGAAAGACATTACCCAAATCTTAAAAATTCTAAAAATCCCGCTTTAGATTTATTAAAAACCGTTATTAAAAAACAAATTGATCTTGTAACAAACTGGATGAGAATTGGTTTTGTCCATGGAGTAATGAATACGGATAACATGACTATATCAGGCGAGACAATTGATTATGGTCCATGTGCTTTTATGGATATGTATAATCCTGAAACGGTTTTTAGTTCAATAGATCATCAAGGTAGATATGCATATTTTAATCAACCTGGCATAACTAAATGGAACCTAGCTAGATTTGCCGAGTCTCTGATACCTTTGTTAGATGAAAATAAGGACAAAGCAATTAATATTGCAACTAAAACTATAAATGATTTTTCAAATATTTATAAAAAAAGTTGGTTTGAAATGATGAAAAGTAAATTAGGTTTATTTAAAGATGATAAAGAAGATGAAGTTTTAATAAATGATTTGTTATTGTGGATGCACAATAATAGAGCTGACTATACAAATACATTTTGTTATTTAATGAAAGAAAATATTAAAGAAGATCAAATCTATAAGAGTGAAGGTTTTTTAAGTTGGAAAAAAAAATGGAAGGAAAGACTTAAACTTAATGGTAATACTTTTAATAACTCTCTAAAAATAATGCGTAAAGTCAATCCATTGGTTATTCCTAGAAATCATAAAGTTGAAGAAGCCTTGGAAGCAGCTAATAAAAATGACTTAAATCTGTTAAATAATTTGCTTAAAATTTTAAAAACTCCATACTTAAATCAAAAAAATATTGAGAAATATCAAAATCCAGCACCACAAAGTAAAAAAAAATATCAAACTTTTTGTGGAACTTAAATTATAATACGTAAGGCTCCGGTCTTGCATCGCTTTTTAGAACTCTTTCTACAGCAAAAACACTAATATCTATAGTTTGATAAGATCCAGTTGTAATTAATTCTGTTAGAGCTCTTCCAATTCCTGGAGCTTGCATTAAACCTCTTCCAGTAAATCCTGATGCCATATAGACATTATCGTATTTAGGATGTTTTCCTACCACCGCATTATTATCTAATTTATTACAATCATAATATCCTGCCCAACCTCCAGTTAACTTTAGTTCCTCAAAGGCTGGAATTCTTTTTGCAAGCGCTGGCCAAACAAGTTCTTCAAAATCATTCCACGCAGGCTCAAGATTTTCTGAATCAAATACTGAAATTGGTGAACCGGCTAAATATTCCTTGCCTTCTGGTCTCCAATAAACTCCTGTAGTCAAATCTCCAATTAATGGCATTTCGGGAATGTGTTTTGGACATTTCACTCTAAACACTGTATGTTTTTGTGGTACTACAGGAATGTCATCTAATAATTCTTTGGTCCAACATCCTGCAGCAGAAACTATTATTTTTGCTTTAATTTCCGAAAGACTTTTAACTTCTCCTTTTACAAATTCGGCGCCTAATTCTATTGCTTTGCTTTTTAAAGAGCCATGAAACATAAAAGGATCAATCCATCCTTCGCTTTTATTATCTGTGTATGTTGCTGTTTCAATTCCTTCATTATTAATATAAGGAAATACTTTGCTTAATTCAGATCCTTTTATATTTTTTGTTCCAGCTTCACAATCTTTATGATTTTCTAAAGCTCTATATTGTTCTTCAGCATCGTCAGGTCCAAACATTAATAAATATCCATTTGGCACCATACTGGCAGTTGGATTTGGGTTCTTTTCTGTTTTCAATAATTCTGGAATTTTAAAAATAAATTCTCTAGCAAATTTTCCAAGAAGAATATTTTCTTTTTGATAGAATTGCCTTCTAAATCCACCTAGTGACAAAGGAAAGGATGCAGATTTATATGTGGGGTCTCTTTCAATTACCTTAACTTTTCTGCCTTCTTTTGATAAAAAATAAGCAGTCGCCGCACCAATTATACCACCTCCAACTATAACTACATCATCCATGAATCAATCTTATATTATACCTTATTATTACATTTTTTTTAAAAGTAGATAGAATAAATTTATGAAAAATATATGGATTACAGGAGCAAGTAGTGGCATAGGAAAGGCTTTGACCTTAAAATTTGCAGAAGAAGGTTGGCAAGTAGCTATATCCGCTAGAAGAGAAAATTTATTGAATGAATTATCAGAATTAAACAAAAATATTTCCTCATTCCCTTTAGATGTAAATAACAAAGAGAGATGTAAAGAAACATTTGAACAAATTATAAAAAAGTACCAAAATATAGATATTTGTTTTTTTTGCACTGGAACTTGGGATCCTAAGAAAGAAAAAGATATTGATATTGAACAAATTGAACATGTTATGAAAGTAAATTTCTTTGGTACTTTAAATTGTATCAAAGCGGTAGAACAGTATTTCAAAGATAAAAAGAGTGGTCACATATCAATTGTTTCATCTGTTGCAGGTTATAGAGGTTTGCCTAATTCAACTGGATATGGAGCTTCAAAAGCGGCTCTAAATAATTTGGCGGAAAGCCTATATTTTGATTTTGGCAGGCAAAATGTAAGAGTTTCTTTAGTTTCGCCTGGATTTATAAAGACTCCAATGACAGACAAAAACGAATTTAAAATGCCTTTTTTAAAAACACCTGAGTTTGCAGCTGAAAAGATTTATAATGGATTAGTTAATGGATCAAGTTTTGAAATTGATTTTCCAAAAGAACTTACATTAATTTTAAAATTGCTAAAAATTTTACCTAATCGATTGTATTTATATATAATTAAAAAACTTACAAAGTTACAAAAACTCTAATCTTTTA
>CAYUZY010000141.1:0-3375 GCA_964448645.1 uncultured Flavobacteriaceae bacterium
AAAAAATGACCAATAGATTTTTCGCCACTATGACCAATAGGGGGATTGCCAATATCATGAGCTAAAGAAGCCGCAGCTGTTATTGCTCCAAAATCATTTGGATGATAGCCTAATGTTTTTTCTAAATATGGATATTTATCTAAGATAACTCTCCCTGCTATACGTCCTAAACTTCTTCCTACTACAGACACTTCAAGGCTATGAGTTAATCTTGTATGAACAAAATCTGTTTTTGAAAAAGGGATCACTTGAGTTTTATCTTGTAAACTTCTAAAAGCATTTGAAAAAACAATTCGATCATAATCTACTTCAAACCCAAGTCTTAAATCATCCTGATCAATTCTCAACCTTTTTATCTTATCCCCATGACGCCTTAATGATAGAAGTGATTCCCAGTCCATAAAACAAATTTAACATTCTAAAATAAAACTTAAGCTAGACTAGTGTAGACTTTTTAATGAGAGAATTAATTATTCTCTTGACTATTCTTTTTTATAACTCTTAGAATATTCATCAATTAAATTTAGAATACTTTTTAATAAGTCTTTAGTTTCCAATAAAAGATTAAAATATAACGAAGTATTTTTCGGACTTGATGCTTCTTTTCTTGTTAAACTAATTTGTGCATTAATCCTATCATTTATATTATTTCTTAATTGAACTAACTGAGACATAACTAATGTAATAGTTTCAAACCTTTGATCTTTAAATACCTCTACAATTTGATTTAAAAGATTATTAAAACTCTCATTTATCTCTTTTAAATCCTTTAACTGATTAAACCTTAATTTTTTGTGCTGATTATTAACATGCTTAAAACTTTTCTTTGAAATATAATCCAAAGATTCAGCAATATCAGTCAGATCTGCAAGAATAATAATGTAAAAATTACTTCCTCTAACGCTGGTTTCATCCAAATTCTTTATAAAATAAAATATATTATCTCTTAAATCTTCAATTTCAGAATTTAATTTTTTAACTCCTTTTTTAGTTCTTTTAAGTTCCTCGCTATCCTCTTTTGTTAAACCATTTACAACCGTTGAATAAATCTTGTCAGATCTTTTTAAAACCTTAATTATATTATCAGAACTCTCTGTAATTATACCCTGAACAGTTTTACTTTCTGACTTTTTTAAGCTGTCAGGATCAATTTTGGTATTTTGAATTCTTTTATGATACAGAAAATTTCTAACTAAAATTGAAACAGTTATAATTAACATTATAGGTATCATTATTTCTTTATTCCAATTAATCAAGAAAACAACAATTCCAGAAGCAAGCAATGCCCCAAAAGCAGTTAAAAACCACCCTCCTATAACATTTAATACCCCAGCAACTCGATATACAGCACTCTCTCTACCCCAAGCTTTATCTGAAAGTGATGTTCCCATAGCTACCATAAATGTTACATATGTAGTTGAAAGTGGCAGTTTCATTGAAGTAGCAATTGAAATTAAAATTCCTGCAACCATAAGATTTACTGAGGCTCTTATCATATCAAATGCTGGAGCATCAATACTTTGATCTTTTGTCAAAACTTTTCCTTGAACTTGTTTAAAACTTAGTTCAATTTTGTTTTGAACAACATTAGGAAGAACATTAAAAACTTTAGAAGAAATCCAGGATGAAGAGCTAACTAAAGTTCTTGAAATAAAATTTGGATTGAATTTTTCATGGGTTTCTCGCTGACGAGATAATGAAATTGTTGTCTCTAAAACAGTTGTAGCTTTTTTAGAAAACCAGAGGGTCAAAACCATTATACCTCCAGCTAAAAAAAGTAAGAAAGGTTCTGCTGGCACTTTTTTATCTAAAACTTCCATTGAAAATAATGAAGCATCTATTCCAGAGACAACCCATGCTTCATAAGAATGATAAGCAGCCATTGAAACTCCAATAAAATTAACTAGATCATTTCCTGCAAAAGCCAGAGCAAGACCAAAAGTTCCTGTAGCAATAACTACTACAAGGATACTTTTCTTAGTAAGAAATTCAAAAACATAAGAAAATAAAGAAAAAAGAATTATGCTAATTATTAATATAAATATGTCATTGTCTCCAATGTATGAAATTAAATCTTTATAATATGGAGAGCCTTTAAGACCTTTAATAAATATAAAATATGTTATCGCAGTCAAAGCAATTCCTCCAAAAACAAAACCAAAACTTTTTATTTTTTTTTCATATTGAAAAGAAAAAATTAGTCTACTAATCCACTGCACAATAACTCCTACTGAAAAAGCTATTAATACTGACAAAAGTATCCCAACAATTATCATAGTTGCTTTTTCAGTATTAATGTAATTCGCCAAATCTAGAACAGACTCATTATTTTCAGCAATTTTTATTAAAGACATGACAATAGCTGCTCCCAATAAATTAAACACAATTGAAACAGTGGTTGAAGTTGGAAGACCTAGAGTATTAAAAAAATCCAGCAGTAAAATGTCAGTGATTATTACTGCCAAAAAAATCATCATTATTTCGTCAAAATAGAATTCACCAGGATTGAAAATTCCTTTTCTAGCCACTTCCATCATACCACTAGAATAAACAGCGCCTATAAAAATTCCAATACTTGAAACTATCATTATAGTTCTAAAAGAAAGAACTTTTGAGCCTATTGCAGAATTCAAAAAATTAATCGCATCATTACTAACTCCTACAACTATATCAACTATTGCTAATAAAGCAAGAGTTACAAGCATCAAAAAATATATATTCTCCATTATTAATTTACTTTAACTTATAACTAAATCCAAATCGAAAAGTGTCAGATGTATCCCAACCGGCAAAAAAAGAATATTTATTATATGGTTTCTCAATTGCAAATGCCGTTTCATAACTTTCATCAAACCAAAATTCTGTTTGAGCCCATAATTTTAAATTACTCATTTTATATGTTATTCTTGGTTGTAATGATGGTAACTCTTTTTCAATTTTATAATGAATAGGTATTTTTAAAGAAACTTTTTTATCCTTCCAAATACTTTTGCTAAAAGTAACCCTATTCTCGCTTTCATCAGTTCGGTGTCTTAAAGCAAAATCCCCAATACTAGCTTTTAAATATTCTTTATTATTTGTTCTTACTTCCCAACCAATTGATTGACCATTTAAATTATAAAAATTTAAAAATATTAATATGATTAACAAACTAAATATTCTTCTCATATTTAATGATTTAAATGAATATCCAAATATCATTATAAATTAAACCATCAATGTTAACATAACATTAAGAAATTATTAATGATTTATTATTAAGGTTTTAAGATCCACACATCAAACAATCATCATCTTCACTAGATTTTGATTTATCAAGCATTTGTTTCAATTCTTCAGGTTTCAAAGGTTCAACTGCTACCTGTTTTTTTCCTT
>CAYUZY010000142.1:0-3229 GCA_964448645.1 uncultured Flavobacteriaceae bacterium
CCCCAATTTTTTTTAAGAAATAGTAAAAACTTGAAATTGTTATTGCAAAAAAGAAAGACCATACAGAAATAGGTTCATTAATTATTAACCAACTAATCATTTTTGAAAAGAAAAAAACACTAAAAATAATTCCTGAAAAAACAGGAAATAAAAACTTTCCATTTATTTCACTCCAAAAAAACTTTATTCCTTTATTTTTTAAATTAATAAAAGAACTAAGAGAAATTGAATTAATACTATGAATCAATTCGTCATATATATTTGTAATTAGGGCAATAGTTCCACCAGAGATCCCTGGTATCAAATCGGCAACACCCATTATTGATCCTTTAAGAAAAAGAACAATTTTCTTATGAAACTTTTTCAAAATTTTTAAATTAAATAACAAATTTACTAAATGAGTGTTTAATAAAAAGATTAAGCAATAGATCTTAGCTTAAACTAAATTAGAATTATTATTTAGCTTTTAATTCAGGAAACATTTTTATTGTTTTAAAATTTGGTAATCCAATTTTTTTTCCTGTTTTAATTGAATTATTAGATTTTAAATTTTGACCCAATTTCATATAACATCCTGCTAATTTGTAAAATATTTCGGATTTATTTGGAAAATGTGATTTTGCTTTTAAGCCAATTTCAATTGCTTTTTTCCAGTTTTTTTGAATTATCCATTCGTCAATACAAGAAATTAATGTAGTCCATCTTGAATCTCCAAGATCAATCATTGTTTCGTATGATAAAGTTACATTTCTTTTAAGTTTCAAATTTTTATTAATTTCTACACTCTTTTCCCAAAGCTCTATACAATCTGGATTGATTCTTAAACTTTTATGAAGATAAAGACTAGCTTTTTTATATTTTTTAAATTTAATAAAGTAATCTATTAATTTTATCCAGCTTTTTTCACAACTAGGCTCAATATGAACTGCTTTTAAAAAATACTTTAAACCCTTTATTTGATTATTTATATTAATATAACATTCTCCAATTTTAGTATAAATAAATGCACTTGGGTCATTATATTTTAAAACAAGTTTATAATTAGCTATTGCATTAACGAATTGACTTTTTAGTTCCAATAATTTTGCTTTTTCAATATAAGCACTAATAAGTTTATTATCACTGATGATAGCATAATCAAAACATGATATGGCTTTCTCAATTTTATACATTTTAGAATATATACATCCCAGTTGATGCCATGCTATTTCACTATATGGATTTAATTTGATTATATTTTTTAAAACATTTATAGCTTTTTTATTTGAGTTCATTTGCTCATAGCAGTGAAGAAGATTATAAAGCGAGGGATAATCTTCAGGATTTTCAAGAATACAATTCTTAAAGAAATATTCTGCATTATAATAATCTTCTATAAGGAGATATTCCATACCAATTAAGTTCCATATATCAGTTGGTTCTCTAGTAAAATTAAGCAATTTTATAAGTAAATTTATTGATTCTAGGTGGTTTCCTAATTTTGATTCAATTAAAGCTTTTTGTATAAAAATTTCCTCATTAAACGGAGAAATTAGATCTAAATCATTTAGGATTTTTTTTGCAGAGTTTAATTTGTTGTCTAAAATAAGATGTTCGATTTTTATAAGTAACAAGTCTATGTTATGAGGGTGCTGATTAAGCCCCATAGAAAGAGCTTTTTTTGATAATTGAACTTCTCCAAAATTTAAATAATATTCCGTTATGTTTTGAAATTCTTTTACATCAAAATAATAAATAAGGTTTGTTTTAAGCATTTGATTAAACCTGTTAATTGAATTTTTTATTTCATCAGAATTATTATTAATCATAACATCAAATTCTTTTTATTAAAAGTATGAACTTGATCATTTAAGATTTATAATGACAAAATTTTGTTTTTAACAAAATAATTAACATTAAATTCTGTCTAGAACTTTTATTATTATATCACAACCAATTTTAATTTCTTTATTTTTAATATTTAATGGAGGAGATATTCTAACTGCTTTTTTTTCCCAAAGAAGCCAAAAAAGAAGAAGACCTTCTTTAATACATTCATTAATTAATTTATTTGCAATGTCCTTAGATTCAAATATTAATGCTAACATTAACCCTTTTCCATTTATTTTTTTTATTTTTTCGTGAATTAAATATTTTCTAAAGAGATATTCTTTATTTGAAATTTTATCTAATAACCTAGTGTCTTTAATTTCTTTAATTGTAGCTAATGCTGCAGCTGCAACTAGCGGGTTTCCTCCAAATGTAGTAATATGACCTAATCGAGGGTTTTTTTCAAAAAGTTTCATGTATTTTTTTGAACTAGTAAAGGCACCAATTGGTAATCCTCCTCCCATTCCTTTACCTAAAACAAGTATATCAGGGGAGATATTGTATTTTTCAAAAGCAAAAAAATGACCTGTCCTACCAAAACCTGGTTGAATTTCATCAAGAATCAAAAGTGCACCAACTTTTTCACACCTTTCTTTAATTTTTTGAAGATATTTTGGTTTAGGTATAATAAATCCAGCACCACCTTGAATTGTTTCTAAAATGACACCTGCAGTTTTATTATCGATTTTATTAATGTCAGAATTTGAATTAAATTTTATAAATCGAATATTAGGCATCATTGGATAGTATCCTATTTTTTGTTTTTTTCTTCCTAACAAACTTAATGAACCATAAGTACTTCCATGATATGAGTTTTTTGCAGCAATAATTTTACTTTTTTTAGTTGCTTTTTTTACAAGCTTTATTGCGCCTTCTATTGCTTCTGTTCCAGAGTTTGTAAAATAAATTGATTCATGATTTTCAGGAAGTAAATCAATAACTTCTTTTGCTAAATCTGTAGTAGTTTTTAGTGCAAATTCTCCATAAACCATAACATGTAAATATTTATTTAGTTGATCTTTAATAGCTTTTATTATCTTAGGATGTCTGTGACCTAAAGGACATGCAGATATTCCTGCTATAAAATCTAAATATTTTTTATTGTCAAAATCAGTAATGTATGAGCCAGTTGCATTTTTAACGACAATTTTTAGTGGATTTGGAGTTGTTTTTGCCTGAAAATTATTAAAGTTGTCTATAATTTTTTTTTTCATATTAAAAAACTGATTTGTATTTTTTAATCTAAAATTCTAAATTATTATCATCTTCACTGAAAAGATCTCTAATTGATATAGGCATTTCGTCTTTTCTCCAAATAAAGCCTTTTAAAGTTCTTTCATTTATTGGTATATCCTTTTCA
>CAYUZY010000143.1:0-1656 GCA_964448645.1 uncultured Flavobacteriaceae bacterium
GTGAACGTGCAGGATTTGAAGTTCGTGATTTACATTATACTCATTATGGTAGATTATGTCCAATTGAAACGCCTGAAGGACCTAATATTGGATTAATTTCTTCATTAGCTGTTTATGCAAAAGTAAATAATCTTGGATTTATTGAGACTCCTTATAGAAAAGTTGAAAAAGGTAAAATTAATTTAGATAAAACAGAATATTTAAGTGCGGAGGAGGAAGAAGGAAATTTGATTGCACAGGCCAATATAAATTATGATAATAATGGAAAAATTCTGACTAAAAAGATTATAGCTAGAGATCAAGCTGATTTTCCTGTAGTTATTCCAAATCAAATAAATTATACAGATGTTGCTCCAAATCAAATAGCTTCAATATCTGCTTCTTTAATTCCTTTTTTGGAACATGATGATGCTAATAGAGCTTTAATGGGTTCAAATATGATGAGACAAGCTGTTCCATTATTAAGCCCTCAGGCTCCTATTGTTGGCACAGGTTTGGAATTACAAGTTGCATCAGATTCAAGAGTTTTGATTAATTCTAAGGGAGATGGTATTGTAGAATATGTTGATGCCGAAAAAATAATAATAAAGTATAATTTATCTGAAAATCAAAAATTAGTTTCTTTTGAAGGTAATACTATTACATATAATCTTGTTAAATTTCGAAAAACAAATCAAGGTACATGTATTAACCTTAAACCTATTGTTAAAAAAAATGATAAAGTTTATAAAGGACAAGTTCTTTGTGAGGGTTATGCTACAGAAAATGGTGAACTAGCATTAGGAAGAAATCTTAAAGTTGCATTTATGCCTTGGAAGGGATATAACTTTGAAGATGCAATTGTTATTTCTGAAAAGGTTGTTAGAGAAGATATTTTTACTTCTTTACATATTGATGAATATTCAATTGAAGTTCGTGATACAAAACTAGGTGCTGAAGAATTAACTAATGATATTCCAAATGTAAGTGAAGAAGCTACGAAGGATCTAGATGAGAACGGAATGATTAGAGTAGGTGCTGAGGTTAACCCAGGAGATATTTTAATTGGTAAAATTACCCCTAAAGGAGAATCAGATCCTACACCCGAAGAAAAACTATTAAGGGCTATTTTTGGAGATAAAGCTGGAGATGTAAAGGATGCATCATTAAAGGCGCCTCCATCACTAAGAGGAATAGTTATTGATAAGAAATTATTTACTAGGTCTTTAAAAGATAAAAGAAGAAGGAATTTAGATAAACAAGAATTAGAGGGTTTAGAAAAAAAATATCAAAAAATATTTGATGATTTAAAAAATGTTTTAATAAACAAAATTTTTCAAATTGTTAACGGAAAAGTTTCTCAAGGTGTTTTGAATGATTTAGGAGAAGAAGTTTTACCAAAGGGTAAAAAGTTTTCTTTAAAATTATTATCTATTATTGATGATTTTACTCATCTTACAATGGGTAAATGGACAACTTCTGATAAAACAAATTCTTTAATTAATGAATTTCTTAATAATTATAAGATTAAAGAAAATGATCTTCAAGGATCCTTAAGAAGAGAAAAATTCACAATAAGTGTTGGAGATGAATTGCCATCAGGAATTAAAAAGTTAGCAAAAGTTTATATTGCTAAGAAAAGAAAATTAAAGGTTGGTGATAAAATGGCTGGAAGAC
>CAYUZY010000143.1:1671-3209 GCA_964448645.1 uncultured Flavobacteriaceae bacterium
GGAAATAAAGGCATCGTTGCAAGAATTGTAAGAGAAGAAGACATGCCGTTTTTAGAGGATGGAACAGCTGTTGATATCGTTTTAAATCCTCTTGGTGTTCCATCGAGAATGAATATTGGACAAATATATGAAACAGTTTTAGGTTGGGCAGGATTAAATTTAGGAAGAAATTTTTCTACTCCAATTTTTGATGGTGCAACGATAGAAGAAATAAATAAGTTAACAGATGAAGCAAAGGTTCCATTATTTGGACATACATATCTTTATGATGGAGGAACTGGAGAAAAATTTGATCAACCTGCAACAGTTGGAGTAATTTATATGCTTAAACTAGGTCATATGGTTGATGATAAAATGCATTCAAGATCTATTGGCCCATATTCTTTGATTACTCAACAACCACTTGGAGGAAAAGCTCAGTTTGGAGGACAAAGGTTTGGAGAAATGGAAGTTTGGGCATTAGAAGCTTATGGAGCTTCAAGTACCCTTCAAGAAATATTGACTGTTAAATCTGATGATGTTGTTGGTAGAGCAAAAACCTATGAATCTATTGTTAAGGGAGATTCTATGCCTGAAGCTGGTTTGCCAGAGTCATTCAATGTTTTAATGCATGAATTAAAAGGGCTCGGTTTGGATATTAGATTAGAAGAATAATTAATAAAAAAAATATGGCAAAAAATAACGAAACAATTACCCAAAAAAAATTCAATAAAATATCTATAGGACTTGCTTCACCTGAAGTGATTTTGTCTAAATCATTAGGTGAGGTTTTAAAGCCGGAAACTATTAATTATAGAACACATAAACCAGAAAGAGATGGATTATTTTGTGAAAGAATCTTTGGTCCTGTAAAAGATTATGAATGTGCTTGTGGTAAGTATAAAAGAATTAGGTATAAAGGAATTGTTTGTGATAGATGTGGTGTTGAGGTTACTGAAAAAAAAGTTAGACGAGATAGGGTTGGTCATATTAATTTAGTTGTTCCAGTCGCACATATCTGGTATTTTAGATCTTTGCCAAATAAAATAGGATATTTACTTGGATTACCTTCTAAAAAGTTAGATATGATTATTTATTATGAAAGATATGTTGTAATTCAACCTGGATTGGTAACTAATGAAGAGGGAGAGCAATTAAATAAATTGGATTTTTTAACGGAAGAAGAGTATTTAAATATTATGGAAAAACTTCCTCCTGAGAATCAATATAAAGAAGATTCTGATCCTGATAAGTTTATAGCTAAAATGGGAGCAGAATGTTTGATAGATTTATTGTCAAGAATTGATTTAAATGATTTGTCTTATCAACTTAGACACAAAGCTAATAATGAAACTTCAAAACAGAGAAAAACAGAAGCTTTAAAAAGGCTTCAGGTAGTTGAAGCATTTCGTGAAGCTAATGAAAGAGGTGAAAATTTACCTGAATGGATGATAATGAAAGTAATACCAGTAATACCTCCTGAGTTGAGACCTCTAGTGCCTTTAGATGGAGGTAGATTTGCTACTTCAGATTTAAATGATTTATACAGAAGAGTAATT
>CAYUZY010000144.1:0-3101 GCA_964448645.1 uncultured Flavobacteriaceae bacterium
GAAATTTTAAAATCTTTAGGTTTTAAGATACAATTAAATAAAAATCAATTAATAATAAGTGGAGCTCCTGAAGGTTTTTCTCAAAATCAAATTAAGGATTCAATTGAAAACCTTTTAGATATAAATAATTTAGAATCTGATATTAATAGTTTAAGTCAAGCCGATCATATAGCAAAACATTTAGCAAAATCTTTATCTATAAAATCAGGAATGATTTTAAAAATTGAAGAGCAAAAGGCATTGGTTGATGATCTTTTCGCTTGTAAAGAAAATTTATTATGTCCTTTTAATCGTAAGATTTTTATAACTTTCGATGAAAAAGAAATTGAAAAAAAAATAAATTAATGAGAAATGTTACAGAGACTGTAAAGCACTTATTAATTATAAACGTAATTTTCTTTTTTGCAACCATATCTATCGGTGAAAAAGTATATGATTGGTTTGCATTACACTACTTTCAAAATCCAAAATTTCAACCATGGCAAATTATTTCACACATGTTTATGCATGGCGATTTTGCTCATATATTTTTCAATATGTTTGGTCTATGGATGTTTGGAACTCCTTTAGAACAAATGTGGGGAAAGAATAAATTTATATTTTTTTATTTATCAACAGGAATTGGAGCTGCATTTCTTCAAATGTTATTATATAATTTTCAAATTAATAATCTGAATGAAATTTTATATTCATTTGGTTTGAATAATGATCAAATTAGCACGTTTTATCAGACTAGATATCTTCCAAATTCAGTAATAGAAATTGTTAATTCAAGAGATTTAACATCAACTTTTTCAACCGCTTTATCATCATTTAATTCTATAATGGTTGGTGCTTCTGGAGCTCTTTATGGAGTTCTAGTTGCTTTTGCAATGTTATTCCCTAATGCTCAATTAATGTTATTATTCCCACCTATACCTGTAAAAGCAAAAATATTAGTTCCAATTTTAATTTTAGGAGATTTATTTTTCGGTTTTACTTCTTATTCAATAGGTCCAATTGCTCATTTTGCTCATTTAGGTGGAGCAATAACTGGATTAATAATGATGTGGTATTGGAAAAGGAATCAGTTTAATAATAATAGATGGAATTAAAGGATATAGTTTATAAATTAAATCAGAAATTTCAAAATTTAAATTTACTTGAAAAATTAATTTTTTTGAATATAGTCTGTTTCGTTTTTCCTTATATTTTTAATACTTTTTTTTATTTATTTGGACAAACAAATATTTCCATTATTTCTTGGTTTGAACTTTCATCAGATATTAGAGATATAATTTTTAAACCTTGGTCAATAATTTCATATAGTTTTTTTCATTCTGGTTTTTTTCATTTGTTTTGGAATATGATTCTTTTATTTTATTCTGGTCAAATATTTTTAAATTTATTTCCAAATAAAATGTTTATGTCATCATATTTTATAGGTGTAATATTTGGAGGAATAATTTTTATTTTTTGTTATAATTTTTTTCCAATATTTTCTAATTCATCTACATCTATGATTGGCTCTTCCGCTGGAGTAATGGCTGTTCTTATTTTTATGTGTGTTTATAGTCCTGATTATGAAATTAGAATTCTTTTTTTTAATATAAAATTATTATATATAGGTTTATTTTTTGTATTAACTGACATAATTCAAATTCCATATGGTAATGCTGGTGGACATTTTGCTCATCTTGGAGGTGCGATTATAGGTTTTATATATGCTCAAAATATAAAAAATGGAACAGATATATTTAAATCATTTTCTTCATTTTTTATTAGTAAAACAAATAAGTCTAGGCAGAAAGAAAAAAAAATCATAAATAATGATTTTAAAAATATTTCTCATGAAGATTTAAAACAAAAAAAAATAGATGAAATTTTAGATAAAATCAGTTCATCTGGATATGATAGTTTAAGTCAGGAGGAGAAAAATTTCCTTTTTAAAAATGGAGAAAATTAATTTTCTCTTATTATCTATGAAAATAAAGTTTTTTGAATTTTTTTTAATTATAATAAACATATTTCTTACTCTAATACAATTTATTTTAATGAAATCAGATTATTCTTTAAATAATTTAGATTTATTAAGACTAATTGTTCCCTTTTTTTGTTTTTTTAATCTGCTTTTTTTTATTTATTGGATTTACCTGTTAAAATGGCCATTACTTATTTTTATTTTCTCTTTTGCTCTGAGTTTTAATGATTGGTTTTTATTATATCAATTTTCAAATAATGCCATTGTATCATCACAAGGTCTAAAGGTAATGAGTTTTAATGTTAGAAATTTTAACGTTTATGAATGGATAAAAAAAGCAGATATTCCAAAATCTATTGAAACATTTATAAAAAAACAAAACCCTGAAATAATTTGTTTTCAAGAATTTGATAATGAGTTATCTCCTGAATTTAATGATTATCCATATAAGTACTTTAATTCTTTTGGATCTAATGTTAACAGAGGTTCATGTATTTATTCGAAAATTCCAATTTTAAATAAAGGGAAAATAAACTTTGAAAATTCTAATCATGGAGGAATTTATATTGATGTAAAAAAAGCAAGAGATACTTTGAGAATTATAAATATTCATTATGAATCTATTGGATTATCTAGAAAGGATACACTTTTTATTGACAAGAATTTATTTAACCTAAATGATAAAATTCAAAAAACTTTTAACAAACAAAAAAGCCAAGTTTTAAAAACAATTGATTTTTTAAAAAAAATAAAAATTCCAACTGTTATATGTTCAGACTTAAATAATAATCCATTTTCAATTCCTTATAAAAAATTATCTTTTGGAAAAAAGGATGCTTTTGTTGAAGCAGGAAATGGTTTTGGTAATACTTATTTTTTTGGTTTTTTCCCATTAAGAATAGATTATATTTTTGTAGATGAAAGATTAAAAGTTTTATCCTTTTCAACTTTTAATGAGAAATTATCTGATCATAAACCTATAATGGCCAAAATTGATTTTAATTAATTTTTTAAAGCCTAATATCTATTGAGTATAAATAATCCATAGTATTAGGGCCTAGATTAAAAAGTAAATCGAGTATACTTAGATTGTTTAAATAACCATATTTGCTAGAAAATACTTGGTTGTATTTAGGAGTTT
>CAYUZY010000145.1:0-3094 GCA_964448645.1 uncultured Flavobacteriaceae bacterium
ACACACTTCAAATTAACTATAGTTTGAATAATATATATATTGATAGAGCATGTGGCTATAAGACTTCCTTTGTTTTTAATCCTAATGCTTTAACATTAATTAATGAAAAAAATAATTGGATAGAAAGTTACTTAATTTTAAAAGACACAATACTAAATGAAGAACAAGCGCATATGGCTATTTTACATTAGTTTTTTAGGAATAAACTTTTCAAATCAAGCTCAAAGTGAAAATAAAATAATTTCTAATGATACTATAATTATTAAATCTGATAGTTTAAATAAAAAACATTCTAAATTACGATTTGGGTTTGATCCAATTAAAATAGTTTTATCTCAAACTGATAATAATTATAATGGTTTAGAAATTGTTGGTGATCTTAGTTTATTTGAAAATTTATTTTTAGCTATTGAATTTGGAACAGAAGAAAAGACTAAACAATCGGAAAAAATCAATTTTACAACTTCTGGATCATATATAAAACTAGGAACAGATTATAATATGTATAAAAATTGGAAAGGAATGAATAATCAAATATATATAGGATTTAGACTTTCTAAAAGTCTTCACAAACAAAGAGTTAATTCATTATATCTAAGAAATAGTGATTTTTTTTGGGGAAATGAACTTATAACTTCAGGAACAGGTATAGGTTTAAGAGAAAATTTAAATGCATCATGGATAGAATTTATAACCGGAATTAAAGTTCAAGTATTAAAAAATATATATATGGGTTTTAGTGTTAGATTTAACAGATTACTTAATGATAAAAAACCTTTGAACTTTGATAATCTTTATATACCAGGTTTTAATAAGAAAACTGATGAAAATGTATTTGGTGCTGGTTTTAATTATACAATTTCCTATTCAATTCCAATAAAGTTTAGCAGAAACAAATAATAAACTTATTTTTTGTGAATCTTTTTAGTTCCTTCATAAATAGGAAAAAACAATAATCTAGACTCTAGTTTACCATTAAATAACTTTATTTTTCTACTTGGTCTTAAACCAAAGTGTTTTATCGCTTCAAAATTTGAAGAAATAAACCAAAAATTTGTATTTGAAAAAGATAATTTTAAAGAATCTCCAATTTTTGAATATAAAGAATTAATATCTCCTTTTAATCTTTCTCCATAGGGTGGATTTGTGACGATATGTAGATTGTTACTACCCTCTTTTTTTGAATCAAAAAAATCTTTTTGAAAAACTTTAATGTCTGAACTTAAATTTGTCAATTCAATATTTTCTTTTGCTTTAAGAATTGCAGAAGGAGATTTATCATATCCAAGAATATTAATATTTATTTTTTTTATTTTTTTTAGTTGAGAATCTTTAATAAGATTAAAAAGATTTAAATCCCAATCATTCCATTTATTAAAAGCAAAACTATTTCTGTTTAAATTTCCGGGGATATTTCCAGCAATTAATGCAGCTTCAATTAGAAACGTTCCACTACCACACATGGGGTCTAAAAAATCAGAATTACCATTCCACCCAGTTAATTTAATAATTCCAGAAGCTAAAACCTCATTGATTGGAGCAATATTAGTTGATTTTCTATATCCTCTTTGATTTAAATTAGAACCGGAGCTATTTATAGATACATTACATAAATTATTATTTAAATGAATATTAATAATAAGATCAGCATCTTTAATACTTACATTTGGCCTGCCGTTAATTTTTTTTTTAAACCTATCTACTATAGCATCTTTAGCTTTTAAGGACACATATTTAGAATGAGTAAATATCTTTCCAAAAACAGTACTTTCAACTACAAATGTTTTATCAATTGAAATATAGTTTTCCCAAGGAAAATTGTTAAAAACTTTATATAATTCATTAGTATTTTTAACCTTTTTTGAAAAGATTGGTTTTAGAATTTTTATAGCCGTTTTTATACATAAATTAACTTTATATAAAAACCCTTTATCTCCCTTAAAACTTACACTTCTATTTCCTTTTATAATTTCTTGGGCACCTAAATCAAGTAATTCCTTTGCCAATATCTCTTCCATACCATAGAAAGTAGTGGCTATCATCTTAAAATTATTTTTCATAATAAAAAATTAATACTATTTAATTATAATTTATAATTAAGGAATAGTGTCATTTTTTTTTGTTCTCCAAATTTGATATAATGAATCTAAATTATAAGTAAGAGCGGTTGGGTCTAATTCAATTATATTGTCCGAATTGGCTCTTTGAAGAATATCTTCAATCATAAAATCTTCTCTATTTTCTCTTGGATCAAAAGTGTCTTTCAAAGTTAAATCAAATAAAGAAGCTGTAGTTTGATATATAAAAGCTCTCCAACCATTTCTTAACTCTTTAACTAAATCATGAGTTGTTGTACCTGTTTGTCTGTGTACTAACTTAATTAAAATTCTTCCTTGTGATCTAGATAATTTTTTTAATTCTTCTTCAAATTCACTATATATAAACTTTTCAATTCTTTTTGTATACCTCTTTTTACTATTCTTTTTTTTAATTGAATTTATCCTTTGATTTAATGTCTTTAATCTATCTGATGCTAATTTTGCATAAGGATATACTTTTAATGTTCTATTTCTAAGAATAAGATATTTTTTAAGCTCTTCTATTGTTTGAAATCTTAATGGTTGAAATAATATTACCTCATCTAAAGTTATTCCAAGTTCAGGTATAGTACCTAATTCATTAACATATAAGTTATTGTCAAATAATTTTAGTGAATCTTTGACTTGAGATATAATAGTTGAATAAATAAAAAAGAAAAAAAATGTAAAAAAATTTTTCATTTGGCAAAAATACAAATATTTAAACCTTATATATTTTATACATTAATATTGTTAATTTTGTAATTCTAAAATAAATAAAATGAAAGTCCTAGATAAAAATTCAATTCTTTTTTTAGAAAAGTATCTAAATAACCCTTCACCAACTGGTTATGAAAGTGAAGGTCAAAAAATATGGATGGAATATATTAAACCTTATGTGAATAATTTTATAACTGATGTTTATGGAACAGCTGTTGGTGTAATTAACCCAAATAAAAACTATAAAGTTGTAATTGAAGGACACTCTGATGAAATTTCATGGTATGTAAATTATA
>CAYUZY010000146.1:0-3050 GCA_964448645.1 uncultured Flavobacteriaceae bacterium
TAGAAATTTCTTCAACTTTAGCAATATTATTATATTCAAAGCTAAAAGGAACTTTTTGATTTAAAATTTCATTATAATCTGATTCTGGATAATTTAAAGCTAAATAACCTTTAGGTTTTGGCTGATTTATAGTGTTACATGAAAAAACAATTTGAATAAGTATAATTATTTTAAATAATCTCATTATAACAATTTAACTTTTACTCGTTTTATCCTTCTATTACTTAATTCCTCTATTATAAATTGTATTTTTTTAAATTTAATTTTTTCACCTTTCTTTGGAAATTTTTTTAATAGCTTCTCAATTTTTAACATAGCTTTTTTATCATCTTCATTTAATTGTTTTATTACCTTAGTATTTATAGAAAAAAAAGCTACCTCTGAACCAGATATAAGAGCTAAAGAAATAATTAAAAAAAATAAAATAAAAAATTCAGGTAAGTAACTAACCATATAATTTATATGTTAAACAAAAAAATTAAACCTTATATATAATTAATTCAAAACGGGAGATCTTCTTCGTTAGTATCAGAATCAAAAGTTTCATTTACTTGATTTTCTGAACTATTTAATTGCTTATCATCATTTTTGTTATTAAGAAAAGTAAAAACATCTGTATTAATTTCATTCATGTATCTTTCTTTTCCAGAATCATCTGTCCATTTTCTAGATTTTATTTTTCCCTCTATATAAACTTTATCTCCTTTACTTAAATATTTTTGACACAATTCTGCTGCTTTGTTCCTTACTACAATATTATGCCACTCTGTTGAAGAAACTTTTTCTCCAGTAGATTTATTAGTATAAGTTTCATTTGTAGCAAGAGGGAATCTACCTATACAACCACCCCCCTCAAAATGATGCATTTTTACTTCGTCTCCTAAATAACCTATCAACATAACCTTATTTAAAGTTCCACTCATAAAAAAAATTTTGTTAAAGTTAGAAAATCAAGCCTTTAACTTAAAAAGTTTATTAATAAAGTTATCAAGAATAACTGGCATTGGATATTTTTTCAATTTCTTATAGTTGAATTTGTTCAAAAACCCTTTATCAAAATTAATTAACCAAAAGGTTATAAATAATTCTTGATGACTTAGTTTACTCTTTATAGGTTCTAAATTCCACTTTTTAATTTTGTTTTGTTCTAAACAATTATATTTAAATGCAACATCTTTAACTTTTTTTATTGAATTATTTTCCTTTATTGTCTCAAATAAAGGAAATTGATAAAGATTTTTCCATATATCATTATTAATTCTTTTTTCAAGAATTATTTCTTCATTTTCTTTTCTAATTATTAAATAATTTAAAAACCTTTTTTTTATTTTTTTATTTATTTTTTTTCGTACTGGAAAATAATAAATCTTATTATTGTTTTGAGCATAACAATTAGTTTTATATATACATTTTTTGCAATATGGATTTCTTGGCTTGCAAATTTTTGAACCATAATCCATCAAGGCTTGATTATAATCTCCAGGATTTTTTTTATCCATTAATTCATAACTCTTATTTTTAAAATGTTTTAAAGAATTAGTGTTGTCAATTGATTTCTTTATTCCAAAATATCTTGAAAAAAATCTATATACATTACCATCTATTGCTGCTAAAGGAAGTTTGAAAGCTATAGAACCTATTGCACTTGCAGTATAATCTCCTATACCTTTTAATCTAATTAATTCCTCAAAACTTGAAGGAAAAACTCCTTCATAATCTTTTAAAATTAATTTTGATGTAAAATGAAGGTTTCTGGCTCTAGCATAATAGCCTAACCCTTGCCATATTTTCAATACATCTTCTTCTTTTGTTTTTGCCAATAATTTCAAATTTGGGTATTTACTAATAAATTTATTATAATATGGAATACCTTGATTTACTGTAGTCTGTTGCAATATTATTTCTGATATCCAAATGAAATATGGATCTCTGGTATTTCTCCATGGTAGATTTCTTTTATTTTTATAATACCAACTCAAAAGTTTTTCCGTCCAACTCAAAATTTTAATTATAATTTTTTCTAAAATAATGGATTCATATTAATTTAAGATTAAAGAAATTTAATATTTAATTTATATATTTGCGAGCCAGATTTATTTTATGGCATTAAAAATATTTTATGACAAAAGCCGATCTTGTATCAAATATCTCCGAGCAGCTTGGAATTGATAAAGCAGATGTTAAAGCTACTATTGAAAATTTTATGAAAGAAATTAAAGTTTCTTTAGAAAAAGGTGAGAATGTTTATTTAAGAAGTTTTGGAAGTTTTATAATTAAAAAAAGAGCCGAAAAAACGGGTAGAAATATTTCTAAAAATATTGCAGTCAATATCCCTGCTCATAATATACCTTCATTCAAACCTGCTAAAATATTTGTTAAAAGAGTGAAATCTAAAGTGCCTATATCTTAAATAAAAATCAGAATAATTTAAAAATAAAATATGCCCAGTGGTAAAAAAAGGAAAAGGCACAAAGTAGCTACTCATAAACGTAAAAAAAGAAGAAGAGCTAATCGTCATAAAAAGAAATAGTGGATTGTCAATACACTAAAAAACTAAGTTCATTGAAATAGTAACTGATTAATTGACAAATTAGTTACAAAAGTAAATTCCTGAAAAAAAACATAGTTTAATCAGTTGAAAATAATATTTTCAACATAAAAATATATCAGAGTGAATAAAGAAATGATAATTCGATCAAATTCCTCTGCTGTTGATTTTGCATTACTAAAAGACGGAAAGTTAATTGAGTTAAATAAAGAAATAGAAGATAATAAGTTTTCTGTAGGCGATATTTTTATTGCTAAAATAAGAAAATCAGTCTCTGGACTTAATGCATCATTTCTAAATGTTGGTCATCAAAAAGATGGGTTCCTTCATTACCATGATTTAGGACCAAAAGTTCTTTCTTTAATTAAATACGTAAAACTGGTAAGTGCAGGTAAATTAAATAACTATTTATTAAAAAATTTTCGTTATGAAAATGAAATAGAAAAAAATGGTAAAAAAGAAGAACTTTTAAAACCAAAACAATCCGTTTTAGTCCAAATAG
>CAYUZY010000147.1:0-3012 GCA_964448645.1 uncultured Flavobacteriaceae bacterium
ATTAATATCTGGCTGTTCAACAATTCCTTTGTCAATTTGAATAAGTGCCATAATAGAATAGTTAATAATTCCAATAAACTCAGAATTGATTCCTTCATCAACTTTTTGATCAATGTTATTTTGAATACTTCTAATTCTTTGAGCTTTAATAAAAATTTGATCTGTTAATGAAGACATTCTAAGGATTCTCCATGCTGAACCATAATCTTTCATTTTATTTTCAAATAATAATCTTGATTTTGAAATTATTTTCCAATACTGATCTTCAGTAGATTCCATTTAATATTAAATTTGTATAAATTTCGTTTATATTTTTGAAGTAACACTAATTAATATAAAAATTTTAAACACTGAATAATTTATCAATAAATATTAAAGGAAAATTAATTGATTTTAAATCTCCTAAAATCATGGGAGTTCTAAATATAAATAAAGATTCTTTTTATGATGGAGGAAAATTTAACTCAAAAGACAAAGCATTAAAACATGTTGAAAAAATGTTTAATGAAGGTGCTGACTTCATTGACATAGGAGCTGCTACAAGTAAACCTGGAAGTGAAAAAATTTCTACTGAAAAAGAAAAACAAATTTTGTTTCCTATCCTTGAAGCATTGATAACAAAATTTCCAGATTCATTCTTTTCAATAGACACATACAGAAGTGAAATAGCTGAAAAATCAATAAAAATTGGAGCAAGTATAATTAATGATATTTCAGGAGGTAAATTTGATAAAAATATGTTTAAAATTATTTCAAAATATAAAGTTCCATATATAATGATGCACATTAAAGGAAATCCTAATACAATGCAATTAAATCCAAAATATGAAAATGTTGTAGTTGAAATTTTAAACTTTTTTATTAAGCAAACAAAAAAAGCACATAATAATGGAATAACTGATATAATTGTTGATCCTGGCTTTGGTTTTGGTAAAACTTTAAATCATAACTACGAATTATTAAAATCACTTAGTTTGTTTAAAGAAATCAATTGTCCAGTTTTAATTGGTGTATCGAGAAAGTCTATGATATATAATATAATAAATAAAGATTCTGATCAGGCATTAAATGGAACTACAGTTCTAAATACTTTTGGCCTTATAAATGGGGCTAATATAATTAGGGTTCATGATGTAAAAGAAGCAAAAGAATGTATTTCATTGTGGGAATATTTACATTAGTTTCTTAATTTTAAGAAAAATTAAAATTCTGAAGTCACTAGAATACTTTCAATTTTCATTTACTGATATAATAGATATAGTTCTTGTTGCAATTCTATTATTTTATTTATACAGACTTGTAAAAGGAACTGTTGCAATAAATATTTTCATTGGTATTATTATTATTTATATTATATGGAAAATTACTGATTTGCTTAAGATGGATGTTTTAAGTAATATTCTAGGAAATTTTATCAGTGTTGGTTTTTTTGCTTTAATTGTTGTTTTTCAACAAGAAATAAGGAAATTTCTTTTATTAATTGGATCTCCAAACTTTACAACTAGAAGGAATATTATTAAATATTTTAATTTTTTAAATCAAAATACAGATGATAAAAAATTTAATGTAGAATTATTTCTAAATGATTGCTATTCTATGTCCAAAAATAAGACAGGTGCTATTATTGTAATTGAAAGAAACAATAATCTAGAGTTTTTAATTACCTCAGGAAATAATGTTAATATTAAATTATCACCTCAAATATTGGAAACTATATTTTTTAAAAACAATCCATTACATGATGGTGCTGTTTTAATTAGATCAAATTACATAGTTGCTACTAGAGTAGTTCTTCCAGTTTCTGAATCAAGCTCTATTCCATCGAGGTTTGGTTTAAGACATAGAGCTGCAATCGGAATAACTGAAAAAACTGATGCAATAGCAATAGTTATCTCTGAACAAACTGGAGAAATTTCATACGTTAAAGATGGAGTTATTGCTAATTATAAAAGTCAGACTGAACTTAATAAAATTTTTTCAGAAGACCTTTCATATTAATTATAAATCTTTTATCAAATCTAATGCGTCCTTTTTATTTAGTTTCTTGTAAAACCCCTTTTCTGATTCTAATAATTCATTATGAGTTCCTTCCTCTACAATTCTTCCGTTATCTAAAACAACTATTTTATCTGAATTTTTAATTGTAGCTAACCTGTGAGCTATAATTATTGATGTTTTTCCTTTTATAAGTTTATTAGTAGCGACCTGAATAATTTCCTCAGAATAAGAATCAACTGAAGAAGTTGCTTCATCCAAAATCAATATATTCGGATTTCTTAAATAAACTCTAAGGAAAGCAATTAATTGTCTCTGACCAGCAGATAACATTTGTCCTCTTTCTTGAATATTGAATTCATATCCTTTTGGCAGGGTCATTATAAAATCATGAACGCCAATTTCTTTAGCTGAATTTATTACATCTGATTTCTTAAATGATTTATCAAATAATGTTATATTATTATAAATTGAATCTGCATAAAGAAAAACTTCTTGCAGAACAATTCCAATATTAGTTCTAAGACTGCTAATTTCAATGTCGTTTAAAGAAAACCCATCAACATAAATTTTTCCAGAATCAATTTCATAAAATCTTGAAATCAAGTTTATTATAGTTGACTTTCCAGAACCTGTTGCTCCAACAATAGCAATTTTTTCTCCAGGATTAATTTTTAAAGTAATTCCTTTAATTATTTCCTCACCTTTATTATATGAAAATTTAACATTTTTAAAAAAAATTAACCCTTTAGTGGATTTTAAAATAATTTTTCCATTATTTATAATTTTTAAATCTGTTTCCAATATCTTAAAAACTCTTTCAACTGAAACCATTCCCATTTGAAGAGTGTTAAATTTATCAGCAATTTGCCTTAATGGTCTAAAAAGCATTTGAGACATTTGAATAAAAAGAAAAATTGTTCCAATTGAAATTGTCCCATTAGAAATAATATTATACCCTCCATACCATACTATTAATCCAATTAAAATTGAAGAAGAAATTTCAGCTACTGGAAA
>CAYUZY010000148.1:0-2941 GCA_964448645.1 uncultured Flavobacteriaceae bacterium
GAGATGCTGGACATATAGCTTTAAATACTGGAATAGGTGCGGGAGCTGAAGAAATTTTAATTCCTGAAGAAAATATGGGTATTCAAAGGTTACTAGAATCTTTAAAGAATAGTGAAAAATCGGGAAAATCATCTAGTATTGTTGTTGTTGCAGAAGGAGATAAAACTGGAAAGAATGTTTTTGAATTAGCTTCATATGTTGAAAAAAATATGCCCCACTATGAGGTTAAGGTTTCAGTATTAGGTCATATGCAAAGAGGGGGAAAGCCATCTTGTTTTGATAGAGTTTTGGCTTCTAGAATGGGTGTCTTTGCAGTTGAGACATTGTTGTCTGGGAAATCTAATTTAATGGTTGGAATTGATCATGATAAATTAATATTAAGCCCATTAAAAACTGCTATAAAATCTAAATCAGAAATAAATAAAGATTTAATTAGAATTTCTGATATACTTTCAACTTAATGTTTAATAAAAAATAATTATATATGTCTCTTAGAATAGGAATTAATGGATTTGGTCGAATAGGTCGTTTAGTTTTTAGAGCAGCTATGCAGCGGTCTGATTTTGAAGTTGTAGGAATAAATGATCTTTTAAATGTTGAACATCTAGCTTATTTATTAAAATATGATTCTGTTCATGGTAAATATTTAGGTTCTATTGAAGTAAAAAATAATAATCTTGTTGTTGACAACAAAATTGTTAAAGTTTGCGCTGAAAAAAATCCTAATGATATTCCTTGGAATAAATTAAAAACTGACGTCGTTGCAGAATGTACAGGAATATTTACAACTATTGACTTAGCTAAAAAGCATATTGAAGGAGGGGCCAAAAAAGTAGTTATTTCTGCACCATCTGCTGACGCTCCAATGTTTGTTATGGGTGTAAATCATCAAGAGGTTAAGCATAATCAGTTAATTGTTTCAAACGCTTCATGTACTACTAATTGTCTTGCTCCAATAGCAAAAGTTTTAAATGATGAATATGGAATTGAGGAGGGTTTAATGACAACTGTTCATGCTACAACTGCTACTCAATTTACAGTTGATGGTCCTTCAAAAAAAGATTTTAGAGGAGGGAGAAGTTCTCTCTTAAATATAATGCCTGCATCAACTGGTGCAGCAAAGGCTGTAACAAAAGTTATCCCTAGCCTTGAAGGTAAGTTGACAGGAATGGCATTTAGGGTTCCAACTGCTAATGTTTCGGTTGTAGATTTAACTGTTAAATTAAAAAAAGAAACTTCATATGATGAAATAAAAATGATTATGAAGAATGCTTCTGAAAATAATTTAAAAGATATTTTAGGCTATACTGAAGAACCTGTAGTTTCTCAAGATTTTATTGGAGATAAAAGAACATCGATTTTTGATGCAAATGCAGGAATGGAATTGAACTCTAGATTTTATAAGATTATTTCTTGGTATGATAATGAATGTGGATATTCAAATAAACTTATTGATCTTGCAAAGTATATATCTAAAATATAATATATAAATGATTTTAGTTGTAGATAGTGGTTCAACAAAAACTGATTGGATAGCACTTGATAAAAAAGGAAAAATTATATTTTCTACTCAGACTAGAGGGATGAATCCTCAAGTTTTATCTAGCTCGATTATATCTGAAAGAATTATTAATAATTTTGATTTATACCACAATAGAGACTCTGTAAATAAAATTTTTTTTTATGGAGCTGGCTGTGGTGTTTCTTCTTCTTTGAATAGAATTTTAAAAGTTTTTAAAACAATTTTTAAAAAGTCTGATTTTGACATAAAAGAAGACACTTATGCTGCAGTATATTCAACAATTAAAGTAGGTGAAAAAGCTATTGTTTGTATCCTTGGAACAGGGTCAAATTGCACTTATTATAATGGAAGCGATATTGAACAAAAAATAATTTCTTTAGGTTATACATTAATGGATGAAGCTAGTGGTAATTTTTTTGGAAAAGAATTAATAAGAAGCTATTATTTTAATGAAATGGATAAAGATATAGCTAAAGCTTTTGAAAAAAAATATGATTTAAGTGCCGACGTAATAAAAGATAATTTGTACAGAAAGGAAAATCCAAATGCTTATTTAGCAAGTTTTTCTAAATTTTTAATTGAAAATAAAGATTATCATGTATTTAAAGAGATTATCTATAATGGCTTAAATAGATTTATAGGTCATCAAATAATGCAGTTTAGAAATTGTCATGATATCCCTATTCATTTTGCAGGATCAATAGCTCATTATTTGAAAGATGAGATTAAAAAATCATTAAAAGAGAAAGGTATGAAAATGGGAAATGTTGTTCAAAGGCCAATTGATAATTTAGTTAATTATCACGTTAAACTTATAAAATAGTTACTTTACAGCAATCATTGAAATTTCAACTCTGGCTGATTTTGGTAATGCTTTTACAGCTATGGTTTCTCTTGAAGGAGCAGTATCATTATCAAAATATCTACCATAAACATCATTAACTTTAGCGAAATCATTCATATCACTAAGAAAAATTGAGGTTTTGACTACATTTTTAAAAGCCATTTGTGCTGCCTCTAAAATAGCTTTTAAATTATTCATAACAAGATCAGTTTCTTCTTCTATTGTAGAATTAAGAATTTCCATTGTATTAGGGATTAGAGGAATTTGACCTGAAATGTAAAGTGTTTTGTCAGACAAAACGGCCTGATTATATGGGCCAATAGGAGCTGGAGCATTTAAAGTTGTTATTATTTTCTTTTTCATTAAATTAAATATATAAATTTTTTTTATCTAATATCAGGTTGTCTAGTTTTATCATATTTTATATCACTTAGTAAGCCTGATTTAATTCCAATAAAAAAATTCCATGATTGTCTAGGACCAAAAGGAGTCCAACTAAAATTTAAAAGCCAACTATCAAGGTCTCTATCAAATCTTAGTTGAGTATAGGTAACACCTTTTAATTTAAAATTTAA
>CAYUZY010000149.1:0-2859 GCA_964448645.1 uncultured Flavobacteriaceae bacterium
AAAGAAAAAAATATTATTAAAAATTATATTGTTAAGCTTAATAAAGAAAATACATATAAGAATAAAATAATAACAGAATTAAAACCTTTAAAAGTTTTTTATTATGCAGAAAAATATCATCAAGATTATGAGAGGAAAAACCCTAATAATCCTTATGTAAAGGCTGTTTCAATTCCTAGATTGAAAAGGTTCAAGAAAAAGTATCCACATTTACTTAAGAATTAGAAGTTTTTATTCTTTTTAAACTAAAAATCCAAAATTTAAATAAAATAAAACCTGAAACAAATCCAAAAATAGAACCTGTAATTATGTCTAAAGGATAATGAACTCCTATGTAAACTCTACTATAACTTACCAAAGAAGCAAGAATGAAAAATAGAATAATTTTTCTTTGAATAATTTTATAATAAACAAAAAAGAAAAAAGAGGCTAGAGCAAACGAGTTTGAAGCATGAGCCGAAAAAAAACTATAAAGACCTCCACAACTATCTTTTACTAACCTCATAGAATTAAAAATTTGTTCATCATGACATGGTCTTAATCTTTCAAAAAAATTTTTAAATAAATTAGATGTCTGATCTGAAATTAAAATTAAAATCGATAAAAACAATATCATTGAAATTAAAGATTTAATTTTTATTTTTTTTAATAGGTAAATAAGAGCTATTGAATAAACAAAAAAATTAAATACTTTATTTGTCATTAACATCCAAAACCAATCAAAAGATTCATTTCCTAAGTTGTTAAGCCAAAGGAATACCTTATGATCATATTCTAAAATTAAATCTAACATTTATTTATGTTCAGTTATTTCCTTGTCATAAAAATCTAATGCATTATTTATTAAATTTTGAGTTTGAATTTTAACCTCTTTTATATCATTATCATCAAATTCTTCTAACCAAAAAATTTCATCATTAATAATATTTAAAATAAACCTAGGGAATTCAGTATGGACAACAAACAATTCTTCAGGCAAATCAGAATTAGTAGAAAGTAAAAATTTTGGAACATTCATATTAGTTTCTTTTATTTATTAATTTTTTAATAAGGTATTGAAATCTTGATAATAAAAATAAACTAGATAAAAATAAGCTGATTAAAAGACCAATCCAAATTCCTGTTACTCCTAAATCTGTATAAATTCCTAGGTAATAACAAATAGGAAACCCAAAAACCCCATAACTAAAAAAAGTAATAATAGTTGGTATATTAACATCTTGCAATCCTCTCAATGCATTTAATGTTACTGCTTGTAAGCCATCAAAAATTTGAAAAAAACCTGAAACTATTATAAGCTTAGAAGCTAATAATAAAACTTCTAAAGAATCATCATAATTCAAAGGGTTATCAAAATCAAGATAAATTAGAGGAAGATAATTGTTCGTTGCAAAAAAAGTAAGACAAAAAACTATATCTAATAGTAATATTAAGAGAAAAATAGAATGTGCTATTCTCTTTAGCTCAACAAAATCACTTTTACCTTTTTGAATCCCTACCCTTATCATTGCAGTTGCACCTAACCCCATGGCAAACATAAATGTAATAGTTGATAAATTTAATGCTATCTGATTGGCAGCTTGAGAATTTTTACCCAAAAAACCTGAAATCCAAATAGCAGCAGTAAATAAAACAACTTCAAAAAACATTTGAAGTGCAGAAGGCAGGCCAAGATTAATTATTTTTTTTATAAGATTTAACTTTATATCACTGAAATTTAAGTCTTTAAAAATTTGATTAAAATAAGGATTAACCATAAAATAAATTATTATAAATGAAACCATAAATACTCTTGAAATTAAAGTACCTATTCCAGCACCTTCAACTCCTAATTTTGGAAAAATCCATATCCCAAAAATCAACAAAAAATTAAGAATAAGATTTATTATGTTAGAAAAAAGAGTAGCATACATTCCAGGTTTTGTCATTGATAATCCATCTGAAAACTGTTTAAATGCTTGAAAAATAACTAAAGGAAATAAAGATATTGAAACCCATTTTAAATAAGGGTAAGCTAGTTCAACAACCTCAATTGGCTGACCCATTTTATACAATAATGGTTTCCCTATAATTACAAGTAGAGATAAAATTAAACCCAGAATAAAACATAAAATTATACCATGAGAAAAAATTTCTTTTACTCTATCTAAATCATTAGATCCATCAGCTTCAGCCACCAAAGGAGTTATGGCAGTGGAAAAACCAATACCTATACACATTGCAACTAAAATGAAACTATTACCCAAAGAAACGGCTGCCAAATCAGCTGTACCTAATTGACCAACCATCACATTATCCATTAATTGAACAAAAGTATGGCCTAATAAACTTATAATAACCGGATATGCTAACTTGAGATTATATCTAAATTCTTTATAATAATCTTTAAAAATAAATATCATTAAATTATCAATCTTGTATACCAAATTGATCAACCAAATAAACTAAACTAGTCATTGCGGCAGCACCTAATTCTAACTCTCTCTTATTTATAGCATCAAACGTGTCAATAGCTGAATGATGGTAGTCGAAATATCTTTGTAAATCAGGTCTTAGACCAACCAAAACTATATTATCATTCTTTAAAGGTCCTATATCAGGAGCACTTGTTCCTAAAATAAAATTATCTGACAAATAGGGTTTAAAAAATTTTTCCCAATTTTTTAATTTTAAAAATTTCTCTTCAGAAGTTTCAAAACTAAATCCTCTTGGAGTGAACCCTCCTAAATCTGATTCTAAAGCAAAAATATGGTTTTCATTATTTAATTCAGATAGTTTTGCATACTCTTTTCCTCCTTTTAAACCATTTTCTTCATTCATAAACAAAACAACTCTTATAGTTCTTTTAGGTTTATAATT
>CAYUZY010000150.1:0-2858 GCA_964448645.1 uncultured Flavobacteriaceae bacterium
TTTTAAATTCTTATGAAAAAGATTTTGATGATCCAAAAGAGTTTGCTGAAAGCAAAAAGTTTTTAGAGTCATTTTTTGATGTAATTGAAAATGATAAATCTTTTGATAAGCAGATTGTAGCTGCTGCAAGGGTAAAATAATTATTTTTTTACTATATCATTTAATTTTTTGAAAATTTCAGTGTTATCATATATACCACTGAAATTTTCAGAATGTGGGCCGTAACTGAAAATAGGAACCATATCTCCCGAATGCCCAGTTGTTAGGAAGTCTCCTTTTATATAACTATTTTCTTTAAGTATTCTACCTCCAAGAATATGGAACCCTCCTGTTTCATGATCAGCCGTTACAACTACTAATGTGTTTTTATCTTTTTTTGTAAAATCCATAACAGTTTTAATTGTTTTGTCGAATTCTTTAAATTCTTCAACAAAATAATCAATATCATGATCATGGCATCCCCAATCAATTTGAGAGCCTTCAATAACAAGAAAGAATGGATTTGATTGATTTTTAAGTTTTTCAATAGTTAATTCAGTTAACTTGTCTAAGGAAGGAACTCTTCCTTCAGGAAGAGATGGGGGCTCATCATCATATGTAAGAAATCCAATTTTAGAGGAGTTACTTTTTTTGTATTCTTTAATATTATTTACAAAATCATAATCTCGCATTTCATTAAACAAATTTCTTTTATCCTTTCTATTAACAAAATATTTTTTTCCTCCTCCAACGAAAAAGTTAATATTTTGAGAACTTAATTGATTTGCAATTTCTTCATGATTATCTCTTGATTGGACCTTTGCATAGTATGATGCTGGAGTTGCGTGAGTTATAGTTGATGTTACAATTATACCCGTTGAATATCCAATTTTTTGACAAATTTCTAAAATACTAGTGTGTTCTTTACCCTTGTAATCAATACCAATAGTCCCATTATAAGTCTTTACACCACAGGCAAATGCCGTTCCTGAAGCAGCAGAATCAGTAATTAAATCATCTTTTGCATAAGTTTTAACTAGACCTATATTTTTAAAGCTTTCAAGTTCTGATTCATTATTATTTGCATACATGCCTCCAGTAATTTGGGGAAGGCCCATGCCATCACCAATAAGTATAATGATATTTGGTTGTTTAATATTTTCAGTATCGGAATTACTTAAACAAGAAAGAAAAAGAAAAAGAATTAGAAATTTTCGCATTTTTTATAAAATTAACTTTTATAACTATAAATCTTGTTCTATTATAGAAAAAATTTTGTCTGTTGCACCTTTGTTTTTTAATATATAATTCTTGTTTATTTCTTCTATTTTTGATGTTAATTGATTATTATTAATTAATTTTTCAAAAGCCCTTTCAAACTCTTCAGAATTTTTAATGGACTTAACTCCTCCCAAAGAGATTAAATCTTTAGCTTCAGAAAATTTTGAATAATTTTTTCCAATAATAATTGGTAACCCATAAATTGAAGGTTCTAATATATTGTGGAGTCCATTATTTCCCATACCTCCTCCAACGTAACAAAGTGTTCCATATTTATAAATTTTTGACAGAATTCCAATGGAATTAATAATTAAAACATTTTTTTTAAATTCGACATCTTTTTCTAAAGAACTATATAACGCATAAGATCTCTTTAATTTAGAAGTTAATTTTTTTATTGATTTAGAGTCAATTTTATGCGGAGCTATAATTATTTTTATTTTGTTTAATTTATTGATTTTAGATATAATAACTTCATAGTCTTCTTTCCATGTACTTCCTGCAATAAAACATTTTTTTGAACCAATAAATTTTTCAATTTTTTGAAAAACAGTTTTTGATTCCATTGTTTTAATTACTCTATCCATTCTTGTATCTCCAATTAGACTTATATGTTTAAAACCATTTTCTTTTAATAGCTCTTTTGAAGATTCATCTTGCACAAAAAAATGATTAATTTTTTTTATAATCTTTAAAAGCCAATTTCCATAAGGTTTAAAAATGTATTGATCTTTATACAACCTTGTGCATATTGAAAAAATTGGTATTTTTTTTTCTTTTAGTAGATTAATATAATTTGGCCAGAATTCATATTTAATTAAAAAAACCATTGATGGTTTTATAATATTTAAAAAAGAATTGACATTTTTTTTACAATCAAATGGCAGGTAACATACAAAGTCGGCAAATTTGTAATTTTTTCCAATCTGATAACCTGAGGGTGAAAAAAAACTAATTAAGATTATTGATTTTGGATATTTTGATTTTATTTTTTGTATTAAAGGCTTTGCTTGTTCAAATTCTCCTAGGGAAGCACAATGAAACCATAATCTTTTTTCATTGGTATTTATTTTAAATTCATTTATTTTTTTTAATGATTTATTATGCTCGTCAAGAAAAAATTTAATTTTTATAGATAGAAGACTTGTTATTCTTAAAAGAACAATTATTATTTCAACTGATAAATTATAAATAAATAACATTAAATAAATTTATTCAAAAATAGTTTTTTATACCTGACATTAAAGTCTAAACCTTTTATAAATTTGTAGTCTATAAGAAAATAATGCAAGATATAAGAATGGTTGATCTAAAAGGTCAACATGAATCAATTAAAGAAGAGATAAAGTTAGAGGTTGATAAAGTATTAAATAATACTTCTTTTATAAACGGACCAGTTGTTAATGAATTTCAAAAAAAATTAGAAGAATATAATCAAGTAAAACATGTAATTCCATGTGCAAACGGAACAGATGCCCTCCAAATAGCACTTATGGCCTTGGATCTTAAACCTGGTGATGAAGTTATAACAACTGATTTTACTTTTATTTCAACTATAGAGGTTATAGTGCTTTTGAGATTAAAGCCTGTTCTTGTAG
>CAYUZY010000151.1:0-2852 GCA_964448645.1 uncultured Flavobacteriaceae bacterium
TCGAGCCCAGGTGGGACCACCCTTAAAGCCCTTCTTGTTGAGGGGCTTTTTGTTTAGACAGATAAACAAAGATCTTGCTTAAAAGTATAAAATTCTTGGCAACTATATGGCAATTGAACAAACTTGATTATTCAAGATTGAAAAACTTTGATTAATCAAACATTAATAAAAGATTAATTAATTAATTCTTAAAGATTGAAAAAAGATTGATTAATCAATTTAATAACTTCTACGTTTCGTTGAAAACTAAACTTGATTCTAAAAAATATAGCTTGTAACTTGGCTACTGTAAGAAGTTTCTTTCTTATATATTTCTAAATACTTATTTCTAATTATACAGATATTTATATCTATATATTTCTATAAATTTTATGTATAGATATTACTATAAATATTTATCTAATAAAGTATACTTATCTATATATAAATAGTTACAAGCTTGAATACAGGATAGCTATGTTCAACAAAAAAAGGGTTAGTATTTAAGAGTATGCCCTGCGGGCAGTTGTTTAGGAAATGATTATTCATCAACTTATTTTGGCTTTTCTACAATGCATTAGTTAATTTTAATCAAAAGTCTTTTAAATCTTTATTATGAGCCCAAACACAGAGTTTAAATTTATAGATTTATTTGCAGGGATTGGAGGATTTCATTTAGCGCTACATAACTTAGGGGGAAGATGTGTCTTTGCATCTGAAATAGATATGCACGCAAGAAAAACCTATGAAAATAATTTCAAAAAAATATCCCCTGAACTTTTTAAAAACAAAATGTTTAATGATGATATTAGAAATATAGCCGTATCTGAAATACCTGATTTTGACATTCTTTGCGCTGGTTTCCCTTGTCAGCCATTTAGTCAGGCAGGGTATAAAAGAGGGTTCGAGGATAATCACAATTCAGAGAGAGGAAATTTATTTTTTAACATAGTTGAGATTCTAGAAGAAAAAAAACCATCTGCATTTTTTCTTGAAAATGTTAGAGGAATAGTAAATCACGATGATGGAAATACATTTAAGGTTATTCGTAATATTTTAGAAAATGAATTAGGGTACTCTTTTTATTTTCAAATTGTTAAAGCCTCTGATTATGGGCTGCCTCAAATTAGACCAAGAGCATTTATGATAGGCTTTAGAGACAAAAACAAAATGAAAGAATTCCATTTCCCTTTAAAAAAACCACTTAAATTTAATATGAGTGATGTCTGGGAGGGGGAATGTAGTAGAGAAATTGGATTTACATTGAGAGTTGGAGGAAAAGGCTCAACAATTAATGACAGAAGAAATTGGGATGCTTATTACGTTGATGGAAAAGTGAGACAACTTGGAGTCGAACAAGGCAAAAAAATGCAAGGATTCCCAGAAAATTTTGATTTTCCAGTAAGTAAAACTCAAGCGATGAAGCAATTAGGAAATAGTGTAGCAGTCGATGCTATTCAAGAGGTTGCAAATCAAATGTTGAAACACTTAAAATCGCTTGAGACTACTAAGCCAAATACTAAAAAAACAAAAAACAAAGGAGAATGGACAGAGTTATTAGTTTTTGTTAAACTTTTAGCTGAACAAAAATTATATTTATCTGATAAGGATTTAAATAAAAAAGACAACTTTTTTTATCTAAAAAAAATAACAACCAGGAATTTAGGTCTGGACTTTTACATTATTGACAAGTCTACTTTAGAAACTGTAAATAGAGATGGAAGTGAAAAGAAGCTAATTGATATTTCAAAACTTTTAAGCAAAAAAAACTTAGATACAATTACAAATTCAATAATACTTAGCAAAGGGACTTTTAAAGTTCCTCAATTTGAGATTATACAAAAATCATTGGGCTTTGATGTAATTAAAGGAGGAACAAGCAGTCAAAAATCTGATATTGTTTTAGATATTGAAAGTAAAGAAATCAATAAACAAAATGAGGGTTTTGGAATTAAGTCTTTCCTTGGGAGCAGCCCCACTTTATTAAATGCTTCAGGTAACACTAATTTTATTTTTAGAATAGATGGTTTTGATAATTCAAAAATGGATGAAGCAAACAACATTAACACAAGAACTAAGCTGAAAGATAGAATTTTATTCATTGAAAAATTTGGTGGAAAACTCAATTATGTTGGTGCAGAAAAAAAAACAATGGAGCACAATCTTAAAATTTCTGATAGTTTAATGCCAAACATAGTTGGTCATTTACTTTTGAGTTTTTACAAGAAGAGAATTTCTAAACTAACCAAAATCATAAATGAAATTCATAAAGAGGGAACTTTGAATAATGAAATTAATTATGGTAAAAAAGACTCATTAGAAATCAAGGTAAAGAGACTTTTAATAGATGTTTTATTAGGCTTTTTCGCAGGAAAAAAATGGGATGGTAATTATCTAGCAAATGGCACAATTGTTATGAAGAAATCTGGAGATTGTGTTGGTTTTCATATAATAGATTCTAAAAGTCTAAAAGACTATCTTTTTGAAAATATAAGTTTAGACACACCATCAATCACTCGTCATAGATTTGGTAAATTATACAAAGAAAAGGATGGTAAATTGTACTTTAAACTTAATTTGCAATTGAGATTTTAGTATGGCTGTTTTAGATATTTCAAAATATTCAAATCATTTAGAACTCTTCTTTTAATTTGATATCAAGATTTAGTGAAAGATGTTCTGAAGACCAATAAAGATTGTGAAGAAATTCGCCTACCTCATTTAATGTAATTATTGTTCTCTTATCTTCTTTATAATTTTTTCTGTCTATATATACTCTGGCTATTTTTACCCACTCAGGGTTTTTAAATTTAAAATTGTACTTTTTTGCTAACCCTTCTATCATTTCTTCAGGAGAGTTATAGCCACAACCA
>CAYUZY010000152.1:0-2849 GCA_964448645.1 uncultured Flavobacteriaceae bacterium
ATTTTATTAAATAAATAATTTTAAATTATCATCTTAAAATTTTAATAACTTTGTTCTATCTGAATGGGGCTTCTCATAGCTACCAAAAAAACTCAAATCATATTTATATTTTTTTATTTTGTTAAATGTACAGATTGAAGGGACTCCTTGGTCTAGCCATATAGGATTAATTCCAGATTTTATATAATCAGAGAAATAATCTTTATCTTTATTAAAAAAGATTGAAACTTGTTTCGCTATTTTTAGAACCCTTCTTTTTCGGGTAAATTTTGTTTTAGCAGTATCAAAATACCACCAAAAAACAGGAACTTTATTTTTTTTAGCATGAATAAGAATTTGCTGATTACTTAATATAACTTTTAATGAATTGAAAATAATACCATCATATTTAAAATCATTTACAATTTCTTTAAATTCATATATTGGAATTATCTTTATTTCTTTTTTTAAGAGCTCCTTAATAATAAAATATTCATTTTTTAGATTTTCTGGATTATCATAATCTTTTGGAACTAAATAATAAAATGAGTTAGCCATTAATTATACTCTCTATTTGACTAGTAAATTCACTAATCATTGAATTTATATTTAATGAGGTATTTTTTTTCATGTAATTTAATTTATCTTTATTTTTAACTAATGATGTAAAATTTTCTAAAAATATAAATTCATTAACTTGACAGATTGATTGTTTATTAATCCTATCAATTACATTACAGGGCATGCAAAGGCCAGATTCTTCATGTATTATAATTTCATTCATAGGAGAACTATCTAAAGTTATTGTGGGAACCCTTGAATACATAGATTCTAGTAGAGTAAGACCAAATCCTTCAAATTTTGAAGGAGCTAAGTTCAAATCAAAAGATTTGATAAAATTCTTATAATCATTTCGTTCATAGTTATCTATTATTATAGTCACTCTGGAATCTTTTTTTAATAAGCTCATATTTTTCTTTAAGATTCTATTAGACCAGCGCCTCATTTTTTTTGCCATTTTAATTACGAATTCAACGTCATTATCAGTATAATTTTTTATAAGATTTATTACAGCTTCTAAGTTACGTCTATCTAAATATCCACCTGTTCCACCATTAAATAAAACTTTAACTTTTTGATCTTCTTTTAAAGGAATTTCTTGATTGATTTCAAAGTCAGATAAAATCCACTGAAGATAAACAATGTTTTTCAAGTCATCCTTTTTACATTCTTCATAAGCTTGTTTAGATTTTATAAATATTGTTTTAAATAGTTTATAAAATGGAATTAGTTCTATATCATAGTATTCAAAGTTAATCATTAAATATAGATTTTGATTAGATTTTAGAATATTTTCTAATTGTTTTTTAGGAAAAACTTCAAAACAAAACAATAAGTCATTTTCATTCATAAAATTTGCTAATTGATCTTCAGGTATAAAATTACAATCCCATTTGATTTTTCGTTTTGTTCGATAGCTAATATAAATATCAAAACCATTTCTTTTAGCTATATCATATATAGCTTTTGCATCATAGCTTAAACCCTGTTCCATCCATGGGGTATATAATATAATTTTTCTATTCTTCATTGATTAAATTATCTATCCATATTTTTTTATTTCTAGATAAATTGTATTTTTTATTTTTATAATTTTTACAACTATACAATTTATAGAATTTATATTTTAAGCGAATTTCTTTTAGGAATTTTGTATATTTTTTCCATCTTTTTGAATAGCTATCACAAGTCATTATCGTATTTGTATAACATGCTTTAAATTCTGCATTTTTACCATGATACCTAAAAAGTTTTATCCAAAAATCAGAATCAACACCACATGAATAATTTTCTGTCCAAGTGCTAAAACCTTCAATAATATTAAAAATTTCTTTTTTTATGCCTAAAGTAGTTCCTTGAACACGACTACTATTATAAGTTCTTAGTTTTTCATTTTGATCTTGAACTTGTCCAACAATAAAATCATATTTATTAAATAAGCTCAGAATATTTGTTATACTATCATCTGAAATCAAATAATTGTCATCGTCTAAAAATAATAGTAAGTTGCTTTCTGAAAGTTTTACGGCCTGATTAGCTACCCTAGCTTTTGACATGCATTTAAATAATTTGGGAAGATAAACCCATTTTGTTATTAATTTATTTTCAATATTATTTTCAGTTAAGAATAAATTGAGCTCTTCTTTTTCAAGTACATAGAAAGATCTTTCATCATTTAGAATTTCTTTTTTCTCAGAGTAATTGTTTATAATTTTTTTTGAGTATTCGGATCCATAGTCAGCAATTATAATTTCTATAGCTACATTTTTAGTTTGATTTACTATGCTTTCAATGGTTTTGAATAAAGGGTTTTTATTTATGTCAAAAACATAATGAGATATAATAATGGATAAGCTATATTTCATCAGACATTTTTCTATCTCCAACAAATAAAGTGTATTTTGAATCTTTATGATAATCTAGAAATGCAGAAAAATCATCAGTATAATTTTTAGAATTGTTTTTTAATGCTTCTAGTATTTTTTGATATTTAAACCCTTGAGGAGTTTGAATAAATTTTATATCTGTTCTATCTAAGTATTGAATTTTTATATTGCTTGTATTTATTAATGAATCATCACAACTTAACACAGGTATACTAGCATCAGACTCATTTAAATTATTCAAAGAATCTATTATTAATTTTTCGGTAATAAAGGGTCTTGCAGCATCATGGATTAAAACATTTTTTGTTGTTTTTTTACAATTCAGCAAGCCTTTTAGAACAGATTCTGTTCTACTTTCTCCTCCAACAACAACATTACATTTATTATTTTCATGTGACGCTATTCTATCAGTCCAATCTTTAT
>CAYUZY010000153.1:0-380 GCA_964448645.1 uncultured Flavobacteriaceae bacterium
GGGCTTGGGCAGCATCCTCAATAACTTTTAAATTATACTTTTTAGCTAATTTCATAATACCATCCATATCTGCACATTGTCCAAGAATATGAACAACTAAAATTGCTTTGGTCCTTTCTGTTATTTTACTTTCAATTGAGGTTGGATGAATATTATATGTTTCTGGATGAATATCAGCAAAAACAGGAATACCCCCATAAAATAAAACCGATGTAGCAGAAGCAGACATAGTCCAAGGACTACAGATCACTTCATCTCCGGGTTCTATTCCTATTGCACCAACACAAATTATTAAACCACTTGTCCAAGAATTGACAGATATGGCATGTTTAAATCCATATTCTTTTGTATATTTTAATTTTAAAATTTTTTTAAGTGTT
>CAYUZY010000153.1:390-2836 GCA_964448645.1 uncultured Flavobacteriaceae bacterium
ATATTCTTTTTTCCAATAATTTTCAAAATAAAGAACTTTTTTACCTCCTAAAAACTTTTCCCCAGGAGCTCCAATAAATGCAGACAAAACATCTGAATCCATCACCTCCATCACAGCATTTTTTTCTTCTTCATCCATAGTTTTTCTAAAAACTAAAGGTGTATTTCTGGTTTTACTTCCTCCTAGAATTGCAGGCTTTTTATTCATAATATAAATTTATTTATTTGTTTTTGATTTAAAATTATACTTTCTATAAAATTATCTTTTAATTTCTCTTTAAGATAAATGTTTTTTACTGTGTCGTACACATCAACCATATAATTATTAGTTAAATTTTCGAACTCAAAAATTAAATTTTTACCTTTAAAAAAAACTATCTTATCTCCTAATTCTTTTAAAATCAATTTATAATTATCGTATAAAAATTTTATTTCAAATAGTTTATTATTTAAATCCATCCCAATCATTTTAAACTCTATGTTTTGAGATATAAAATTTGCACTAATTGTAGGATCTTTTTTAAAAAAATCATAGTTTTTATTTAAGACTTCAACTTTTTTAGGTTCTAAAGGTTTTTTTAAAAAAAATTCAATAAAATCTAATGCGTGACCTGCATTATTTAAAAACCCCTTATGGTACTTTATATTAATTTTATTTGGATTATTTGTTATGAAATCTAATTTTGATAGAGCATTCAAATAACTTTTTTGAAATCTTCTAAAATAATTAACGATAATTCTTGTATCACTAGATTTATATAACTTCAAAAGTTTATTTAATTCTTTAGCAGAATTTGAAACTGGCTTTTCACAAACTACTAATGGAACATTTGATTCAATACAGAGTTTTAAATATTCAAAATGCGTATCAGTTGGAGTACTTATAACTACAAGATCGTAATTTTTATAATTAATTTTTTTTTTTGAATTTAAAGAAATAAAATTATACTTCTTTGAAATTGTTTTCTGATGAAGTTTATTAATATCAAACAAATCAACTCTTCTAATCCAATTACATTTAAAAAGAGCTTTAGCATGTGTTAGTATATCATCAGAGTTAATATCATAATTAGCTCCTACACCTCCACATCCAATTAATAAAGCTGAATCAATCAATTGTTTTTAAGTTTATATTTTATTTCTGCTATTTTCCAATCTTCAATATCATCAATATCTTGTACTTGAGATTCTGGAATTATAATAACTGAGTTATTTTTCATTATTACTTTATTTTCTTTTAAAAAATTTTTAACATTAAAAAAATAAAATTGACCTGTATCATGATAAACATCTTCAAGATCTTGAGATCTTTTCATTTCGTTTTCGGGCCAAATATAAGATGCTGATTTTTTGTTTATTTTAAAAGATCTCCAAATTGGAAAGCTAAATTTTGTAACAGGAAGAACACAATCTAATTTTTCTTCATTTATTAATTTATTTGCATGAATTAATATTTCAGATGTAACAAATGGTGCAGTAGGATATAAGCAACAACAATAATCAAATTCAATTTGATTATTTTTGTATTCATTTATTACTTCCTTTAAAACATCAGCTGTTGAAGCGTAGTCATCTGAGTTTTGTTTGGAACGTAAAAACGGAACTTTAGCACCAAGAGCTTTAGCTAATTCTGCAATTTGATTATCATCTGTACTTACCATTACTTCATCAAAAATTTTTGATTTGATAGCAGCATCTATTGAATATTTTATAATTGGATGACCTAAAAATGGTTTTATATTTTTTCTTGGAATTCTTTTACTTCCTCCTCTAGCTGTTATTATTGCTATTGTTTTTTTCATGCGTATCATTTTATAAATTTTAAATCAAATCTGTCTCCTTTTTTAAGATTCCTATTAACTTTTTTATTTAAAATTTCATTAAAATATCTTGGATGTAGTCCGAATCCAGGTCTAATTGATTTGACATTATGTTCACTCAGTAATTCATCTTTTTTAATATCCTTAACAATATATAAAGATCTAGAAAATTCCTTTCCTTTAATTTGAGAAGGTGTCAAATCATAATTAATAGTACCTATAGATGATTCAGCATCTCTAACTGCTTGAACCATTTCTTTAAACTCTATTTCATTCATAGAAAAAGATGCGTCTGGTCCTCCAATTGAACGATCTATTATAAAATGTTTTTCTATTATTTTAGCTCCTAGAGTTGTTGCTACAATTGGTGATGTTGAACCCAAAGTGTGATCCGACAAACCTATTATACAATTATATTTCTCTTTTAAATCTTGTATCATAACTAAGTTTGCTTCACTAAATGAAGCAGGATAACTTGATGTGCACTTAAGTAGAGCTATATTAGAGTTCCCCACTCTTTTACAAGTATCTAATGCTAACTTAATATCTTCATTTTGAGCAATACCAGTTGAAATTATAATTGGTTTACTTTTAGAAGCAATATATTCAATAAGCGGAATATCAGTG
>CAYUZY010000154.1:0-2821 GCA_964448645.1 uncultured Flavobacteriaceae bacterium
TAAAAGCTCCTGAAGTTATTTTAAGAAATGAAAAAAGAATGCTTCAAGAATCTGTTGATTCTTTATTTGATAATACTAGAAAATCCTCTGCAGTTAAGACAGATTCTAATAGACCATTAAAATCTTTATCTGATTCATTAAAAGGAAAACAAGGAAGATTTAGACAAAATTTATTAGGTAAAAGAGTTGATTATTCAGGAAGATCTGTTATTGTTGTTGGACCTGAACTTAAATTATATGAATGTGGTTTACCAAAAGATATGGCAGCCGAATTATATAAACCTTTTATTATAAGAAAACTAATTGAAAGAGGTATAGTAAAGACCGTTAAATCAGCAAGAAAAATTATTGACAGGAAAGAGCCTGTAGTTTGGGATATTCTTGAAAATGTTTTAAAAGGTCATCCTGTATTACTTAATAGAGCTCCTACACTTCATAGATTAGGTATTCAAGCTTTTCAACCTAAATTGATTGAAGGTAAAGCTATACAGCTTCATCCATTGGTTTGTACTGCTTTTAATGCTGATTTTGATGGGGATCAAATGGCTGTTCATTTGCCCCTTGGACCGGAAGCTATTTTAGAGTCTCAAATACTTATGCTTGCTTCACATAGTATCTTAAATCCAGCTAATGGATCTCCAATAACTGTTCCTTCTCAAGATATGGTTTTAGGTCTTTATTACATGACAAAAGAAAAAAAATCAAATAAAAAAGAAAAGGTTATTGGTGAGGGCTTAATATTTTATTCAACAGAAGAGGTGCATATTGCATATAATGAAAATAAAGTTGATTTAAATGCATTAGTTAAACTTAGGGTTAAAAGATTTGACAATGATGGTAAGCCTTTATATGAAATTATTGAAACTACTGTCGGAAGAATATTTTTTAATGAAGTAGTTCCTGAAAAAGCCGGTTTTTTCAATACTGTTCTTACAAAGAAAAACTTAAGAGAGATAATTGGTAAGATTTTAAAAGTAACTAGTGTTCCTGAAACTTCTGATTTTTTAGATAAAATAAAGAATATGGGGTATCAATTTGCTTTTAAGGGGGGATTATCTTTTAGTCTTGGAGATATTATTATTCCTGAAGAGAAAATTAAAATGATTGAAGATGCTAATCAACAAGTTGATTCAATTATAGCAAACTATAATATGGGTTTAATTACAAATAATGAAAGATATAATCAAGTAATTGATGTTTGGACTTCATCCAATGCAATGTTAACTGAACTTGCTATGAAAAGAATTAGTGAAGACAATGAAGGTTTTAATTCTGTTTACATGATGTTAGATTCAGGTGCTAGGGGATCAAAAGAACAGATTAGACAATTAACAGGCATGAGAGGTTTAATGGCTAAACCCAAAAAATCTAATGTTGGAGGAGGAGAAATAATTGAGAATCCAATTTTATCAAATTTTAAAGAAGGTCTTTCAATTTTGGAATATTTTATTTCAACTCATGGAGCTAGAAAGGGATTAGCTGATACTGCACTTAAAACTGCTGATGCTGGATATTTAACTAGAAGATTACATGATGTTTCACAGGACGTTATAGTTAACATTGAGGATTGTAAAACGTTAAGAGGTTTGGAAATAACAGCTTTAAAAAAGAATGAAGAAATTGTTGAATCTCTTGGAGAGAGAATTATTGGTAGAGTATCTCTCCATCAAATTGTCGATCCAACTAATAATAATGTAATTGTTAATGCGGGAGAGGAAATTATTGATTCTCATATTAAAATTATTAAAAAAACACCAATAGAAAAAGTTGAAGTTAGATCTCCATTAACATGTAGTGCTAATAAGGGTATTTGTGTTAAGTGTTATGGAAGAAATCTTGCTACAGGAAAAATAGTTCAAAATGGTGAGGCAGTTGGAGTAATTGCTGCTCAATCTATAGGTGAGCCAGGAACTCAATTAACTCTTAGAACTTTTCATGTTGGAGGAGTAGCAGGAAATATTTCAGAAGAAAATAAGTTGGAAGCGAAATTTCATGGTATAGCTAAAATTGATGATCTTAAAGTTGTTAAAGGAAAAGATTCTGAAGGAAATAATTCTTCTATTGTAATTTCTAGAACTTCTGAAATTAAAATAATTGATCCTAATACTAAAAATGTTTTAAGTACTAATAATATTCCTTATGGTTCTAGTTTGTTTATAAAAAAAGGAGCTAAATTAAAAGAAGGAGATATAATTTGTAAGTGGGATCCATTTAATGGAGTAATTGTTTCAGAATTTTCAGGAAAAATAGTTTTTGAAAATATTGAACAAGGAGTTACTTATCAGGTCGAAATTGATGAACAGACAGGTTTTCAAGAAAAAGTAATTTCTGATTCTAGAAATAAAAAAATAATTCCATCTTTATCAATAGCTGATAAAAAAGGAAAAATAATTAGGTCATATAGTCTTCCAGTTGGAGCTCATTTGATCGTTAATGAAGGAGATGAAATTAAGGAAGGTAAAGTTCTTGTTAAAATTCCAAGAAAATCTGCTAAATCTGGAGATATTACTGGCGGATTACCTAGAGTTACAGAGTTGTTCGAGGCAAGAAACCCATCTAATCCAGCAGTTGTTTCTGAAATAGATGGTGTTGTTTCTTATGGGAAAATTAAAAGAGGAAATAGAGAGATTATAGTTGAATCTAAGTTTGGAGATATAAAAAAATATTTAGTTAAATTATCTAACCAAATTTTAGTTCAAGAAAATGATTTTGTTAAAGCAGGAATGCCACTTTCTGATGGATCAATAACTCCAACAGATATACATAACGTAAAAGGTCCTTCTGCTGTTCAACAATATTTGGATAATGAAATTCAAGAAGT
>CAYUZY010000155.1:0-2815 GCA_964448645.1 uncultured Flavobacteriaceae bacterium
TAATAGTAGAGTTATACTCTAAATAAGAAACTAATAAAAAAAATTATGGCAATATTAAATTTTCAAAAACCCGATAAAGTAATAATGATAGATTCTTCTGAATTTGAAGGAAAGTTTGAGTTTCGTCCTTTGGAACCAGGTTATGGATTAACAGTTGGCAATGCTCTTAGAAGAGTTTTACTTTCTTCTCTTGAAGGATTTGCAATAACTTCATTAAAAATTGATAATGTTAACCATGAATTTTCTACAATATCTGGAGTAGTGGAAGATGTAACTGAAATAGTTTTGAATCTTAAACAGATTAGATTTAAAAGACAAATTTCTGAACTAGAAGATGAAAAAGTTACTATATCTGTTGGTTCTCAAGATCAATTAAAAGCATCTGATCTTCAAAAATTTATATCTGGTTTCCAAATTTTAAACCCTGACCTTGTTATCTGTAATCTTGAAAAAAAGGTTTATTTTAATATGGAAATTATGATTGAAAAAGGACGAGGATATGTTCCTGCTGAAGAAAATAAAAATATTAATTCAGAATTAGGTGTTATTGCTATTGATTCTATTTTTACTCCTGTAAAAAATGTTAAATATAGTGTTGAGAATTATAGAGTTGAACAAAAAACCGATTATGAAAAATTGATTTTTGAGATTGTTACAGATGGTTCAATTCATCCAAAAGATGCTTTAACTGAAGCGGCGAAGACCTTAATTCATCATTTTCTTTTATTTTCGGATGAGAGAATTACACTAGAGGCTGATGAGATTGCTCAGTCTGAAACATATGATGAAGAATCACTTCACATGAGACAACTCCTTAAAACAAGGCTTATAGATATGGATTTATCAGTGAGAGCTTTAAATTGTTTAAAAGCTGCTGAGGTTGACACTTTAGGTGATTTAGTTTCATATAACAAGAACGATTTAATGAAGTTTAGAAATTTTGGAAGAAAATCATTAACTGAATTAGAAGAACTTGTTGTTCTTAAAAGTCTCAGTTTTGGAATGGATTTAGCAAAATATAAATTAGATAAAGATTAGTTTAAGAAAATTATATAAATGAGACACGGCAAGAAATTTATGCATTTAGGCAGGAAGTCTGCTCACAGGAAATCTATGTTAGCTAATATGGCATGTTCCTTAATTGAGCATAAAAGAATAAATACTACTTTAACAAAAGCAAAAGCATTAAAAAAATTTTTTGAACCTTTAGTTACTAAATCAAAAGATGATTCTACTCATAGCAGAAGAATAGTTTTTAGATATTTGAGAAATAAGATAGCTGTTTCTGAATTATTTAGAGAAATTTCAAAAAAAATTGCTGATCGTCCAGGAGGTTATACAAGAGTCATAAGGCTTGGAAATAGGTTTGGAGACAATGCTGAAATGGCAATGATTGAACTTGTAGATTATAATGAAACTTATTCAGCTGAAGATAAAAGTAAGAAAAAGACTAGAAGAAGAAGAGGTAAAAAAAATAAAGATTCTGCTCTTAATGAAACACCAGCTGAGGAAACACCAGCTGAGGAAACACCAGCTGAGGAAACACCAGCTGAGGAAACACCAGCTGATAAAACCTTTACTGTCAATAAAGAAAAAGGAGAAAATAAAGAATTAAATAATAAGAAAAAAAAGTAAAAATATAATTAACATTTATGATTCATTTTTTTGAATATAATTAAAGGGATAAACTTTTTGTTTATCCTTTTTTTGATTTAATTTGTTTTTAAAATTTTTATGAATTACAAGTCAAGAAAAAAAGCATATATTCTTTTAGCAGATGGAACAATTTTTTATGGCAAATCAATTGGCATAGAAGGCACTTCTTACGGGGAGATTTGTTTTAATACAGGAATGACGGGTTATCAAGAAATATTTACTGATCCTTCATATTATGGTCAAATAATGGTAACTACTAATGCTCATATTGGAAATTATGGTATTTTAAATGAAGAAGCTCAATCAGATATAATTGCTATTTCAGGTCTAATATGTAAAAATTTTAGTTTCTCATATTCTAGAGCTAAGTCTAAAAAATCTTTATTTGATTATTTAAATAAAAATAAAATAATAACAATTTCTGATGTTGACACAAGAGCATTGGTTAGTTATATTAGAGAAAATGGAGCTATGAATGCTGTGATTTCTACCGATATTAATTCAATAGAAGATGAAAAGAATAAGTTAAAAAAAATACCTAAGATGGAAGGATTAGATCTTGCTTCAAAAGTTTCAACGAAAAGTTCATATTTTTTTGGAAACTCTAAAGCTTCATTAAAAGTAGCAGTCCTTGATCTTGGTATTAAAAAAAACATTCTTATTAATATGGCTGATAGAGATATGTACATGAAAGTTTTTCCTTATGATACTAAGTTTGAAACTATGGAATCATGGAATCCAGATGGATATTTTTTGTCTAATGGACCTGGTGACCCAGAACCACTAAAAAAAGCGATTGATATTGCGAAACTAATTATCAAAAAAAATTATCCTCTCTTCGGAATCTGTTTAGGTCATCAAGTAATTGCTATAGCTAATGGAGTCTCAACCTACAAAATGTTTAATGGTCATAGAGGAATAAATCATCCAGTAAAAAATTTAATTACATCAAAGGGAGAAATAACCTCTCAAAATCATGGATTTGCAGTTGTAAAAAAAGAAGCAGAGTCTCATTCTGATATATCAATAACTCATATTCATCTTAATGATAAAACTGTTGCTGGAATGAAAATGAAATCAAAAAATTGTTTTTCAGTTCAATATCATCCTGAAGCAGGACCTGGACCTAATGATGCTACATATCTTTTTGATATTTTTA
>CAYUZY010000156.1:0-2665 GCA_964448645.1 uncultured Flavobacteriaceae bacterium
GAGATCAATTTGATATTCATGGAGGAGGAATGGATCTTAAATTTCCACATCATGAATGTGAAATTGCTCAATCAGAATCTATAAACAAAATATCTCCAGTTAAATATTGGATTCATGCAAACATGTTAACTCTTAATAGCAAAAAAATGTCTAAATCAACGGGAAATAACATTTTGCCAGAAGAAATTTTTAGTGGAAATAACAATGTTTTTAAGAAAAGCTTTAGTCCTGAGGTAGTAAAATTTTTTATAATGCAAGCTCATTATAGAAGTATTTTAGATTTAAGTGAAAATGCACTAAATGCTTCAGAAAAGGGATATAATAAACTTATTAATGCTTTTAAATTATTAAACAATCTTAAGTCATCAACAAAAGATACCTCTTTTAATTTTGATAATTGGAATAAAAAATGTTATTCAGCTATGAATGATGATTTTAATAGTCCTGTATTGATTGCTAATTTATTTGATGCTGTGAAATTTATCAATTCAGTAAATAACGATCTAAATACCATTTCAAAATCTACACTTACTAAATTAAAATCTTCTTTTAAAATTTTTATTAATGATATTCTTGGTCTTTATGGAAAAACTTCTTCACCCTCTAATGAAAATAAATCAAATCAAATTTTAAATATTCTTATTGAATTAAGAGATTCTTCAAGAAAAAACAAAGATTTTGAAACATCTGATAAAATAAGAAATGAACTTAATAAAATAGGGATTAAATTAGAAGACAATTCAGATGAAACAGAAGTTAGATTAAATTAAAATATTGAAAAAAATTTTAATTTTTCCATTTATTTTTATAATTAAAATATACCAAAAATTTATTTCCCCAGTTCTATTACCTTCATGTAGATTTAATCCAACTTGTTCTCAATATTCAATTGAAGCACTAAACAAACATGGATTGTTAAAAGGTTTGTGGCTTAGTTTAAAAAGAATAAGTAAATGTCATCCTTTTGGAGGTTCGGGTTATGATCCTGTTCCGTAATTAAAAAGATATTTATTTTACTTATTTTTACGACCAATTTTAATCAAATGTTTTTACTCAAAGTTAATTGGGCACCAAGTGAGACAATTTTTAATATAGGTGGTTTTGGTATTCATTATTATAGTTTAATGTTTATAATAGCTTTTTCTCTTGGCTTTTATATAATGAAAAATATTTATAATAAAGAAAAAATTAATACTGAATATGCTGAATCCCTATTAGTTTACATGGTTTTTTCTGTTTTAATTGGAGCAAGACTAGGAGATGTTTTTTTCTATAGTTGGGATTATTACCAAAATCATCTAATAGAAATTCTTCTTCCAATAAGAGAAAAATATGGCACCTCAATGCTTTTTGGATTAATTCAAAACTATGAATTTATTGGTTTTAGAGGGCTTGCAAGTCATGGAGCTGTGATAGGTGTATTAACAGGATTATATCTTTATCAAAGAAAATTCAAGTATAAACCTTTATTATGGATACTTGATAAAGTTACAATTCCTATATCTTTAGGTGCTTGTTTTGTTAGAATTGGAAATCTGTTTAATTCAGAGATTGTTGGTAAATATACTAACTCTAACTTTGGTATAGTTTTCTTAAATAGAGGGGAGAATATGCCTAGGCACCCTGCACAATTATACGAATCTTTAGGTTATTTTCTTCTATTCCTTCTTCTAAGAAAAATTTATAAAGACGAAAAAACTATAAATAATGGTTATTTAATGGGTGTGTTTTTTACTGGTATGTTTTCAATTCGTTTTATAGTTGAATTTGTAAAAGAGAGCCAAGGTGGATTTGAAGAATTTTTACCTCTTTTAACAACAGGACAGTGGCTTAGTATTCCTTTAATACTTCTTGGGTTAATTTTTATATATTATTCTCAAATGAAAGTAAAGAGAATAAACTAATTTTATTTTTTTTGATTGTTAATTCTAAGAGAATCAAACATCACAGGTGTTGCAATAAAAACTGATGAATAAGTACCCACTAAAACACCCACTATAAGTGCAAACATAAACCCTCTAATTGACTCACCTCCAAATATAAATATTGAAATTAATACAATTAATGTAGTTAAAGATGTATTCAAGGTTCTACTTAAAGTACTATTAAGAGCAGAATCTACAGTAGTTTTAAATTCCCAGTTAGAATGTTCATTGATATACTCTCGAATACGATCAAAAACTACAACAGTGTCATTTAGAGAATATCCTATTACAGTTAAAATTGCAGCAATAAAAGCTTGATTTATTTCCATATTAAAAGGCATAATTTTATAAGCTATAGAAAAAATTCCAAGAACTAATAAAACATCATGAAAAACAGCAGCAACTGCTCCTAGTGAAAATTGCCATTTTCTAAATCTAAAAAGTATATATAAAAAAACTACAATTAAAGAACCTAATACAGCGAGAAAAGAATTTTTTTTAATATCATCAGCTATTGTAGGCCCAACTTTTATTGATGACATAATCCCTATTTGTTTTTCTTCACTCCCATTTACAAAAGAATCATAATTAATCTCATCATTTAAATATGTTTTCAAACCATTAAAAAGCTTATTTTGAATTTCATTATCAACTTCAATTCCTTCAACATCTACTTTATTACCTAATGTTTCTTTTCCTTCAATTTCTTAACTTATTCAAATTTTGAAGAGGAGAAGTTA
>CAYUZY010000157.1:0-2513 GCA_964448645.1 uncultured Flavobacteriaceae bacterium
AAAATTTCAGAGTTAGGAATATATCCTGCTGTAGATCCTTTAGATTCTACATCTAGAATTTTAACTCCTGAAATTATAGGAGATGATCATTATAATTGTGCTCAAAGAGTAAAAGAGTTGCTTCAAAGGTATAAGGAATTACAAGATATTATTTCAATTCTTGGAATGGAAGAGTTATCTGAAGAAGATAAACTTGCAGTTTCCAGAGCTAGAAGAGTTCAAAGATTTTTATCTCAACCTTTTCATGTGGCAGAGCAGTTTACAGGAATTCCAGGAGTTTTAGTTGATATTAGAGATACAATTAAAGGATTTAACATGATTATGGATGGTGAAGTTGATCATATTCCTGAATCTGCATTTAACTTAAAAGGAACAATTGAAGATGCAATTGCTGAAGGTGAAAAAATGTTAAAGGAGGTTTAAGAAACTAATTTATTATGCATTTAGAAATAATTTCTCCAGAGGCTACATTATTTGAAGGAGAAATTAGTAGTATAATTTTACCAGGATCTTCAGGATCTTTTCAATTACTGAATAATCATGCACCAATAGTTTCTACTTTAAGTTCAGGTACAGTTAAAATTTTTGGAAAAATAAAAGTAAAAAAAAGTCATTTAGACAAATTCGTTACCAAAAGTAATGAAGTAACACTTTTTAATATATCATCTGGTACAGTTGAAATGAATGATAATAAAGTTATTTTATTGTCAGATTAGACAGAATTTAATTTTTCATAAATCATTTCTTTTTCCCATCCTTTATAAGTTAAGAAGGTTACTAATTTTTGCTTTTTTTCTTGAGTATTAAATTTTTTTAAGGACTCTATTTTTTTACTGCTAATTATGTTAAATACTTTAATATAGTCAACATTAGATATTTCTTTTAGGGCTAATTTAATATTATAATCAGAAATTTTTCTGTACTTTAATTCACGGACAATTCTGATTTTCCCCCATTTTTTTATTCTAAACTTTCCTCCAGCAAAAACTTTTGCAAACCTACTTTCATTTAAGTAATTATTTTCTATTAGATAAACAATAATTTTTTCAATTTTATTTTTTGAAATCTGCATTTTAATAAGTTTATCCTTTACTTCTTTATGACATCTTTCTTGATAAGAACAAAAATTTTTAATTTTTGATTTAACATCATTAAGTGAATCAATATTTTTAATTTTTTTTAAAATTAATTATTGTTTCTAATAAATTTAAAAAAAAAACTGCCAACTAAAATTAATTGACAGTTTTAAATTTAATATATGAGTTTTTTCCTATTCTTATCCAAGAATTTAAACTCTAAATATTTGTATGCATGGCGTGGAACGATATTAATCCACTTTTTAAATTTAAAATACCATTTTAGTCGAACTGATGGATAGCCTTCTAAAATGTATGCAGCTAAAAAGGGATGAAGATGCAAATATACACTTTCTGCTTTTAGCCTTCTATTCGTAGTAATTTTACTAAGTTCTGCGTTGATTTTATCAATTATTACTATAGGAGCTTCAACTTCATTATTTTGATTTGGGTTTTGTTCTTTTGTCTTTATCTTAAGAACAGGACGAACTCTTTGACGAGTAATTTGAATTAAACCAAAACGACTTGGAGGTAAGATTTTATGTTTAGTTCGATCTGAACTCATTTCATTTTTTAAATGTTCAAAAAGTTTTTTTCTATTTTCATTTGAGTTTAAATCGATAAAATCTACAACTATAATTCCTCCCATATCACGAAGTCTTAATTGTCTTGCAATTTCAGTTGATGCAATTAAGTTAACTTCCATAGCAGTATCTTCTTGGGTTTTTAATTTTGAAGATCTATTTCCACTATTTACATCAATAACATGTAGTGCTTCCGTATGTTCAATAACTAAATATGCTCCTTTCTGCATTGAAACTGTTTTGCCAAAAGAGGATTTTATTTGTCTTTCTATTCCAAACTTTTCAAAAATTGGCAAATGATCATTATAGAAATTAATAATAGAAGTTTTTTTTGGATCAATTTTTTTCAAATATTCTTCTATTTCAATTTTAAGATTCTCATCATCTACATGAATCCCAGAAAAGGAATCATCAAAGATATCTCTCAATATTGATGAAGATCTATTTATTTCACTTAAAATTTTGGATGGAAAATTATCTATTTCTTTTAATTTTTTCGATAAATTTTTCCATCTTTCTAATAGATATTGTAAATCTGAATCTAAAGAAGCTACTTTTTGATTTTTAGCTACAGTTCTTATAATAATTCCAAAACCTTTTGGTCTTATACTTGAAACAAGTTTTTTAAGTCTCTTTTTTTCATTGATATTCAATATCTTTTGAGATATTGAAACACGATTAGAAAAAGTGATAAGAATCATAAACCTTCCAGCTAGAGAAATTTCTGGTGATTTTTATGACTTTTATCTACACAATGATCAGGTTTATTTTACTTTATCAGACGTATCAGGAAAAGGTGTAAATGCAGGAATGGTAATGGCTAAAGCAATAACATTGTTTAAAATATTTGCTA
>CAYUZY010000158.1:0-2482 GCA_964448645.1 uncultured Flavobacteriaceae bacterium
CATTTATATGAGTTTTCTTTAATTGCATTAATTTTTATCGCTTCAACATAATTTTCTGAAATGTCTCCTTTTTTTAATTTTTCAATTTGATTTATAATAATTTTTTCAGCAGCACTTAATTTTTGTCCAATAAGTTTAGGTATAAAGTAAATTAATGTTGCTCCATGATCATTGTTTTCAAATTTAAGTAAACCAGAGTCCATTAATTTCCCTTCATCTCTTAATTTATTAAAAAAACCAGTTTCTTCATAATTATATAAAGTTTGCAAAGCCATATCAAATTTAATTTTGTCGGGATGTCCATTTTTTGGAGACCTAATAACAAGGGCACCCATTTTTATTGGAGTAAGTTTCTTTTCAAAAAATTCCCTTTTATTAAATGGTTCTTCTTTATAATTTTGAAATTCAGGAACGTTTCCAAATTTCCAATTTTTAAATTTTTCATTAATAATTGGAAAAATTTTTTCTGAATTAAAATCTCCTGATAGAGCCAAAACCATATTATTTGGCACGTAATAATCTTTATAAAATTTGTACATCTTTTGAAGAGAAGGATTTTTTAGATGTTCAACTTTTCCAAGAACTGATTGTTGACCATAAGGATGATTTTTAAAAACATTTTTTAAAACTTCCTGAATCAAATTATTTAATGGATTATCCATAAAAATATTTTTTTCTTCATAAACTGTTTCTAATTCTGATTGAAATAATCTAAAAACAGGATTCTGAAAACGATGACTATATAATTCTAACCATTTTTCTATTTGATTAGGAGGGAAGCCATTGTAATAGGCTGTGTAATCTTGATTTGTAAAAGCATTAATATTAGTACTCCCTATTTGTTTTAAAAGTTTATCAAATTCATTTGGAATTGCATATTCAGAGGCTTTAATTGAAATTCTATTAATCTCAGATTGAATTAAAGATCTTTTACTAGCTAAATTAGTTTTAGATAGATCTTCGTAAAGTTTGCTAATGCTATCAAGATATATTTTTTCATTTTTATAATTTGAGGTTCCTAATTCTTCAGTTCCTTTAAATAAAACATGTTCTAAATAATGAGCAATTCCTGTGGCATCTTTTGGATCATTTTTACCTCCAGCCTTAACACCAATAATTCCAAAAACATTTGGACTTTCATTGTTTTCACTAAGCATTACAGTTAAACCATTATCTAAAACATATTCTTTAACATCAATTGGTTTGGATTTCTCTTGGGAAAAAAGAGATGAACTAAAAATTAATACTAAAACAAAAAATATTTTTTTCATAAAATCCATTAAAAACATCCTAAAGTTTAAATATAATTTATTTTTGATTCAAATTTTAAATTCATGAATAGTAAAACTTATTATATAAATCCCTTAGTAATTCTAAACTTGGTTTTTTTCTTTTTGTTTGAAACAGTTTATTGTCAAACAAATATTGATATTAATCAACTTGTTGGATTCGAGAATTTTTTAAATAAAGAAATTAAAAATGGAGAAATTGCTGGAGCTGAAGTTTTAATTTTTAAAAATAAAAAGATTATTTGGCATAAAAATTTAGGCTACAAAAATTATTTATCAAAAAGTCCTTTAAAAAAGAATAGTATTTACTATATACAATCAATGACTAAACCTATAATTAGTGCTGCGATTATGCAATTAATTGAAAAGGGTTTATTAAAATTAGATGATCTGGCAGAAATTTATATTCCTGAAATGAAAAAACTAAAAGTAATTATTGATCCTAATAAAGGAATAGATGGCCCTACAACAGATCTTGAAAGAAAAATTACAATTAAACAACTTTTAACTCATACTTCAGGATTATCTCATGGTTTAGGAGAAAATTTATATGAAAAACAATTATTTAAATTAATGTATAATGAATTATTTGATCCAGCAGATTATAATAAATTAGAGGAGAGAATAGAAGCTTTATTTAAAGCGCCTTTAGTCCGTCAACCAGGAGAAGAATGGTATTATAGTGCATCAACTGACGTCTTAGCTTTAATTCTTCAAAGAATTACTAAAAAGCCAATTAACGTATATTTAAAAGAAAATATTTTTAATCCTTTAGAAATGAACGATACAGGATATAACATTAATTTAAAAAAAGAAGATAGAGTTATGTTGGTTCATCTTAAAAATGAAGAAGATGAACTTATTTTAAGCCCAACTCAAGTTCCAATTCAAGGAAATAATTTATATGGAGGAACACATGGTTTGTTTTCATCAATTGAAGATTATCTTGAATTTTGTAGAATGATTTTGAATAATGGAATACTTAATGGAAAAAAAATTTTAAGTAAGAAAAGTATTAATCTAATGATTAAAAATCATGTTGGAAATTTCTTGGACCCTTCAAGAGGATTTGGGTTAGGGTTTGGAATTTTAGTGGATTCGGAAAAAGAGTCTAGTCCTGCAAATAATGGTCAAATTTACTGGGGAGGTTATTTTAAAACACATTTTTTTATTGACCCTAAGGAAGACAAGTC
>CAYUZY010000159.1:0-2461 GCA_964448645.1 uncultured Flavobacteriaceae bacterium
TATCCCATTTTTAACACCAATAGAATTTGACGCTTGAGATACTAAATTTTTTATATCATTTTGAATATTTTCTGGTAAAAAACTTGGTAAATCTCCTCCATTCTCTATAATAAATGGAAAATATTCATCTAATAATTCGTAGTTTCTATCAGAGAAACCAATTGTAAAACAATTTCCATTTATTATAATTGACTCTGTGCTAACTTGAGGTCCTTCTAAAAACTCTTCAACCATAATTCTTTTTGTTAAACTATTTTGTCTAGCAAAATCCCAAGCCCAATCGATATCAGTTTCATTATTAATCCTAACTACTCCTCTAGCACCTCTATTATCAACTGGTTTAATAATTAAGGGGAAACCCCAGTTTTTGATAGTTGATTTTAATTCCTCAATATTAAAGAGCTCTTTGTATTTTGGAATAGAAACATTATCTAAAAAAAATTGATTTTTCATAGCAATCTTATCTGATGAAAGCAGAGCAGATTCTACAGTTACTCCTGGAATAGATAACTCTTTTGCAACGCTTGCTACAGTTAATGGCACATCAGATGCAACACATATAACACCATCAATTTTTCTAATATTGTTATTATAATTTTTAGATTTTTTAACAGTTAATTCAACATCATATGTACTGGCAATAATTTGATCATCAGCAAAAGAAAAACCTGGAGCATTGTTATCTCCATCGCTAACAATGACATAAAGTCCCATTTCTTTCGCCTTCTGAATACCTGGAATAGCTTCGATTCCACCTGAAATTATTAAAAGTGTTTTGTCCAAATCTTTATTTAAAAGTAAAGCCCACCATTAACATTAATGGTTTGAGCAGTTATATAGCTACTTTCATCTGATGCTAAAAATAGAACGACATCAGCAACTTCTTTTTGTTTGCCAAATCTCTTTAATATAATATTTTCAGATGCTTTTTGTACTGCTACTGATTGTAAACCTTCTTCTGCCATATCAGACTCAATTAATCCTGCTGAAATTGTATTAGAACGAATATTATATTGTGCACCAAAACGAGCTACTAATTGACTTAAAGAAATTAAGCCAGCTTTACTTGCTGCATAATGAGCTGTCCTTGGTCCTCCATATTGACCGCTTACAGAACCAATATTAACAATAGATGCACTTTTAGATTTCTTTAATAGTGACAATGTTTCTTGTATAACAATAAATGGACCTTTTAAATTTACATTCATTATATTGTCCCAATCATTATCGGTAATTTTATCAAAATCCTCTGGTTTATTAATGCCAGCATTATTTACTAATACATCTATATGATTAATATCTTTTTTAATTGATGAAATTACATTTATTACACTTTCTCTATTTGAAACATCCATTTGAAATGCTTGAACATTGGAATTATTCTTTGAAAGATTAGAAATTAATTTATCGGCAGAAGCTTTATCTTCAATATAGGTAAAAATTACATGAGCACCTTCTTTTGCTAATTTTTCTACAATTGCTCTCCCAATACCTCTACTACCCCCTGTTATTAAACATATTTTATTTTTTATCATAGTTATTTCCTATCCAATAGTATTTTTGCTCTAGTAACAATCGCTTTAGGGTCAATTTCATACTTCTCAGCTAATTCATCTGGTTCACCTGATTCACCAAACAAATCATTCACTCCAACAAATTCCATAGGTACAGGTTTATGTTTGACTACAACTTCTGCTACAGCACTGCCAAGTCCACCAAATATATTATGATCTTCGGCAGTTACAATTCCATTCGTTTCATTAGCACATTTAACTACCATATCTACATCAATAGGTTTAATTGTTGACATATTAACAACTCGAGCAGATATTCCTTCCATTTCTAATAATTCTGCTGCTTTCAACGCACGCCCTGTTGTTGTTCCACAACCCATAATTGTAACATCAGTTCCATTTTTTAATATTTTGGCTTTCCCAATCTCAAATTTATAATCTTCATTTAATATTCTTTTCGAATCGCTTCTGCCAGTTCTCATATAAACAGGTCCTCTAAATTCTAAAATAGCTTTCATAGCTTGTTCAACCTCAAGAGAGTCACAAGGAGATAAAACAACCATGCCTGGAATAGAACGATAACAAGCTAAGTCTTCTAAACATTGGGCTGATCCTCCATCTGGGCCTACATCTAATCCAGGATGACTTGCAATAATCTTTACATTCATATCAGCATAACTAACAGACAACCGTGCTTGCTCAATTGACCTTAACATAAAAACTGCAAAAGTTGTAACAATTGGTAGAAGACCTGTTGCAGCCAAACCTCCAGCCATAGCCATCATATTTTGCTCTGCAATTCCGCATTGTATAAAACGATCAGGGAATGCTTTTCTAAAATGGTGCATTCCTGTACCGCCAGCAATATCTGCATCTAAAACAACTACATTAGGATAATCTGGAGCTATTTTTGTTAATTCTTTTCCACAAGCCTCACGAAGTGAATC
>CAYUZY010000160.1:0-2429 GCA_964448645.1 uncultured Flavobacteriaceae bacterium
TACTTCAATAGCTGGAATAGGAGTAATGTTAACCACCGTCGGATCATCTGCGGCGGCTGTGTTAGTGTCGTCACTAGTAGCTGAAACATTATTCGTTTGACCTGGACTACTGGCTGTGGCCACAGCACGGTTTATGATTTTTTCAGTGTTAGCTGCCGAAGAGTCTATAGTATAAGAGGCACTATAAGTGACTACGTCACCTCCCTGAATAGTAGTTGAAGTTGACCCGGAAGAAGCAGACACAAATGTTGGTGAAGCATTTAAACTAAGGGTAGAACTATTCCCATCTGTTAAAGTATCTACTAGGGTAAGGCCTGTTAAATTAGCACTTCCCGTGTTTTCAATTCTTATAGTATAAGTAATAAGATCTCCGGCATCTGTCTTACTGTTATTATTTGTGTCAGAAACAACGGCTGTTTTTGCAACTGTTATAGAAATATCACTTACAGTAACAATAATAGTTTCATCGTTAGTTGTATTACCATCACTGTCATCCCCATCATCACTCACATCAGTGACATCATTTGAATTGCCAGGACTACTAGCAGTTACAGTTATACTATTATTAACACTTCCAGTATTTGCTGCATTTTGAGATATGGTATAACTTGCTGTATAAGTGGCTACGCCACTTGCAATTAATGTTAATGATGTGGACCCAGAAGAAGCACTAACAAAAGTTGGTGAAGCATTTAAACTAAGAGTTCCTCCGCTTCCATTAGTTAAATTATCAACCAAAGTTAATCCCGATAGGGTTACATTTCCTTTATTTTCTATTGTAAAAGTATATACAATAACATCTCCATTACCATTAGTAAGATTTCCGTCATTTTGAGTTACAGTAGCTGTTTTAGTTACTTCAATAGAAGCATCCGAAACAGTTGTGATAATTGTTGGATCATTTGTTGTATTTCCATCACTATCATCGCCATTATCACTTAAATCACTTACATCATTAGTATTCCCTGGGCTACTAGCAGTTACGGAAACACTATTAGCAATACTTCCTGTGTTTGCAGATAACTGTGTTATAGTATAGCTAGCTGAATATGTAATAGATTTTCCAACAGCTATTGATGTGGAAGTGCAACCCGCTTGGGCAGAAACAAATGTTGGTCCATTTATACTTAATGCTCCAGAATTAGCATCTGTTAATGTATCAGAAATTATTAAACTTGTAAGAGAGACATTACCCGTATTTGATATTGTAATAGTATAAATTATAATATCTCCACTATCATTTTGACTGTTTCCATTAACATCAGAAACTGTAGCTGTTTTAGTTACTTCAATTGCGGGTAAAGGAGTAATAAAAATATTAGTTGTATCACTAACAGTATTTCCATCATTATCAATCCCATCATCACTAATATCTGAAATGTCATTTGAATTACCTGGGCTACTTCCCGTAACTGTAGCAGAATTTTTTATTGATCCTGTCGAAGCAGCATTATTAGAAATAATATAATAAGCAATGTAAGTAGCCGTCTCTCCTGCTTTTATTGTTCCCTGACCTGAACTTTGATTTGCTCCTGAGAAAGATGGGCCACTACTTAAAGCTAAAACCCCTCCATTTCCATCAGTTAATGTGTCTGTCACCGTAAGACCTGTAAGGGTAACATTTCCTTTATTCTCAACTGTGATTGTATAATTAATTACATCTCCAGCTCCCACATAATTATCTCCCTGATCTGTCACAGATGCTGTTTTAGTTACTTCTATTTGTGCAAAAGGATCAATATTTACTACCGTTACATCATTAGGGGCTGCCGTGCTTGGATCATCACTCGTATCAGTTACCGTTGCGCTACCCCCTTGAACTGTAGCTGTTGCTAAAACTCTATTTATAATCTTTCCTGTATAGGAAGCCGCCGTTTCAATTGTGTATGTAGCTGTATAAGTTACTGTTCCACTGGTTGCTAAAGTTGTCGATGTGGATCCCCCAGAAGCCGATACAAAAGTTGGGCCACTAGAAAGACTCAGTGTACTACTATTCGCATCAGTTAAGGTATCCGTAAGGCTTAATCCCGTTATAGTAACACCTCCTGTGTTTTTTATTCCAATAGTATAAGTGATCACGTCTCCAGCTTCTGTTGAGCTATTTCCATTAGTTTGAGATACAACCGCAGATTTAGTTACTGTGAGTGAGGCCTGAGCTGATGTAGTAACTTCTGTTTGATCATTAAATGTATTGAAATCCGTATCATCTCCATCATCACTTTGATCTTGAACATTATTATTATTTCCAGGACTACTAGCTGTGGCTAATACCGTGTTTTTTATTTTTCCAGTAAAAGCAGGTGTTGCCGTTAATGTATAAGTGGCTGTATAAGTTACTATACCCGCAGCCTTTATAGTGGTCGATGTAGATCCTGCTGTAGCTGATAAATATGTTGGGCCACTATCTAAACTCAATGCATTTCCATTAT
>CAYUZY010000161.1:0-2362 GCA_964448645.1 uncultured Flavobacteriaceae bacterium
AAATATCAGTTAATGATCGTGATACTTCTGAAGGATTAACTTCTTTTTCAAATCTAACTACATAGGATCTGCCTCCAACAAAATCAACCCCTTGATTAAGTCCTTGAAAAAATAAAGAAAAAATGCTTGTTGAAATAAAGATAAAAGAGATAGTATAAGCAACTTTTCTTTTTGTTAAAAAACCAATATTAATATTTGAAAACAAAGACATAGTAAGTTTTGTGCCAAATGAAATTGATTTACCTTTTTCATTTCTTGAATCTAAAAATATTCTTGTTATAAAAATTGCCGTAAAAAGAGACGTAGCTATACCTATCAATAAAGTTGTAGCGAAACCTTTTATTGGACCAGTTCCAAAAATAAATAAAATCAAAGCTGTTAATCCAGTAGTTATATTAGCATCTAATATTGAAGATAAAGCATTATTAAATCCATCAGAAATTGCCTTTCTTATACCTTTTCCTTTTCTAACTTCTTCACGGACTCTTTCAAAAATTAGAACATTTGCATCAACTGAAATTCCAATTGTTAAAACAATCCCAGCAATTCCTGGAAGAGTAAGAACAGCACCTAATCCAGCTAAAATTCCAAAAATTAATAAAATGTTTAAAACTAAGGCTATATCTGCATAAAATCCAGATCTTCCATAATAAAAAACCATCCAACATAAAACAAATAATAAAGCAATTAGAAATGAATTAATTCCTGATTCAATTGCTTCTTGACCTAATGATGGCCCTACAATTTCGGATTGTATAATCTCTGCAGATGCTGGTAATTTTCCTGCACGAAGAACATTAGCTAAATCAATAGCCTCGTTTAAAGTGAAATTTCCAGATATCTCAGAACGTCCTCCAGCAATAGCTCCATTTGAAACTCCTGGGGCAGAATAAACTAGATCATCTAAGACAATGGCTATATTACTAGCCTCTTTATAAGCTTTACCAGTTAAGTTTTCCCATACTCTAGCTCCAGAAGCATTCATTTGCATTGAAACAGCGGGGTTTCCTATTTGATCATATGTTTGTAGAGCGTCAACAACTACTCCTCCACCAATTGGTGGTTTATCATTTCTATTTGATTGAATAGCAAATAATTCAACAATATCTGAGGATGGTTCAGGTTTCCCCCATAAAAATTTAACATAACGAAATTCATTAGTTAAAATTTTTCTAACCTCCGGCATATCTAAATATTGAATTATCTTTTCTTTATCCTTAGATGAAAATTGAGCTAAAACGGGTCCTCCTTGAAAACCATAACCTTTAATTAAATCAACAATAGGGTTGGCAATATTACTTATTGAATCTTGTGATGAAACATCAGCTAATAATTCCTCTATTTGAGAATCATTATTTTCAATATCAGCTTTTTTCTCAGTAGAGTTTTCAATATTATTTTTTTTTATTAAATCATTAGCCTCAAGTAAAAAGCCAATCAATTTATCATTTTTAAAAGTCTCCCAAAACTCTAATTGTGCAGTACTTTGAAGTAAAGATTTAATTCTTTCAACATCTTTAGCTCCTGGAAGTTCGACCAATATTCTACCACTAGTTCCAAGCCTTTGAATATTAGGTTGAGTAACTCCAAATTTATCTATTCTTTTTCTTAAAACTTCAAATGCCGAAACAATTGACTCATCAATTTTTCTTCTTATAACATTTTGAGTTTCGTTATCCGCCATTTCAAAATTAATCTCATCACTTAATGTTCTATTACCAAAAATTTCAGGATCAGATAATTTTTGAGGACCCTTTATATTATCAAATGCTTGGAAAAAAGATTCTATATATGGCTCATCTGAATTTTTTTGAATGTTATCAGCTTCTTCTAATGAATTATTGAATGTTGAATTTCTAGTGTTTTCAGCTAAACCTTTTAAAATATCTTTAATTGAAATTTGAAGAATGACATTTATCCCTCCTTTTAAATCTAACCCTTTATTTAATTCTTTATTTTTAGCATCATTATATGAAGTAATTCCATACAAAGAAATTTGTCCAACTGAATCTAAATAATCACCTTCAATTTTATCTCTTAATTCTAAATAGTTTGAAACTTCATCAGAAATAGATTGTTTTGCAAATATTTTTGCTTTTTTTTCTTGATTACTACTTATAAAAGTAAAAGAAAGTTGATAAATACTAACTAAAACAAAAAGAATTGCAAAAATTCTAACTAAAGCATTATTCTGCATAACAATATTTTGGACTTTTTAAAAACCGAGCAAATATAATGTTAATGAAGCTATTAGACAACTCTATTATAGTTCAATTAAAAATATTAAAGATTAAGAATCATAAATTAAGAGTCTGATTCATAGATCTTACAGAATTTGAACTATTATTAAAAAGATTTAATT
>CAYUZY010000162.1:0-2354 GCA_964448645.1 uncultured Flavobacteriaceae bacterium
TCAGAAATAAAAGGCATAAAAGGATGAAGTAATTTTAAATTTAATTCAAAAATAACTTTAACCTTTTCAACTAATTCTAACGAAACAGGCTTATTAAAATCTGGTTTTATCAATTCTAAAAACCAAGAACAAAAATCATCCCAAATTAATTTATATAGTGTCATTAGAGCTTCTGAAATTCTATATTTAGAAAATTGATCTTCTATTTTTTCTAAAGTCATTTGAAACTTATTTTCATACCAAAGAATTCCTTGATTTTCCAATTCTGACAATAAAACTCCTTTTGAAGTTTTCCAACTAGAAATTAATCTATAGGAGTTCCAAATTTTATTAGCAAAGTTTTTTCCCTGTCTACAAAGATTTTCATCAAACAAAAGATCATTTCCAGCAGCAGAACTAAGCATTAAACCTACTCTAACCGAATCTGCTCCATAATCACTTATCAATTTTAAAGCGTCAGGTGAATTACCTAATTGTTTAGACATTTTTCTACCTTTAATATCTCTAACCAAACCAGTAAAATAGACATTATAAAAAGGCTTTTTTCCTTTAAATTCAAATCCGGAAATTATCATTCTAGCAACCCAAAAAAACAAAATATCAGGTCCTGTAACTAGGTCTTGAGTTGGATAATAATAATTTATATCATCATTTTCAGGATTTCTTATGCCATCAAAAACAGAAATAGGCCAAAGCCATGATGAAAACCAGGTATCAAGAACATCGGGATCTTGAATTAAATCATTTTCATTTAATTTATTATTTCCAGATTTTAATCTAGCTTCGTTTAATGCAATTGAGATATTCTCAGCAACAACAAAATCATCTTTATCTTTACCAAAATAATATGCTGGAATTCTATGACCCCACCATAACTGTCTAGATATATTCCAATCTCTAATATTATCCATCCAGTACTTATAAGTAGTTTTAAATTTACTAGGAACTAATGAAATAGAATTATTTTTTAAAACAGCCTCTTTTGCAGGCTTAACAATTTCTTCCATCTTTAAAAACCACTGATCAGAAAGTCTAGGTTCAATAACTGACTTAGTTCTTTCAGAAAGTCCAACATTATGCTTATATGACTCAGATTTTATTAAACTTCCATTTTTTTTCAGATCAATGCATATTTTTTTTCTAGCATTAAAACGATCTAAACCACTATAAATCAGCCCGTTTTCATTCATACTAGCATCCGAATTAAAAATATCAATAAACTCTAAATTATGCTTTTCACCTATTATTTTATCATTAAAATCATGAGCTGGTGTTACTTTTAAACAGCCTGTTCCAAATTCCATGTCAACATAAGAATCAGCTATAATTGGAATTAATCTTTTAGAAATAGGCACAACAGCTTTCTTACCAATCAAATCTTTGTATCTTTCATCACTTGGATTTACACAAATCCCAGTATCTCCAAGAATAGTTTCAGGTCTAGTAGTAGCTATAATAATTTTTGATTTAGAATTTTCAATAGAATATGAAATATAATATAATTTACCTTTTCTCTCTTCATAAACTACTTCTTCATCAGACAATGTAGTTTTTGCTTCAGGATCCCAATTTACCATTCTATATCCTCTATAAATTAATCCTTTTTGAAATAAATTAACAAAGACTTTAATTACAGATTCGTACATCTGTTTATCTAGAGTAAATTTAGTTCTATCCCAATCACAACTAGATCCAATTTTTTTTAATTGATCTAAAATAACTCCGCCATATTCATTAGTCCAATCCCAAGCATGTTTTAAAAACTCTTCACGAGTTAAATCCTTTTTATCTATTCCTTCTTCTTTTAATTTTTCAACAACTTTAGCTTCAGTGGCAATTGAAGCATGATCTGTTCCAGGTACCCAACATGCATTTAAACCTTTCATTCTTGATCTTCTAATTAATATATCTTGAATGCTATTGTTTAGCATATGGCCCATATGAAGAACTCCAGTAACGTTTGGAGGTGGAATTACAATAGTATAAGGATCTCTCTTATCAGGAATAGATTTAAAATATTTATTTTTCAACCAATATGAATACCATTTTTCTTCTATATCTTTAGAATTAAATTTTAAAGGAATTTCCATAAATAAAATCAATTAAACACCCAAACAAAAGTAGTAATATCAGTTGTTATAACCTACTTTTTAATAAGACTCAAAATAAAATACTGAATATTTTTTTTTACTTTTTTTTAGAGAATTATTAAAAAATACCCATTTTTGCAACTTAATTTTCGCCTCTTTTCATGGGTTTTGGTTTTTTTGTTGTGCGCCGCTGCCATTAGTCAATAAGGAGCGGCCACAACATCATTTTGTTACTTGGTCCAGATACTTATAGGAGCGGCGCCA
>CAYUZY010000163.1:0-2345 GCA_964448645.1 uncultured Flavobacteriaceae bacterium
GTTTGATTTAGTATAACTTTTAATTATTTTAGTATATTCTTCGGAAAGTTTTTTATCATCTGTCTTTAATCTAAATTGAAGAATAAATTCACTTTTAATTATAGATCCAAAATTTGTGTAATGTAAGATAAAAGCAATTACGCTTATTATTGCAGTCCCAGCTAAAGCTAAGAAATAACTGCCTGTTCCTGAAGCCATTCCAGCGGCTAGAGACCAGAAAATGAAAGCTGTATCCTTGGTATCCTTTACAACAGTTCTAAATCTAATTATTGAAAGAGCGCCAACCAAGGCAAAAGCTCGAGCTAGATTGTTTCCTATTATCATTATAACCATGCAAACAATTACAGAAACAAAAATCATTGTTAACATAAATGATTGCGAGTAACTTAAACCTTTATGAGTTTTCTTATAAATTAAGCTTATAATTACACCTAAAATAAATGATAAAGTCAGGTTTAGTAAAATTTCTTGTGGCAGGTATATTGCAGAAATCTTACTCATGCCAAAGCTTTAACATAATTAATATAAAAAACACACATCTTTTTTTCTATTGGTCGATTATTTTGATTTTTAGCATCGTTGATTTTTCTCTTGTATAATTTTTTTAATTTTTTTTACTTGCTCACCTTTAATTATTCTTGACCAAAATAAATTATATATTAATTTTTTTTTACTAAGATTGTTAAACTCCCAAACTACATCTCCATTTTTATTTAAAAAAAAAATTCTACAATTATTAGTATCTTCGATAATTGCTGATCCATCTGCTAAAAATTCTATAGAACCATATTTAGTGGTGTTTATATTTAATTTTTTCATTGAATTTTCAAATTTCTTTGAAAAGCTGTCTGTGTCAAAATGATAAACCACAACTTCATTGTTTGAAACAATCCTTTCATTATTATAATTTAACAATACATTATTATTATAAATTGAAATGGTTTTATCATCTATAATATCAACATCGTTTTGATAAAAGAATCCGCCTTCAATAATTTTAATTATTTTATTAGTTTCTGGTCTATATAAAATAATCATGCTTAAATGTCTTAAGCTTAAAAACAAATCACCTTTTTGAAAGTATTGGCCATCTTTCAAAACTGGCTGAATGTCATTTAAATTTATTGGATCACGCTTGAAGTTTTGTTGAGAAAAAATTCTATGTTTTAAATCATGTTCGAACAAAATTTCAGTAACTGATTTTGAAAAAATAATTTCTCCTTTATTATTGAGAATATTTATTGAATCGTCTTCAAAATTTGAATAAGCGCTACCAACAAGATTTGAAAATTCTTGAGTATATGGAAATTTTCTCGATGGAACATATATATTTTCATCTGAGTCTAAATTGGTTGAATGATGAAATTTATCTTCATCATTCACCCAAATTATATTTCCGCAAAAATCTATCTTAACTAATGGGCTACTATTGTGAAAAATCAACTCTCCTTTAAAAGTAATTGCAGGATTCCAAATTTGAAATTTATTAATCCCTTTATCTTTCAATAAGGTTTGGAATTCAACTTTAGTTAAGTCAGTTTTATCATATATTTTTTTTATATCAGGCGAGTAAGAATGCAAGATATTAAAATTATTAAAATCCCTTATCTCAACTATTGATCTTCCCAAATCACCATCGTATCTCGAAATTATAATTAATTCGTCTCTAGATGATTCTAATCTCTTAACAAAAAATTCTTTTTCTTTTTGTATCTTTTTTTTTATTGGTTTTAATACATCATCACTCAATTTATTATCTGTTAATATTGATTGTATATTAGAAGGTATCTCTGCAAAAAATACTGCTACTTTTTGTAAATTTTCAAACTTTGCTCCGCCTTTATAATGATGTTTTAGTAATGCCCCGTATAAGACAAAGCAAATTAATATAAAAATTATTAATAAATAAATTAAATAAAAATTAAATTTTTTATTCATATTTTTTTCAAATAATAGTTTGAATTTTTTTCATTTATAAACTCAATTTCTAAAAAATATATTTATCACCCAAGTAAATTAATAAACCTAAAGCTACACCAACAATAATCCAATAATAATTTTCTTTCATAAAAATTTCCTCAAATTCGGCTTAAAATAATTTGGTCCCTTCATTACTTTTCCATTTTTATTATAAATCGGCTTTCCATTTTCATCTAGTTTACTCATATTTGAATTTTGAACTTCTTCAAAACATTTATCAAGATTAATCCCAAATGCATGTCCAGCTCCATAAGTTACATATAGAATATCAGTTAAAGCATCAGCAACTTCAACTAAATCATTATTTTTAATCGCTAATTCTAATTCTTCTAACTCTTCTTTAATTAATCCATATCTCAAATTAC
>CAYUZY010000164.1:0-2327 GCA_964448645.1 uncultured Flavobacteriaceae bacterium
TTTAGCTGCACTTTCAGTTTTTCCTGCTATTGTAGTTAAGTTAATGGGTATGCAACAAGGATGGGCTTTGTTTTATGGAGGGACATCATTACTAATTATGGTTGGTGTTGCAATTGACACAATTCAACAAGTAAATTCATACTTATTAAATAGACATTATGATGGATTAATGAAGGCAGATAAAATAAGAAGAGCAATATAATTTATGGCAAAACAAGAAGCAATAGAACAAGAAGGTAAAATAATTGAAGCATTGTCAAATGCAATGTTTCGTGTAGAGTTAGACAATGGTCATATTGTTACTGCTCATATTTCTGGTAAAATGAGAATGCATTATATAAAGCTATTGCCTGGAGATAAAGTTAAATTAGAAATGAGCCCATATGATTTAACTAAAGCAAGAATTACTTTTAGATTTTAAATAAATAGAATGAAAACAAGAGCATCATTAAAAAAAAGAAGTCCTGAATGTAAAATTGTTAGAAGAAAAGGGACTTTATACGTAGTTAATAAAAAGAACCCAAGATTTAAACAAAGACAAGGATAAGATTATGGCAAGAATTTCAGGAGTAGATATTCCAAAACAAAAAAGAGGAGTTATAGCATTAACTTATATTTTTGGTATAGGTAAGAGCATGGCAAGTAAAATTTTGAATAAGGCTAAAGTGGGTGAAGATAAAAAAGTTTCTCAATGGTCAGATGATGAAATTAGAAAAATAAGAGATGTGGTAGGAACTCATAAAATTGAAGGAGAGTTAAGGTCAGAAGTTCAATTAAACATTAAGAGATTAATGGATATAGGTTCAAATAGAGGAATTAGACATAGAACAGGATTACCATTAAGAGGTCAGAGAACTAAAAATAATTCTAGAACTCGAAAAGGAAAGCGTAAAACTGTTGCAAATAAGAAAAAAGTAACAAAAGCATAAACTAAATGGCAAAAACATCAAACAAAAAAAGAAAAGTAGTAGTTGAGTCAAATGGACAAGCTCATATTAATGCAACATTTAATAATATAATTATTTCTTTATCAAATAATAAAGGCGAGGTGATTTCATGGTCGTCTGCTGGAAAGATGGGATTTAGGGGTTCAAAAAAGAACACACCATATGCTGCTCAAACTGCAGCAGAGGATGTGGCTAAAACTGCTCAAGAAGCAGGTTTGCGTAAAGTCAAAGTTTATGTAAAGGGTCCTGGGAATGGTAGAGAATCAGCTATTAGAACTTTACATAATAATGGGATTGAGGTTATTGAAATAATTGATGTTACGCCTGTTCCTCATAATGGTTGTAGACCACCGAAAAGAAGAAGAGTTTAAATTAATTTTTATTAATAGAATGAAAGTTTTTAATTTCGAAATTTTAAAAATAAAATATGGCAAGATATATAGGTCCTAAAACAAAAATAGCAAGAAAATTTGGAGAGGCCATTTTTGGTGATGACAAGTCTTTAGAAAAAAGAAATTATCCTCCAGGACAGCATGGAAATAATCGAAGAAGAGGAAAAAAGTCTGAGTATGCTATTCAGTTAATGGAAAAACAGAAAGCTAAATATATTTATGGTATTCTTGAAAGACAATTTAGAAACTTGTTTAAAAGAGCTAGTAGGAGTAAAGGAGTTACTGGCGAAGTTTTACTACAATTATGTGAATCAAGGCTAGATAATATAGTTTATAGAATGGGAATATCTAAGACAAGAGCAGGTGCAAGACAATTAGTTTCCCATAGACATATAACTGTCAATAATAGAGTTGTAAATATTTCATCATTTATTCTTAAAGCTGGAGATGTTATAGGTGTTAGAGAAAAATCAAAATCTTTGAATACAATAATAGAAAATAATGAAAAAAACAATTCTATTTATGAATGGTTAAATTGGAATGATAAATCTTTTGAAGGAACTTTTATAGCAACTCCTAAAAGGGATCAAATACCTGAAAATATTAAAGAACAATTAATAGTAGAGTTATACTCAAAGTAAATAATAAAATAATAAATTATAAAAAATAAAAATATGTCAATTTTAAATTTTCAAAAACCAGATGAAGTAATTATGTTAAAAACAAACGGTAATGAAGGATTTTTTGAATTTCGTCCATTAGAACCTGGTTATGGATTAACTGTTGGAAATGCTTTAAGAAGAGTGTTATTATCTTCTTTAGAAGGATTTGCAATTACTTCTGTAAAAATAAAAGGCGTTGACCATGAGTTCTCTACTGTAAAAGGAGTGGTACAGGATGTTGCAGAAATAATTCTAAATCTGAAACAAATCCGATTTAAACAGCAGATAGAGGATATTGAGGAAGAAAAGACTGTTATTAAAATTTC
>CAYUZY010000165.1:0-2231 GCA_964448645.1 uncultured Flavobacteriaceae bacterium
GTTAGTTTTAGATAATGCCAAAAAATTTTATTTTTTAAATCAAACTCTATATGTCGAGATACATTTATAATGGTTTGTCTCATTAAAAAAGTAAAGAATCCAGCCAAAATTGAAGTGCCAATAATTATTAAAATATTCATTAAAAGAACATTTTTGACATAAGTTAAATCAGTACTTTGAGTCAGATATTTTTCTATAATATTCAAGGAATTTCCAACAAATCTTGGAGCTATTATTGAAAAACACCTTGAGATAACAGTTATAATTAATCCTAAGATTAGTTTGGATTTATATTTAAGAAGATATTTATTAAGAGATTTTAGTTCTTTCATTATAATTCTATCTTTTCAAAGTTATATAAATAAAGTAGTTTTTTAATTATAATGAATTAATCATTAAAAGCTTATAATAATAGATTATTTTTGCAAGATAAGTTCTTAAAAATGTTAACAAGAAGACACGTTAGAATAAAAGTTGTTCAATCCGTTTATTCTTTTGATATGTCTAAAAACAATAATATAAAAAATGAAATCAATTTTTTTCATAAGAGTGTTTCAAACATTTTTGAGTTATATTATTATCTTATTTTACTTTTAGTATCAATCTATAAACATTCTTGTAATCTAACAAAAAATCTAAAAAAAGCTAAACTTGATGTAGCAAACAAAATATACAATTATCAGAAAATTAAGGATAATATTATTTTATTTTTTATTGATAAAAAATACAATCACAAAAATAAAAAATTCAAAAAAATTTCTAAGGAATGGGAACTAGAAAATAAATATATTAAAATGCTAATTGATGAATTATTTAATTCTATTTTTTTTAATAAATATATCTTAATAAAAAATCCAAGTTTTAATCAACAAAAACAGTTAATATTAGATTTTTTTACTAAAATTATTGCAACTTCTGATTATGTGTCTGAATATTTATCTGACAAAGAATTAACTTGGGAAGATGATTTGCCTGTTGTAAATACTTTTATAGTTAAACAAATTAAATCAATTACTTTAAATGATAATAATAATTTTAATATACCTGAGATTAAAAGTTTTAATGAGGATGTTTTATTTGGTGAAAAATTATTAAAAATTTGTATTGATAAAAATGAAGAAATTATCATGGAATTAAAAGGTAAAACTCCTAATTGGGAAACTGATAGGATAACAAGTATAGATTTAATTACTTTAAAGGTCGCAATTGCTGAATTATTAAATTTTGAGTTAATTCCAACAAAAGTTTCAATTAATGAATACATTGAAATTTCTAAGGATTATTCTACGCCTAAGAGCAATATATTTATAAATGGTGTTTTAGATAAATTAGTAAAGGAGTTTGAGCTAAAAAATAGAATGAATAAAGTTGGCAGAGGTTTAATTTAAAACAAACTTTTTTATATTTTTGAAAAAAAAACAAAATGAAAAATATCTCTATTACAATTTTTACTTTAATTTCTTTCTTTTTTCTTTCATGTCAACAAAGTGCTTCAAAAAAAGTAAATAAAAGTAAAGCAAAAATAACTAGTACTAGTAATACTCAGACTAATGGGAATGCTCCAGTTATGACTTTTGATCGAGTTTCACATGATTTTGGAACTATTAAAGAGGGGGAAGCTGTTGAGACAGAGTTCACCTTTACAAATACTGGAAAATCTGATCTAATTATTGTTGATGCAAGAGGAAGTTGCGGTTGTACTGTTCCAAAGTATCCTAAAAACACTCCTATTGCTCCAGGTGAAAGTGATATAATAAAAGTTCGATTTGATTCAAGTGGCAAACCAAATCTGCAACAGAAAACTGTTACAATTTCTGCTAATACATCTAGTGGGAGAGAAATGTTGAGAATTAAGGCCATGGTGACTCCAGATGCTGAAAAACAGAGACAAAGAGAAGAACAAGCTAGAGCAAGACAAAATTCAAATAATTAAGAGGTGGAAGGTTTTTCTGGACAACTTCCTTTCTTATTATTGATGTTGGTGATTTTTTTCTTTTTTATAATATAACATCAACAAAGAAGGACTAGAAAGGAAAAGAATTATATGAATAACTTGAAGAAAGGAGATAGAGTTATTACGAAAAGTGGAGTTCATGCAAAAGTAATGGAGGTTAATGAAAAAGATGAAACTTTTATTGTTGAAACTCTTTCGGGAAAGCTTAAAATTGAAAAATCAGCTGTATCTTTAGATATGAGCTCTAAATTAAATTCAAAAAAATAGAATATTTCCT
>CAYUZY010000166.1:0-2175 GCA_964448645.1 uncultured Flavobacteriaceae bacterium
TTATTTGAAACTGGTTTTTATAAAAAATGTGATTTCATTATTCTTGTTATTGCTCCATTTCAAAAAAGAATTGATAGAATAATAAAAAGGGATAATCTTTTAAAATCAGAGATAATTAAAAGAATTAAGTTTCAGTGGCCTGATGAAAATAAAGCTGATTTATCAGATTATATTATAAATAATGATAATTGGGAAGAGACTATGCTTGAATTTGATAAATTATTTAATAAATTAATTAAATCTTATTAACATTCTTTTAATATTTTTTTTTGTAAAAATGATTGTAATTTGTAATTAAATTTCTGGAATTGAAAAAAAATATTTTTTTATCATTAGTTTCATTAACAATTGCCTCAATTATAGGGATTATTTTATTTCAAGGTTATTGGATATATTCTGCATGGAAAAATAAGGAAGAAGAATTTTCTCTTTCAGTTCAACAATCTATACAAAAAGTATCTAAAGAAGTTCAAGAGAGGGAATTATCTGATTATATATCTGAATATGAAAGGTATATTGATTCTATAGGATCTCCTGATAATGCAAATTTTGCAGAGGTTTATCTTTTTTTAGATGATGATAAATCAAATGATTTAATGTCTTATTATGCTTATGGTATATTACAGGAAGATTATAATATAAAACCTTATTTAGCTAATAATGATACTACAGTTATTGGTAAGATGACTGATTTTAAAAGTGTAAAAAACACTACTATAATTGATAAAAATAATATTTTTGACAGAGGTAATAACTTAACAAATTCTATTGAAAAGATTAAAACTGTTAACAGAATTAATTTATACGATCAAGCTAAAAGAGAGGCCTTTATTCAATATTCAAAAAGTATTCCTATTCACAAAAGATTGAACTCGAATGAATTAAATTTTTTAATTGAAAGAGAACTTGAAAATAAAAACATAAATACTCCTTTTGATTTTTTAGTATTAAATAATGGTTTAGTAACAAAAGTAAAATCTAATAATTATGTTGAAAAACATATAGGGCCAAAATATTTTACCCCTATATTTTTTGATGAAAATGGAATAGCTCAATATGAGTTGGTAGTTTTTTTTCCTAATAAAAGTCAATATGTATTGTCTTCTATTTTTGGAATAGGAGCTTTAACATTTTTTCTTACGATTATTATAGTAATTGTTTCATCTACAGCTTTATATCAAATGATAAAACAGAAAAAAAATTCTGAAATTAAAACTGATTTCATAAACAACATGACACATGAATTTAAAACTCCTATAGCAACTATTAATCTTGCACTTGATTCTATTTCAAATGCTAAATTAATTTCTAAACCCAAAATTATTAACAATTATGTTAAAATGATTAGAGAAGAAAATTCTAGAATGTTAGATCAGGTAGAAAATATTTTAACAATTTCTCAATTAGAAAGAAGTAATAACTCTCTTGTTAAAGGTTCAATAAATATGCACCCTATTATTAATAATGCAATAAACCATATTAAATTAATTATTTCTAATAAGGGAGGTAAAATTGTTAAGAATTTAAAAGCAGTTGATGATCTATTTTATGGGAATAAAAATCATTTTACAAACATTTTAATCAATATTCTTGATAATGCAATTAAGTATTCAAAAAAAACTCCACATATTAATATTGAAACTAATAATGATGATTCAAATATTTTTGTTAGTATCAGTGATACAGGTATAGGCATGGATTCTAATACTCAAAAAAAAATATTTGATAAGTTTTATAGAGAACAATCTGGGAATATTCATAATGTAAAGGGACATGGCTTAGGATTATCGTATGTAAAAAAAATAGTAGATATTCATAAGGGATTAATTAAAATTAATAGTAAAAAAGGTGAAGGTTCAAATTTTATTATATCTATACCTTTAATCAATTCTTAATCATTTTATGAAAACAAATAATAAGATACTAATTGTAGAAGATGATCCAAATTTTGGATGTATTTTAAGAGATTATTTAATTTTAAATGATTATGAAGTCATTCTTGCAAAAAATGGGATAGAAGGTTTTGAAAAGTTTCCAAGTGATTTGGTCGAAGCTGCTCCCCGATTCCTTGAATGGTACAACCACGAAACTCCTGAAACAGAAAAGTTGCCCCTTGATTGGTCTGGTCTAGAGAAAGAACCATTCAAAAAATTGGTTAATCAGAAAACACAAAGA
>CAYUZY010000167.1:0-2072 GCA_964448645.1 uncultured Flavobacteriaceae bacterium
AATAAAATTTTTTTCATAAAGTAGATAATTTAATTAGATTCAAACATCAAAAGTTTTCCAGAGTTTTGAGAAATTAAAAATAGATCTTCTCCATTATTATTTTTAATCTTTTCAATGCTCCTAGCATTTCCTGGTACACAAAAACCAGATTTATCATGTGGCACAGGGTCAAATAAATTTTTATCAGTACCCATAAGAATCAATCCGCAAAGAGCATCATAAGGACCTATAAAAGGTTCGTTTCCATAATCATTTCCAATTAATAACACATCATTTATATTATCATTATTGAGATCTGATACTTCAAAATCATATACAGGTGCAAATTGAGCAGCTATTGGTAAAGAATGGACTGAAAATTTTTCATTTCCAAGATTTTCTACATATGCTGATTTATCATAATTTACAATCCAATTTTTAACTCCCAGAAGTTCTTTTTCGGTAAATAATTTATCTATATCGGCTCGAGCGTATTGTTTGTAATAATTAAATTTTTGTCTAAAAAGAGGACTTTGAGATTTCATATTTTTCCAAAAAGTTACTGGGAATTGTTTGAATTCTCCTTCAGTGTTTTTAGAATAAGAAAATATAACAGGATCAATTGAGCCATTGTTGTCAAAATCTTTTACAAGCATAGATAGTGGAGTTTTATTAGAAATATTAAATGGGTTATTTGAACCTAAGTTACCAACAAAAAAATCTAAATCACCATCCTTGTCATTATCTATAATTTTTATTGATTCCCACCAACCTGAAAAATTTTCTAACCCTGAATTGTTTAGTTTTTTAAATGATTTATTTTTATTTATCAAAATTTGAATTGGACTAAACTCATTAATTATAATTAAATCATCAATTTTATCATTATTAATATCAGCCCAAGCAGCATCTTTTGGAATTCCTATACTTTCATTTTCACCTAGATATAAATCACTTACATCTACAAATATTCCATTTTTATTTTCAAGCAATTGATTATTCGTAGATAGAGGATATTTTGATAGATGTGTTTTTCCTAAAATAAAGAGATCCATATCTCCATCTTTGTCAAAATCATTAAATCTTAGGACTTTTCCCTGTTCAATATTTTCTTTATTTGAATAGTTACTAGATAATTTAAAATTACCTTTTCCATTATTCAAATAGAATTCAATTTTACCTTCAAAGTTATTTTCTCTAAAATCACTAACATTTGATAAAATGATAAGGTCTAAGTCTTTGTCTTTGTCAATATCAATAATTGCAACATCAGAAATCTCAATATTTTTGTTTGGCCCTTTAATTTTTATAGTTTGTTCTTTGAAATGACCATTTTTAGATAAAAAATAAATTTTTGGAGCTTTTATTTCATCAATTATTAAAATGTCTTCAACTTTGTCATTATTTAAATCTCCTTTAATAATTTTTGGACTGTTTTCTGAAATTTTTCTTGGAATTAATCTTTGAATGTTAAAATCGAATTTATCAATTTGCTTATGAGTATAATTTAATTTTTTTTGATTTGAAACTTCTTTTAACAAGGTTTTGGTTTTATTCCTAACCAGTGGAAAATTAAGTGAGTTTTTATTTATAGAAGATGAATTTTTATAAAAAACTCTTAATTTTTTATTTAATAAAACATTCTTAATTTTTTCATATTTGCCATCAGGCCAGAGAATTTCAACAGATTTAATTTGATTATTCTTGCCTAGACCGAAATGGATTGTATTATCAACTGCAGACATGTATCCTCTAGTATGATAATTTTCATGATATTGAAATTTATCATTACTATATCTAATAACTACTTTAGCGCCTATTCCAGTAATATTATTTTTAGGCCCAATAAGATCAATTTGAACAAAATCATTTTTATTTAATTTTTCAGATCTGTTTTTAAAAATAAAGGCTTCATCATTAATATTGTTAACTATATAATCAAGGTCACCATCATTATCAAGATCTGAAAATGCAGCGCCATTTGAGAATGAAGGAGGGTCAAGACCCCATGAAGTACTAGTATCAGAAAAAGTTAAGTCACCATTGTTAATAAATGAATAATTTGATTTTTTTATAATGGGAATTGAATCAAG
>CAYUZY010000168.1:0-2027 GCA_964448645.1 uncultured Flavobacteriaceae bacterium
AATTTTATTTATCTCATCAAGTTAGTTCTGTTAAAAGAAATGCTAATGTTGTTGAAGTAAAGGCTAATGATAAAAAAAATAATGAAGTTTTATTTGAAGGAGATTATTGTCTTGTTTCAGTTGGAAGAAAACCATTTACTGAAGATTTAAATCTAAAAAAAGCAGGAGTTAATGTAAATAATTTAGGACAGGTTGAAGTAAATGAAAAAATGCAAACAAGTGTTTCAAATATTTATGCTATTGGAGATGTTGTAAGAGGAGCTATGTTGGCTCATAAAGCTGAAGAAGAAGGAGTTATGGTTGCTGAAATTATATCAGGGCAAAAACCCCATATTAATTATAATTTGATACCGAATGTAATTTATACTTGGCCAGAAGTTGCTTCTGTAGGAAAAACAGAAGAAGAACTTAAAGTAAATCAAATTTCTTATAAGGTTGGTCAATTTCCTATGAGAGCATTGGGAAGATCAAGAGCAAGTATGGACCTCGATGGTTTTGTAAAAATTTTAGCTGACTCTAAAACTGATGAAATTTTAGGAATTCATATCATAGGTGCTAGAGCGGCAGATTTAATAGCAGAAGGTGTTACAGCTATGGAGTACAGGGCTTCAGCCGAAGATATTGGAAGAATGAGTCATTCTCATCCTACTTATGCTGAAGCAATTAAAGAAGCGGCACTTGCAGCAACAGAAAATAGACCATTACATATTTAATTAGTTTTTATTTAAATGAAAAGAAGAGACTTTATTTTAAAAGCAGGAATATCTTCTTCCATTTTTTCAATAGTTCCAAGTAGTGTTTTTGGATTCAAAGGAGTTTCCCCAAATAATAAAATTCAAATAGGTTTTATTGGAGCGGGAAGACAAGGAAGAGGTCTTATGAATAATTTTATTGAATATGATGATTCTCAAATTATTGCTGTTTCTGATATTGATTCTAAAAAAGCTGATTTTTTTACTGAAACATTTGAAAATAAAATTATAAAAGAAAAGAAAAAGAAGTTTTATTTAAAAAAGTTTGAGTTTTATCGTGACATGCTTCAAAGTTCTGATATTGATGCCGTTGTAATTGCAACGCCTGATCATTGGCATGCTCAAATGTCTGTTGATTCAGCCAAGCAGGGTAAAGACATATATTGTGAAAAACCTCTTTCAAGTACTATAGCTGAAGGGAGAGCAATGGTTAATTCTGCAAGAAAATATAAAGTAGTTTATCAAACAGGAAGTATGCAAAGATCATGGAAACATTTTAGACATGCTGTAGAATTAATACAAAATGGATATATAGGAGAAGTTAAGGAGGTAAATGTTTCCATTGGAGCTCCTCACAAGCATTGTGATCTTCCATCATTAGAAGCACCAGATTATTTAAATTGGAATGAATGGATTGGCCCTGTTCCTTACAGAGGTTTTCATCCAGATTTAGCTTGTCTTTTGGGAGATAAAAGATGGGGACAATGGAGGAATTATAAACCTTATGGAGGCGGAATGATTACTGATTTTGGAGCACATATGTTTGATATCGTTCAATGGGCTTTAGAAAGGGATAATTCTGGGCCAAAATTATTTATCCCGCCAAATAAAAATGCAATTATTGGTTTGTCATATTTTTATGACAATGGAGTTAAAGTAAACCATAAGAAATGGGGAAACGAAAATAATGAAATTCAGTTTATAGGTTCTGAAGGAACACTTGAAGTTAGTAGAAGATATCTTAAAACATTTCCAGATAAATCTCTTGTTGATTTATCACTTCCAAAAAACACAAAAAAAAGAGTTTATAAGAGTGATAACCATCATTTAGATTGGTTAAGATCAATTAAGAATAGAACCAAACCAATTTGTGATGTTGAAATTGGCCATAGAACTGCTTCAGTTTGTAATATATGCAACATTGCTTATGATCTTCAAAGAAATTTGGAATGGGATCCAAAAAAAGAAGTTTTTATTGGAGATGAAAGTGCAAACTTATTAATTGAACGTGCCTATAGAGGTAAATGGAATTATAAAGAATTTTAAAATATTCAT
>CAYUZY010000169.1:0-2012 GCA_964448645.1 uncultured Flavobacteriaceae bacterium
TAATAACACCTGCTACAAAAGCTGATGAAGGACATGATGAAGACATTTCAAAAGACGAAATTATTGAAAAAGGAATAGTTGGTGAAAATGATTACAGAATAATAGAAAATTATACATATAAATTGTTTGAAAAAGGAAGCGAGTTAGCCAATAAAAAGGGCTTGATATTAGTTGATACAAAATATGAATTTGGAAAATCAAGTGATGGGGAAATTATGTTGATTGACGAATTACATACACCAGACTCATCTAGATATTTTTATAATAAAAGTTATGAAGAACTTCAGAAAAAAGGCCTACCTCAAAAACAATTGTCTAAAGAATTTGTAAGACAATGGTTGATAGAAAAAAAATTTCAAGGTTTGGTCAATCAAATTATACCAGATTTGGATGACAATATTGTTAAAACCATCTCTAATAGATATATTGAATTGTATGAAAAGATAACTAATGAAAATTTTAAAAAAGGAAATATTGAAAATATTCATCATAGAATTGAAGAAAACTTAAAAAATTTTTTTAATTAATTAGGCTTAAAATTTTATTTATTGAAAAATCAGAAGATACTCTAATTGCGTCAATATATTTTTTATTCCATGTAATTTGTCTTTTAGCATAATTTCTAGTGTTTTTCTTTATTTTTAAAATGGCTTCATTTTTTGTTAATTTTCCATTAAAAAACTCAAAAAACTCCTTATAGCCAACTGTTTGAAGGGAGTTTTTGTTTTTGTATTTTATTAATGATTTTACTTCGTTTTCAAGACCATTATTAACCATTAAATCAACTCTATTGTTTATCTTTTCGTAAAGTTTATTTCTGTCTTCTTCAATGATCAAAATTTTCGTTTTAAATTTTCTTTTTGCTTTTTTTTTTCCTAAAAAACTAGAAAAAGGTTTTCCAGTAAATTTTGATACTTCTAAAGCTCTAATTATTCTTTGATGATTATTAAGATCTATTTTTGAGAAATAAGTTGGATCATTTTCTTTTAGCATGTTTTGAAGGTATTTGATTCCATTTTTCTTAAACAAAGAAATTAAGTTGTTTCTTATTTTTTTATCTATTTCGGGGAATTTATCTATACCATATATAATTGAATCAGCATACATGCCAGACCCACCAGTCATAATTAAAAGATCATGATTTTTGAATTTTTGATTGATTTTATTAATACAATCCTTTTCAAAATCACCTAATGAATAATTTTCTAAAACACTTTTGTGTTGTATAAAATGATGTTTAATCATTTTTAAATCATTTATTGAGGGTACTGATGTTCCAATAGTCATTTCTTTATAAAACTGTCTTGAATCACTAGATATAATTTCAGAATTTAATTTTTTTGCAAGAAATATGCTAATCTGTGATTTCCCTATTGCAGTTGGTCCAGTTATATATAATAAAGTTTTATTATTCATGATTATATAAAATATCTTTTAATTGTTTAATTGAATAATTTTAGAATAGTTTTTTTTGTTAATTAATTTAAGAATAATGTTTTTTATTTCTGGATCCTCAGACATTTCTATTATTCTAGAAGTAATTTTTAAGTTATCTTTTATTTGATGATTTAATTCAAAAAAACCATAACCTTTGAATTTTTTATTTTTTATATACAAAAATGAAAATTCATCAATTTCTCGACCTTTATCAACTATTAAAAAATTGTCATAAGGATAATTTGAATTTTTTTTATAAACTTTGGTTTTTGATTTTAAAAAATTTTCTTTTTTGTTGTGAAGAGAGGGAAGGTTTTTTACTTCATTTTTCATTTTTAAAACTGCTATTGTTTTATTTCCAGTTAATGAAAATAAAATACTTTTAGTTTTTTTAATAATATGATTGTTTTTGTTTCTTAAAAAGTGATTTAAAACTTTCTTTTTTAAATTTGATGATATACCTGTAAATATTAGTCTTTTTTTTTCATTGTAAAAATAATACAAACCTATTTCAGAAGGAATTTTGTCTATATATTTCAAAATTTTAGAATTTAAAAATTTTGCTTTATCTGTTG
>CAYUZY010000170.1:0-1900 GCA_964448645.1 uncultured Flavobacteriaceae bacterium
TTTCCAATAATTAATGCACAAGGAACTTGAAAGTTCCCTGCATTAAATTTTTTAGTATAACTTCCTGGGATGACTACAGATCTTTTAGGTATTATTCCCTTACTTTCAATTGGTTTTGCGCCACTAACATCTATAATTTTAGTTGATGATGTAATTACGACATTTGCTCCTAACACAGCTTCAGTTTCAATTTTTCCTCCATCAACAAAAACACTCATTGATCCTATAAAGGAATTATCTTCAATGATAACTGGAGCAGCTTGTAATGGTTCTAAAACACCTCCAATACCAACACCTCCACTAAGGTGGACGTTCTTTCCAATTTGAGCACAACTTCCAACAGTGGCCCATGTGTCAATCATACTTCCTGAATCAACAAAAGCCCCGATATTCACATAACTAGGCATTAATATTACTCCTTTTGAAACATATGAGCCATATCTAGCAATAGCACTTGGAACTACTCTTATTCCCTTTTCTTTGTAATTTTTTTTAAGATCTATTTTATCAAAGAATTCAATATCACCTGATTGAATTGTTTTCATCTTTTGAATTGAAAAATATAATATAACAGCTTTTTTAATCCACTGATTAACAACCCATTTAGAATTAATTTTTTCAGCAATTCTAAATTCTCCCTTATCAAGTAAATTAATAACTTTTCTAATAGTTTGTTTTGTATTAACATCATTTAATAAAGATCTATTTTCCCATGCTTTTTCTATAATATCTCTCATATATATTTTTTTACAAAAGTAAAGAATAGAAATGAATCAAAACCTTAATATATTTGTCAATAATTTTTTAATATGAGATGTTTAATAGGGTTAGATTTTGGAATTAAATATTCAGGTATTTCAATTACTGATCCAAATCAAATTATAGCTTCTCCTTTGGATACATGTCAGACAAACAAATTAATTCCATTTCTTAGGAATTATATTGAAAATAAAAAAGTTGAGGCTTTTGTTATAGGAATGCCTCTTCAAAAAGACGGATCTACTTCTGATATTGAAAAAAATATTCTTGAGTTTATAAAAGATTTAAAAAAAATATTTCCATCTTATCCTATATATAGACAAGATGAAAGATATACATCTAAAATTTCATCTAAAGTTATTTTAGAGAGTGGAATAAAAAAGAATAAAAGAAAAAATAAAAGGTTAATTGATAAAATAAGCGCAACATTGATTTTACAATCTTTTTTAGAACATAAATTGAAAAACTTATGATATTACCTATTTTACCATATGGAAACCCTGTTTTAAAAACAAAAGCACTAGAGATTAATGAAAGTTATCCTAAGTTAAAAGATTTACTTAAAAATATGTGGGAAACTATGTATTCAGCTAATGGTGTTGGTCTTGCTGCTCCTCAAATTGGACTTTCTATAAGGGTTTTTATAATTGATACTTTCCCGTTTTCTGAACAAGAAGAATTGTCTAAGAGAGAATCAAGCGAATTGGCTTCTTTTAAAAAAGTTTTTATTAATCCAAAAATTATTGAGCAAAATGGAAATGATTGGGATTTTAATGAAGGATGTCTTAGTATACCTGATATTAGAGAAGATGTTTCTAGAAAAGAATTAATAAAAATAAGTTTTTTAGATGAAAATTTTGTTTCTAAAACTCTTGTTTTATCTGGTATTATAGCAAGAGTGGTCCAACATGAATATGATCATTTAGAGGGAATATTATTTATTGATCATCTTTCTTCATTTAAAAAAAGAATTTTAAAAACTAAGCTTAAAAATATTTCAAAAGGAGAAATTAAAACAGATTACTTAATGAAATTTTAATATAAAATTGAAAATGAATTCAGATAAGAATAAAATAAGATCATTTAAGAAATTACTTGATATAATAGATGAGATTAGAGAAAAATGCCCATGGGATAAAGA
>CAYUZY010000171.1:0-1759 GCA_964448645.1 uncultured Flavobacteriaceae bacterium
GGAGTCTTTTTTGCAGCAGCTTTAACAGGGGTCTTTTTTGCAGCAGCTTTAACAGGGGTCTTTTTAGAGGAAATTTTTTTAGCCATTTCCATGTTATTTGTATTTTGACTTATGGAAGAGTTTATATCTTAAAATCAAAAGATTGTTAAATTTATTTTAATGCTTCAACTACTCTTCTTAAATTTTTTGAAGCGTGCAAATTTAAGTACAATCTGCTAATAAACAAATAATTGCTTAATTTTATTTAGTCAATCTTTTAATCTTTCTTTCTATAATTAACAATAAATCTTTAAAAATTTCATCAACAGATTTATTTGAAACATCAATTTCCATTGAATCCTTTGCTTTTTTTAGTGGAGAATATTTTCTTTTAGTATCAGAACTATCTCTTCTTGAAACTTCTAAAAGAACATCTTCATAGCTCCTATGAGATCCTGATTCTATAATTTCTTTATATCTCCTATCAGCTGAAATTTTAATGTCTGATTTAAAAAAAAATTTACATTCTGCTTTTGGAAAAACAACTGTACCTATATCTCTACCATCCATTACAATTTTTTTATTTAAACCAAATTCTCGCTGTTTTGAAATTAAAAATTCTCGAATTTCTTTAACTTTAGCATAAGAGCTTACTTTGTTAGAAACCTCTTTAGAACGAATTAATCTTTCTACATCTTCACTATTTAAAAAAGTCCTATTTTGGCCATTTAAAAATTTAAAATTTATTTTTATATTAGATAACATAGAATTAATTTGAGTCAAATTATCAGGTGAAATTTTATTTCTAATAGCAAAAAGAGTAACAGCCCTATACATGGCTCCTGAGTCTATATACTTATAATTTAAATATGAAGCTATCTTCTTTGATTGAGTGCTTTTTCCGGTTGCTGCATGACCATCTATTGCTACTATAATGTGTCCCATTAAAAGAAAAATCTATAAGTTAAGTTTTTTTAAATTTATAACATTTTTCGAAGTCAATGCAATTCCAATTACTTCAATCATTTTTTCGATATAATAAAATTTTAATCCTTTTAAATACTTAGAATTAATTTCTTTAATATCTTTTTCATTATCCTTGGATAAAACAATCTCTTTAATTTTAGATCTTTTTGCTGCAAGTATTTTCTCTTTAATTCCTCCAACAGGTAATACTTTTCCTCTCAATGTAATTTCACCTGTCATAGCAATATTTTTTTTAATTCTTTTTTGAGTAAATAATGAAACTAATGATAAAAGCATCGTTATTCCTGCACTAGGTCCATCTTTAGGAGTTGAACCTTCTGGAACATGCAAATGGATATTATATTTTTCAAAATTAAAATTAGACAGTCCAATTATTTCAGAATTTGCTTTAATAAATTCAAGTGCAATAGTAGCTGATTCCTTCATTATTTTCCCTAAATTACCAGTTATTGATAAATTTCCTTTACCTCTTGAAATAGAAGACTCGATAAACAAAATCTCTCCACCAACAGCAGTCCATGCAAGACCAGTAGCAACTCCAGCAATAAAGTTGTTTTCGTATAAATCACGATGTACTTTAACAGGTCCCAAAATTTCAATTAAATCTTCCGAGTTAGGATTTTTAATATAATTTTCCTCCATAGCAATTGATTTTGCAACATATCTAACAGATTTCGCGACTTGCTTTTCTAAACCTCTAACACCTGACTCCCTAGTATATCCGTCAACAATTTTCTCAACTACTTTATTATTTATTTTTAAATGACTTTTATTTAATCCATGTTCTTTTAAT
>CAYUZY010000172.1:0-1603 GCA_964448645.1 uncultured Flavobacteriaceae bacterium
CTATGGACTTGAAATCTAAAATCAGAAAAATCTTTATCAGTAATATCTCTTGGAAAACCATTAGTTATAAATAAATCTCTAAGCCCATCATTGTCTGCATCAAAAAAAAGCGGAGACCAACTCCAATCAGTTTGATAAATATTAGAAAGCAAACCAATTTCACTAAAAGGATCTTCGGCACCATTCCCTAAGTGTAACATATTTCTAACATGCTGGGTTTGATATCCAAATCTTTTAGTAAGAACAACAGGTTCATATGAGCTAAAAGAGATAGTAGTTTTTTTTCTATAATTAGATTCTCCAAGCATATCTAGAGATATAATATCTTGGTATCCATCATTGTTAAAGTCAGAAATATCAACACCCATTGAAAACATACTTTGATGTTTTATAAATTTTTCAATTTGATTTGAAAAAGTTCCATCTCCATTATTAATATAAAGTAAATCATTAGTTGTATAATCATTTCCAATAAAAATATCAGGCCATCCATCAAAATTAATATCTGCTACAGCTAAACCTAAACCAAACCCTTCAATGGTAATACCTGCTTCAAGGGTAACATCTGTAAAAGTTCCATTGCCATTATTTTTATATAATCTATCATTACTTACTGCTGAACCATCAATTATTTTTTTTCTGTAATTTGTTGGAATCGATTTATTTTGTTCATTGTTTAAAACATATAAATCCATAAATCCGTCTTTGTTATAATCAAAAAAAATAGCTCCCATGCTATTGCCTGAATCATCAATTCCGTATTCTTTGGCCATTTCTTTGAAGTTAATTTCCCCAGTATTTTTATCAACCCCCATATTAATAAACATCATGTTGCTTCTGTTTTCCTTTTTCATTGCTGCACAGACATAAATATCGATTAATCCATCGTTATTTATATCAGTATATGTCAAGCCTGTAGACCACTTTTCTTTAGCTTCAATATTAGAAACTGAGCTAATATCTTTGAATTTAAAATTTCCTTTATTTAAATAAAGTTTATTGGATTTTTGATTTCCTGAAAAAAACAAATCTTTTAATCCATCATTATTAAAATCTGTTGTGATAACTCCTCCACCATTAAAAACATATTCTTCATTTAAAATATTTAAGGTGTCATTTTCAATTATAGTGTTAGTGAACAAAATGTTTGTTTGTTTACTCGAAAGTTTAGTGAAAAGTTTATTGTTTTTAGAACAATTAATTGAAATAATTAATAAAAAAATTAAACTTAAAATTTTAAAAAGTTTTAAGGCCATTATTTTTAATTTAACAAGTGAAGTATAATATAGTTTTATTATTATTTATAATAGTTGCAAGTTAAAGATTAATACTAATTTAAAAAAATGACACTTGTCAATTTTTAAAAAATAGAATTAAAACAGTGTTAATTTTATTAATAATAAAAAGCTCCTTTAGAAAAGGAGCTTTTTGTTTTAAAATTAAATTTAATAGAATTAGTGTCCAGGATTTTGCACTAATTCTCCACCACTAAGGTCAATTGCACTTAATGGAATTGGATATCGGACATGTTTATCTTGAAACACTTGTCCTTTACCAAAAGTTGTAATAGTTGCAGCCTCATTAGCTATATAAGCATTCATAT
>CAYUZY010000173.1:0-1576 GCA_964448645.1 uncultured Flavobacteriaceae bacterium
AGAGAAAATTTTAAAACTAATTTTTGAAAAACAAATTATTTTACTGGAATTTTTTTTTTCTAACTTTCATCAATTGCTTTGCACAAGAAATTAAAATTATTGAAATAAGAAAAGCTGCTGCGTCAACTCAAGATCAAGAGAAATTTCCTGGAGCAAATATTCTTCTAAGTAATGATAAAAAGAAAGTTAATTTATTTCATGATGGGGGATTAATAATTTCAGATAAAGCTTACTTCTATTCAAAAAAAAATTCCTTTAAAGCAGTTGGGAATGTAATTTTCACTCAAGGAGATACTATTAAACTAACCTGTAATTCAATTGAATATGATGGAAATTTAAAATTAGCTAATGCCTATGGAAATGTCATCCTAGATAGTCCTGATATGAATCTAAAAACTGATTCCTTATTTATGGACAGAATAAATAATACTGCATTTTATAATTCTAAAGGAATAATAATAGATAGCTTAACAACTCTTACAAGTAATAAAGGAATTTATTTTATGAATGAAAATAAATATCAATTTAAGTCTAATGTAAAAATTAAAAACCCTAAGTATAAAGTTAATTCAGAACGATTGGATTATTTTACTGAATTAAATGAAGCTTTTTTTTATAAAAAGTCTAATATAACTGGAGAAACATATAATATTTTTTGTGATGAAGGTTATTATGACATGAATGTTGAAAAAGGCTTTTTTAAAAATAATGCAATTATATACTATGACAATAAAATAATAAAAGGTGATAGTCTTTATTTTGAAAATGAGTTAGAATATGCCTCTGCTGTAAATAATATTAGTATAATTGATTCAATAAACAACACTATTATTCAAGGACATTATGGAGAAATTTTTAAAGCTAAAGATTCTGCAATAATTACAAAAAGAGCTCTAGCAACTAACATAATTGATAATGACTCTTTATTTATTCATGCAGATACACTAATAACAACTGGACCTGAACAAAAAAGAATTATGAGAGGGTTTTATGATGTCAGAATATTTAGAAAAGATTTAAAAGGAAAATCTGATTCTATATATATAGATGAATCAATAGGCTTAACAAAATTGTTTAAGAAACCATTAGTTAAAATTGAAAAACAAACATTAACTGAATCTCAAAGGAATCTTAAAAACCCTATTTTATGGTTTGATAAAAGTCAAATGACAGGTGATGAGATTTTTTTATTATCAGATACTAATACAAAAAAACTTGATTCATTAAAAATAAATGGTAACGTATTTATAATAGAAAAAGATAGCTTAAGTAATAAAGGTTTTAATCAAATAAAAGGTGGCATTTTAAGAGGCTCTTTTATAGATGGAAAACTTAACTATATAAATATTATTAAGAACACTGAAATGGTTTATTATTTGTATAGTGATTTAGATCAAAAATTAATTGGGATTGACAAAACAACATGTAGTGAAATGAAAATTAATTTTTCAAAAGGAGAAATAGGAGAAATTACTTTTTTGGTTTCACCAAATGGTGAAGTCTATCCTGAAAAGGATATACGAATAAATGAAAGAACTTTAAAAGGCTTTATTTGGAGAAAAGACGAAATGCCTAT
>CAYUZY010000174.1:0-1510 GCA_964448645.1 uncultured Flavobacteriaceae bacterium
AGATCCTGCCACTATAATTGCCCCCTCTCCAATTTTAACATTTCCTAATATAATTGTATTTGCTCCTATCCAAACATTTTTATCAATTACGACATTTCCAAAGTTATGTCCTTGTTGATTAATTGGTAAATCAATCCTATCAAAATTATGATTGGCTGTTCTAATAATAACATTAGGTCCAATCAATGAATTTTGACCTATAATAATTTCTCCTCCTATTGAAGAATTCAAAACCACATTAATATTTAATTTCACGTTATCTTTTAATATTATTTTACCTCCATTAGAATAGAAATGACAATACCCTCCCATAGATATGTTTTTGCCGAATGATACTTTTTTTAAACTATCAAAATAAAATGCAGTAGGAATAGAAACATTATTAAAATTTTTAACATAAATTAATCTTCTAATAATAATACCTATTTTACCAGGAATATTTCTTAAAAAAAATTTAATCCATTCTTTAATTTCCAAAATAATTACTAAGTATATTTTTTTCATTTAAAATGTTTTTTTGAAAATCTCATTGAAATATGCTTTAATATTAAATATATTAGAATAAGAGCCATAAATAATAAACACCCCTAAAAATATCAATTTTATAGCCAATCTTAATTCATAACTAAAATTTATGTTTCTCAAATAAATTAATACAAATGTTGTAAAAAACAAATATGAATAAATAAATAATATTCTTCTAAAATTCCATTTTAAAGGATATAAAAAATAAGTCTTAATAAATGCAATCCCTTGATTAATTATATTCGAAATTAAAATTCCTAAAGCTGTACCCAATATTCCATATTTTTTTGTGAAAAGAAGAACTATTATTAATGTAGATATAAAATTTAAAATAGAAAGTTTAGATATTAAAAAAGTTCTTTTTAAATGAATTAAAATTGGAACAGTACCAAAAAATATAAGACTCATAGATAGACCTAAAATTGATGTAATTATAATTGCTTCATGAAATTCTTTAGGGGTAATTATAGATATAATTTCAAATGAAAAATAACATATAACCTGACAGAAAAGAATTGCAATAAAAAAATATTTCATTAAAAATTCAGGTATTCTTTCTTGATTTAATTTTCTGTTATTAGCCATTTTATAAAAATCAGGCAAAAATGTGTTTTGAAGAGTAAGAAAAAAATTATTACACTGATATGAAACTCTTGTAGCAATATCATATATACCAAGAAAACCCGAAGAAGTTAATGTCTTTATTAATATTTTATCATAACTTATAGTAGAAACTCCAATTAATATTCTAGGAAAAAGAGGTAAAGAAAACTTAAAGGTTTCAATTAAAATATTTTTTTTTAAAATTATTTTTTTATTTTTTAAAAATATCAGACCAATAGCTAACCAAAAAAGATTTGAATAAAATTGTGAATAAATCAAGCCCTCAATACTTAATTTTAAAAAAATAACAAAATAAATAGATAATATAAATTGAAAAAAAATAATTCCTGTTTTAAAAACAGAATTCAATATAGAATCTTTT